>NZ_CP049270.1:315683-631366 GCF_003048595.2 Campylobacter concisus | reverse complement strand
TAAACAAGAGATAAAAAGAGGCATGTAAAAATTTAGTTCTAGTAAAATTTGGGCTAAACTTCTTCTTTTTACCATCTTTTTTTGGCTTTAAATATAGACATTTTCAAGAAATTTTAAATTTTATGAGCGAGTATATAACGACTATAAATTTAGTGGCAAGTATCCATGAGAATTAAGTTTAATAGTCTGCTAAGACAAATGAATAAGATTTCAAAATTTACAAATTTGTTTGTTCAAGAAAAAGGAAACTTGAATTATACTTTGCAAGCTTGTAATTACACAACATAAATATAAATTCTATTGCTAGAAGGAAGAAGCCTGAATTACGGTCTGCTTGCAGTTGTGAGCTCGCGAAGCAAAAGAACTCTCTTCCCCCTTAATAATCACTCTACCCCTGACACTCTCAAGGGGCATGCAAACTTACTAATGTACTGAATGCGATTAAAAGACCATGGCAAATTTTGTAATTTACGAGTGAGTATATCGCGACTCTAAAATTTGAGACAATCAGCAAGCGAAATCAAATTTTAGTAGTCGATTCTTGTGAGTAAATAGAATTTTAAAATTGTAAAGGATCAAATTTGTAACCAAAAAACCGAAATTTAATTCCAAATTTCACTGCAATTTCTTGCAGTCGCGATCTTCTATAGTGTACTCAAAGATCAGCTCACCATTTTCTGAATAAAAAAGCTCGTCCAAGGTAACACCTATACTCAGCATATTTAAGATTTCTTTATCTTTGCAAGCGGTTCGTAAATTTTCCTTTTTGATAGCTTCGATAAATTCCAAAAGCTCTTTCTCTTCAAGCCTTTTGATCTCTTGTTTTCTTGCGTGTTTGATGGCATATCTATAAACGAGCGTATCGCCGACATTTAGGATATCGTTTAGTATAAGTGTTGGTGTGCAGATAAATGGAAGCTTTTTTTTGTAGTAAGTTGCATGATTTTTCGCTGCCATATCTGGCGTAAGAGCCAGGGCAAGCGAGTAAAAAAACAGTAAAAAAATGACTACTCGCAACTACTTTTATCCAAATTTATATCAAAAAAATGCCTGCCTTCAAAGCCGTAACTACCACTTAGCGTGATGCCACGATTTAGCACAGCTCTAGCCATACCTGAATTGCAAAGCGCATCTTTTCCGTTTTTATAAAACTCATCTTTTAAAGCTAAAATTTGAGCTTTGTTGTAGCCTTTTATCTTCTTTGTCTTAGTCTCGTTTAAAACAAACTCGCCATGTATGTTTAGCCCGCTGCTACTCACATCTTTTAGCGTAATCATCTCATCGACTCTGCTTGGCAAATTTGGCTTTGTAGTTTGGACGACAAAAGCTGGGATCTGCTTAGTATCAAGCTGATTTAATATCTGCTCATAAATTTTAAACTCACTCTCTTGCACACCAAAAGCAAGGCTAGCAAAAGCTAATAAAACGATCTTTTTCACATATTACCTTTATATAAATTTCCTAGTGATGTTTGGCGAGAGCTTTACTAAAATATCATAATTTATCGTATCAAAAAATTTCGCCCAAATATTTGCATCCTCAAAGACACAGACACATTCGCCGCTATCTTTGCAGCTAAAGCTATCCATTGAAATTTTGCCTAATATTGGCTCATTATTAGCAAGTCTTAGTTCGCCACATCCATTGTATCTTAGCAATCCATCACCATATCCAAGATCATAAGTAGCTACTTTTATATCTTCTTTTGCACTAAATTTAGCACCATATCCAACACCTTGACCACTTTTTAAAATACGCCTGCTAACTCTTTTTGCCCATAGTGAAAGTACTGGCTTTAAGTCCAAACTATCACCAAACTGAGTGTATCCATACTGAGCGATGCCAACACGCACCATATCATCATCGATTTTGCTTGCTCTTTCAAGCGCAGCTGAGTTGTGAGAGTGAAAGATCGGTTTTTTTATACCAAACTCATCGCAAAGAGCCAAAATTTTCTCTTTTGCTGCCCTAAAATTTTCTCTTTGCACGAAATAATCAGCATTTAGCTCATCACTTGCACGAAAATGAGTATAAGCTCCAAGAAGCTCCAAATTCCTTCTTGTTAAAATTTCAAAGGCGTAATCAAGCTCGCTAATATCAAGCCCATTTCTATGCATACCAGTGTCGATTGCAAGGTTGATTTTTGAGCCACCTTTTATCTTTAAAAGCGCCTCTATGTCATTTATCGCATAGATAAATTTACTACTTTCATTTCCGGTTGGGATATGTGAGAGAATGAGAATATTTTCAAATATGTCAGAAATTTCATCTGCCTCAAACTCACTTTTTACAGCACAAATTTCTATGCCAAATTTTTTAGCTTCATTTGCAATAAGCCTTGCGCCATGACCATAAGCATTGTCTTTTAATACAACTATTACTTTCTCTTTGCCACCAGCTTTAGTACAAATTTGAGTGAGGTTATGGATATATGAAGCTTTATTTAGGCGTATTTCAGACATTAAAATTCACATTAAAAGCAGTATAAACATCCGGTAAAAGTTTTCTTACGTTGTAATCAAATGCATAAAATTTAGCGTAAATTTCTTTCAGATCAGCCTCTTTTACTTTGCTAAAATCAAAAACATCAGTACCATCTTTCTTTGGAACTTGGCGGTCAAGCTCAGCAAAAAACGCACTCCTTGCCTCTAAAATTTTTTCGATTTTTTCTTTTACTTCTTGAGATTTTTCCACTTTTACTCCTCTATAAAAATTTTCATATCATCGTTATAAAGCTTCACATAAAGCGTCTTTTGACCAGCAAATTTATGTGTATCTGAAACATAATCTTCATAAAAACTCACACGAAAAAGCCTATCATTTTTAAGATTTGGATAAGGCGTGATGAGAAAATTTGAAAAAGAAATGCGTTTTTTCTCTTTTTTAGAAAAAATAGCCCGCTTCATACTTTTAAATTTTTCCAAGCTCATACCATCGTATCGCTCAAAGTTTTTATCGTAAAATTTAAGATAGTTTTCAATGTCGCTCTCACTCCATGTCTTTTTCCAGCCCAAAAGTCCAGAAATGATAACTGCAATATCTTTTGCGCTAGCTTCTGGACGCTTATCTTCATAGATAAATGCAAGTGTTTTTTTGTGATCCACTACATCATCAAATTTCATCAAAGTATCATTTTGCATAGCCACGCAGCCTTTTGTTTTTAGCTCATCTGTCCTTTGACCATCAAGTGGATAGCCATGTATCCAAATACCGCCACCATTTCGCTTTGCAAGTTTATCAAGTAAATTTGGATATGAAAGCGAAAATGCGAGTGGGCCAAGATATCTATCATTTGGCGTAAATCTACGTGTAAGCTGATACACTCCAACCGGTGTTTTTAGATCGCCTTCAAGAAGCTTATCACCATTTTTGCCAACTATAACGCTTGAGCTAAAAAGCTTTTTTGTAATGCCACCATTATAAGAGATCACTTCAAGCTTCTTTTTAGTTTTATCAACTACACTTAGAAGTATCTCATTGTCATAATATCCATATCTTACATCCTTGCCCTCAAGCTTTTTTAGCCAGTAATCCTTACTTAAAATATTTTTTTCGATGGCGTCAATAACAGCAGCTGAGCCATTTTTTAAGTAAATTTCTTCGTAATTTTGGGCAAAAAGACAAGGCGATAACGCAATGAAGAAAAATATAATTTTTTTCAAGTGAAATGTCCCAAAAAGTAAAATTTAGTCCGTAATTATATCCTAAAAATTTATATTTTTAGATTTTAAAGGTAAATTAAGTAGTTTTAAATGTATAATGTGAAAACCATTATTAATTTTATCACAAAGGAAAAATATGAAGAAAATCGTTTTTGGTGCGATGCTTGTAGCTTCTACTCTTATGGCGGCTGATATCAGCCTAGAAAATGTTAGAGCTAGAGATACAAAACCTGGCACAAACAATAGTGCAATTTTTATGGATATAAAAAATGCTTCAAATTCTGATGTAAAGCTTATTGGTGCTCATTCAAGCGTTTGCAAAAGTACAGAAATTCATACACACAAAATGAATGATGGTATGATGGCTATGGTTCAAATCGAAGATGCAGTGATTCCAAAAAATGGCGAAACAAAACTAGCTCCTGGCGGTTTACACATTATGCTTATGGATCTAAATAAACCATTAAAAGATGGTGATAAAGTTGATTTAGAGCTAAAATTTAGCAATGGCGAGAGTATAAAGCTTGATAATATCGGAGTAACTAAAAACTTTAAATAATGAAAAAAATCATAATTATTTTTTCATTTATCTTTATTGTTCTAGGTGCTTTTTCGATAGGCTATAAGCTTATGACAACAAGTAAAGAAGATCCACCTGAATTTGCCGATGTAAACACATCGCTAGATCCTTTAAAATGTGATCTAAACAATAAATCTTGTGAGATGGAATTTAAAGGCGTAAAGCTAAAAATAGACATCTCGCCAAGACCTATTTATGCTATGAGACCTTTTAGCTTTAAAATCATTAACGGTAAAAATTTAGGGCTAAAAAATCCTAGTCTTGAGATAGACGGCATAAACATGAACATGGGATCAATCAAAGCAAGACTTGAGCCAAGAGGTGATAACTTAACTGCTCAAGTAGTGCTAAGTGCTTGTGTTGTCGAGCTTATGAGATATCGATTTAAAGTGCTTGATGATGAAAAAGAAACTGGTTTTTTTGTAGATCTTGATCTAAAATTATAGAGGGTAACGATGAAAAAGGCATTTTGGGGCTTAATAATAATCTTAATTTGTATAGGTGTTGCACTTTTGCTGATAAAGCCAAACAAGTATGATTTTAAGGCACTTTCGCAAAATGGTGAAGTAAGTCTTAAAAATTACGACGGAAAGTACAAAGTTATATATTTTGGTTATCTTTTTTGCCCCGATGTCTGCCCTACTGCGCTCTCTTTGATTGGCGATGAACTAAACAAGCTAAAAAGAGATGACTTTGAGTTACTTTTTATTACGCTTGATCCTGAACGCGACACTCCTGAAAATTTAACTCTAATGGCAAAAAATTTCTATAAAGATGCCGATGGATTAAAACTAAATGCCTTAAGAGAAGTGGCAAAAACCTATGGTGTAAAATTTCAAAAAGTCCGTCTTGAAAACTCAGCCATGGGCTACTCTGTTGCTCACAGCTCTTCAATATATTTAATAGACAAAAAAGGAAATTTTTATAAAGAAATTTCAAATCTAACAAATGAAAACATTAGAGAAAATTTATTAAATTTGATTAAAGATAGACCTTAGGCTATAAATTTAGTAAGCCAAAACTGGCCTACTAAAATTCTTTATGCAAGCATCATCTCAAGATCTTCTAAGCTAAAATTTAATTCACTTGTTATGTTTTTTGATTTTAATGCTTACTGAGTGATTTTTCACCAAAAATCTAAATTAAGCCATTGAACATAAATTTAAATCTACAAACCAAATAAAGTTGATTAAGCGATAGTAGTACTAGCAACGAATTTATTAAGAAGATCTGTACGAAAAGTAGGCTTTTGCACTATAAATTTTAATGATAATGCAAAAGCTAAAAAATTTAAGTTTTACTATTTCACTCTATAATGCACGCTACCGCCATAAGTAATATCTTCAGCTTTTACCTCATCACTTGTTAAAATTTCACTTATCTTGCCATTTTCTTCTAGTTTTTTCCTATTTTCTTCGGCATCTTCTTGATAGCTGTAAACCATCGCAACGCTCACCACTCCACTGATAGCTTCTATCTTTTTAAAATTTTTTATCTCATCCTCAATGCTATCTGAACTAACTACCACTACGATTCTATCGTCTGCATCGGTTATTATTTCACACTCTTTTAGCTTTTTTATCTCATTTTTTACACTTTCATTTTTATTATCCGTATAAACTATTAAACTTGAAATATTCATTTAATTCTCCAAAACAAAATTTTATTCTCATAGGCTGAAGTTACGACTTCGTTATCGCTTATAAAAACTATGCTATTTATCGTACTTTGTCCAGTTTTTAGCATTGCGATATTTTCTAAGCTTTTGCTATCAACTAAATTTACATCGCTCATCTCATCGCTCATATAAGCTGCCACTCTACCATCATCGCTAAGGCCGACACCATAGACCAAAAAGCCGGTATTTATCTTTTTTAGGCTTCCAGCTGAAAATATCCCCACGATCCTGTCGGTACCTCCGCTGATCATGACTCCATTTTTATATGAGATGTCGTAGATATTGTCTGTATGAATGTCTAAAATTTGATCCATTTTTTTAGCTTTTATATTATAAAAGTAGACCTTCCCGCTCTCACAAGCGATAGCTAGAGTGCTTCTATCTTCGTTTATCTCCATATCTGAGAGCATCGCGATAGAGATCTTAAAACTATCATAAATTTCGCCACTTTTTAGGTTTAAAAAGTAAATTTCATTGCTAATTGAAGCAAGCACAACATGCTCATTATCTAAAAATAATGCCTTTTTTATCGCTTGATTATCCATTTTTATGCTTCTCATCTGTCCATTTTCTCTTAGATGAAGCACCTTTGTAGCATAGTCACCTTCGCTAAGTATAAGAGTTTTGCCATCAAATTCATCAATGCTTAAAATTTTTGGTCTTTCATGATCACTAACGTAGGTTTTTATATCATCCATCTTAATGATCTCTTCAAATTTAGACTCTTTAGGATCATAAATTTCAACCGTCCCTCCATCAGTCGCGATAAAGAGTTTGCCATTTATTAGCGTTGTGCTTAGCACATTTGCACTAGCCTCTATTTGCTTGTATGGAGTGGTGATCTCGCTTGCAAAGATAAAATTTAATAAACAAAAAATAAAAAACAAAGCTCTCATAAGGCCTCCATTTGAAGTGAATTTTTAAAGCAAACATCAAAGCATTCGCCGCAACTTACGCATTTTTGATTAACAATAGGACGAAAAACGCCAAGAAATTCGACTGCTTTAAATTTACAAGCATCAAGGCAGTTGTAGCAGATTGTATCGTTCCATGCTAGACAGCTAGAAACATCGATGCTAACTTTTGCATTTATACTCTTTGGTGAGCTTGGGCTTAATGTCTTTTTACCAAGACTCTCACAAGCCTTTGCACACTCTTCGCAAAAGTCACAGCCCAGCTTTTTAACTTTAAAAACTACCCTTTCATTTTCAAAGCTAAGAAGCTCTTTTTTACAAGCATTTACACAGCTAGCATCGCATCCACCGCAGTCAAACTCTCCGCTAAAAAATGGCGGAGTTATAAATTTGGGAGCAGATTTTGCCCCCAAAATTTTACTAAAAAGCTCTCGCCTGCTTTGCATTATTTAACACCATCGTTTAAAACATCTAGCAAGTTTGACTTATGAGTGCCGTTTTTATCTCTAAAATCAGGCTTAAATTTATTACCAACGAGCTGCGTTACACCATTTTGTTGCTCAACGTGGCATGTTGTGCAGTTATATCTTTCATCATCAAGCTTGCCTGCAAGATCTTTTTTGTTTCTGATATCATAAAAGTGAGATGATGGTATCGGTGTTGCTCCACTATCTTTTGCAAACTCAGGCATATGGCAGGTTACGCACATATTCATATCTTTTGTGATAGGTACTAAACCCTCAGTATCGTGTGGGATAAATGGTGGTGCATTTTCAAAAGACCTATCAAATTTCTTTGACATACCAGCTGGCTCTTTTGTGTAGTTCACATCTTTTAATACAACGTCTTTATCGTCTAGCAAATCGATATTTCTAAGGCCGATTTGCGAATCACTAATACTTGGATTATTAAAAGTACATGCCGCAAAAAACGCAGCACACAATCCTCCAAGCATCATTATTTTTATTTTCATTTTTCTCTCCTTAAATTTCTAATACTAAATTTCAAAGCCCCGTCTCCACAAACATCAATGCACCTGCCACAGCTTATGCACTCACTTGAGCTAACTGAGCGGCTCTCTTTACCGATCATGTCAAGCACTTGCATTTCTGGGCAAATAAGCTTACATTTCATACATTTTGTGCAAGCCTGGGCATCATGTTTTACTCTAATTAGGGCAAATTTTGAGATAATGGCATAAAAGGCACCAAGTGGACAAACGTGCGAGCAAATGCCACGCTTTAACACAAACATATCAAAAGCAATGATCGCAACTGCTATGCCTAAAGCACTAGCTGAGCCGTAAATAATGCCACGCTGAATAATGCCAATATAGCTAACGCTCTCAAATACTGGATAAGACAAAGCAAGGCTTAATATAAGAGCAAGAGCCAGCAAGTAATAACGTAAATTTTTACTCACATTTAAGACTTTTTCGCCCTTAAAGCCAAATTTCCCTCTTAGTTTAAAAGCGATATCGGTTAGTAAATTTATTGGGCATATCCACGAACAAAACGCTCTTGGAGCAACTAGCGCGTAAAATGCAAAGATAATGCCAGCTCCAATAATTGCATTTATGCCAGCACTAAAGCTTGCAAGTAAAATTTGAACCAAAGCAAATGGATCGCTTAGTGGAATTTTTCCAAAAAGCAAAGATGAGCTTAAATTTCCACTAAGTATCTTAACTCCGTAAAAATTTCCTAGGACAAATAGTGCTAGGATAGAAATTTGAGTTATTCGTCTTAAGATTAAAAATTTCATAGCTCACCACCATTTAGATAATCAGTCGCTTTTTTAATGTCAAGCTTTATTTTGCTGTCTGCATCGTCTATGCGTCTTTCATCTTCTTTTATCCAGCCTTTGACGTAGTTATCGCCTACTTTGCCAAGCACCGCGTCACGATTTAGCACGGTAATGGCCGCTTTTTTAGTGATACAGGCTCGCTCGCATAGGCCACATCCGGTGCAGATGTCGCTATCGACCACTGGAAGTAAAAAGGCATGCTTTTGCGTCCTTTCGTTGCGGCGATACTCAAGATATAAGGCTTTATCCAAAAGAGGACAAGCCCTGTAACAAGCATCGCACTGTATGCCCCAGTGCGCCACGCAGTTTTTCATATCGACCACCGCAACACCCATTTTGGCCTTATTTATGTCAAGCTTACCTTTTGTGCTTACTAAATTTACGTCCAAAGCTCCAGTCGGACAGGCTGGCACACAAGGGATATTTTCACACATATAGCAAGGAATTTTTCTAGGCTCAAAATAAGGCGTTCCAATGCTTATGCCATCTTCTAGCGATGAGAGCTTTAGCGTATCAAATGGACAAGCCTCTACGCAAAGTCCACACCTAATGCAGCTTTGTAAAAATTGCTTCTCTTCCTTTGCACCAGGAGGCCTAAGAAGCATAAGTGGCGAAGCTTTAGCGCTAAGCGACCAAACAAAGCCTCCGCCAAGAGCTAAAAGTGCTACTTTTGCTCCAAATTTTAAAGCCTCTCGCCTACTTGAAAATCCCATATCGCTCACCTATGCTTTGTAAATTTTAACCGCACACTTTTTATAATCAGTCTCTTTTGAGATTGGGCAAGTAGCGTCAAGACATACTTTGTTTATATATACGTTTTCATCAAAGAAAGGCACATAAACAAGACCTACTGGCGGCTTATTTCTACCTTTTAGATCTACTCTTGCTTTTACCTTGCCACGGCGTGACTCGACCCAAACGATCTCGTTTTGCATTACGCCAAGATTTTTAGCATCATCTTCGTGCATATAGCAAAGCGCCTCTGGAACCGCTCTATAAAGCTCAGGAACACGCATAGTCATCGTACCTGTATGCCAGTGCTCTAGAACACGGCCAGTACATAGCCAGAATGGATAATCTTTGCTTGGCATCTCGCATGGATCCATGTAAGGACGGAAGAAAATTTTCGCTTTGTTTGCAAGAGGAGTTTTCTCTTGATTTTTCACGCCTTTTAGATCACCTGTTGGAAGTGCTGCATTTTTGTTGCCATAGAACGCAAATTTCTCATTTGGGGCAGCTTTTTTAGCGTATGGGTCAAATTTAGTATTAAATCTCCACTGAGTCTCTTTGCCATCAACTACTGGCCATCTAAGACCTCTTACTCTGTGGTAAGTGTCAAAGTCAGCTAGGTCGTGACCATGTCCAACGCCAAATTTTCTATACTCTTCCCAAAGATATTTATGGATGAAAAATCCATATCCTTTAAATTCTTTACCATCTGAGCCGATCACTTTTCTGCTATCGCCAAATACTTCTGTATTGTCGTAGTTTTCCATGATCGGATCGTTTGCGCTAAATTTCTTAGCCTCCTCGTTTGCAAAAAGCACGTCAAATAGCGTATCTTCTTCGCTGTATCCCATAGCTTTTGCCTCTTCAAGCACGCTTGGAAGTGTCACTTTGTCGTTTAGTTTTTTCTCGCCCCAAACGTCTTTTAGCTTAAAGCGCTTACTAAATTCCATCATTTGCCAAATATCGGGCATCGCTTCACCAACTGGAAGCACTTGCTGTCTCCAGTGTTGTGTCCTTCTTTCAGCATTACCGTATGCGCCCCATTTTTCATATATCATCGCAGTTGGAAGGATAAGGTCAGCCACTTTTGCAGAAATTCCTGGATAAGGGTCGCTTACGACGATAAAGTTGTCCATCTCGCGAGCCGCTTTGATCCAGTGGTTTGCGTTTGCAGTATTTTGCCATGGGTTATTTACCTGAACCCAGATAAATTTAACCTTGCCATCCTCAACGTCACGCATCATTTTTACGTAGTGTGAGCCTGGAACGGCATTTAGTGTTCCAGCAGGTAGTTTCCAAATTTTTTCAGTTGTCTCTCTGTGTTTTGGATTGGCGACAACCATATCAGCTGGCAAGCGGTGAACGAATGTTCCAACCTCTCTTGCAGTGCCACATGCACTTGGTTGTCCAGTTAGAGAAAAAGCACCTGAGCCTGGAAGTGCTTGTTTGCCAAGTAAGAAGTGAACCATATAAGCTTGCTCATTTACCCATGTGCCACGTTGGTGTTGGTTAAAGCCCATAGTCCAGAAACTTACAACTTTGCGGTTTTTTTCGATATAAAGATCAGCAAGTGCTTTTAGTTTTTTCTTAAATTCTTCTATATCTTCGTTTGGATCGCCCTTTGCCACCTTTGCAGTAAAGTCAAGCGTGTAAGGATCAAGAGCTTTTTTAAACTCTTCAAATGTTATTTGCCAGTGATCGCCAGCCTTTGCAGCATTTTTATTTTCAAGTGTATCACCAGCTTTTAGTCCAAGATAAGAAAGCGTAACGCCCTCAGCCTCGCTTAGTACCTTTGACTTCTCAGTCGCAGCAGTATCTAGCTCGCTTGGAGCATATTTTTTGTGATGAATGTCTGGGCGCAGACCATATCCGATATCAACTGGGCCAGCTGTGAAGACACAGTGCTTTTTAACAAATTCTTCATCGATCATCTCTGGGTGGTTATAAACTATCTCGCGAGCGATGTAGTTCCAGATAGCAAGGTCAGATGACGGAGCAAAAATGATCTCGATGTCAGCTAAATTTGATGTTCTAGTTGAGTAGGTGCTTAAATTTACGACCTTTACTCTATCAGGATCGCTAAGCTTTCTATCGCTCACACGTGCCCAAAGGATCGGGTGCATCTCAGCCATATTTGCGCCCCAAGCCACGATAGTATCAGTTAGTTCGATATCATCAAAACAGCCTGATGGCTCGTCTATACCAAAAACTTGCATAAAGCCAACAACCGCGCTTGCCATGCAGTGTCTTGCGTTTGGATCGATGCTATTGCTTCTAAAGCCACCTTTTATAAGCTTAACAGCAGCGTAACCTTCTGGAATTGTATATTGACCAGAGCCTAGAACTCCGATACCATGAGGTCCTAGCTCATCATATGCTTTTCTAAACTGAGCCTCCATAACATCAAATGCTTGCTTCCAGCTTACTTGCTTAAATTTACCCTTTTTATCAAATTCTCCTTTTTCATTTACACGTAAAAGCGGATGAGTGATCCTGTCCTCGCCGTACATGATCTTAGCATTAAAATAGCCTTTAATGCAGTTTAGACCACGATTTACTGGTGCTTCTGGATCGCCTTTTACAGCTACTATCTTGCCCTCTTTTGTAGCGACCATGATGCCACATCCGGTTCCACAAAATCTACAGGCAGCCTTATCCCAACGCCAGCCTTTTTCAGCTTCATTTGCCGCGCTTAGCGAGCTTGGTACGGCTATACCAGCACTAGCACAAGCAGCACTAGCCGCAGCACTTTTTATGAATTCTCGTCGATTCATTCTTTCTCCTTTAAAGATTTAAAACAAATTTAATTGATATTAACCTTGCAAAACTTATTTACAACTGATTTACATTTACAAAAATTTCAAAAAACTTAAGCTAAAAATGTAAATATTTTTCTACATAAAAATATTAATTTTCTCACAAAGTACGATTTTAAAAGAAAATACTATTTAATAAAATTTAAAAATTTTAGAGTAGTTATCAAAAAAGCTAAAGAAAACAAAGTAAAATTGTTTTTAAATATTTGAGTAAAAAAGTAACATAAAGTATTATTAAAAATTTTATCTCCTTACTGAAATAGCAATAATTGTAAGAATAAATTCTAATAATTTTTATTACATTACGACAAACATAATCTATAAAAATTTAACTAGCAATATCACTATAAAGCTATAAATATTAGATTATTTTTAAAAATTTTATTATATTTAAAAAACAAAAAATAATTTTAAGATTAGAGATAAAAAGGAGTTATTTTCATCCTCAAATTTTGAGGATGAAATATTAATGAAATTTTAAATATCAAGCCGCAAGGTTAAAATTTATTCTTTTTAACATCAGCTACTATTGTCTTAGCCATTTCATCTATTTGAGCAGTGATTTCATTCGTTGAGCTCACTATATCAACATTTTGCTTTGTAATGCTATCAATCTGGCTTACGCTTTGATTTATCATATTTATGCCTTCGCTTTGCTCTCTGATGCTCTCGCTCATCTCATTGATACTTTGAGTAAGTATATTTGCGTTAGTTTCGATCTCACCAAGTGATTTTTGAGTTCGCTCAGCTAGTTTTCTAACCTCGTCGGCAACTACGGCAAAGCCTCGTCCATGCTCACCAGCACGTGCTGCTTCGATAGCAGCGTTTAGAGCAAGTAGATTTGTTTGATCGGCTATATCTCTAATAATAACGATGATGTTTTTAATCTCTTCAGATTGTTTTATAACATCTACAGTCTTTTGGCTAATTGCGCTCATTGAGCTACTCATTTGTTCGATCGCAGCAGCACTTTCCTGGAGAGAATTTGCCTGTGTGCTAGCACCTTGAGTTACTTGCTTCATTGATGCATCTAAATTTTTGGCTTTTTCTTCTAAGAATTGTGCTTGTTTTAGATTAAACGCAAGCATATTAGCTATCTCTTCGCCAAGCTCATTTGTTACTAGTTCGACATTGCCTTTGGCATCCAAAATTCTTGAAGTAAAATCAGAATTTCTAAAATCATTAAAAGTTTTTTGGATCATATTTAAATCGCTACCGACTCTTTTTTCCAAAACATCTAGCATTTTATTTAAGACATCTTTTAATTCGATTAGCTTTGGATTAGCTGGAACATCTACTATCCTTGCTTTTAAATTTCCATTTTCTATCGCCTTTGCAGTCTCAACAGATTGAGATACCACTCTAGAGTCTTGATCGGCATTGTCAAAAATTTTAGCAATATTATCATTTATTAGTTTGCTCATTACGCCAAATTCATCTTTTGTTGCCACCTTTGAAACAACTGGCTCTTTTATCTCAAAATTTAAAAATCTAAAGAAACTAACCAAAGCATCTGTAATAGTTTTAATAGGATTAAGCGATCTTTTTAGCAAGAAATATACAAACGCAGACAAGACAACTATAAATATAAAGGCTAAAATAATCTGAACTTTTAAAATAGGCAAAGTATGCGAGCTAAAGATATTTTGATCCATTGCTGTTATTGCCAACCAACCTTTGTCATTTATCTCTAACATATAAGCATAGACATCTTCGCCTTTTGTATTTTTATATGCTATCAATCCATTTTCATCAAATTTCTTTTCATTATATTGTTTTATTAGACTCTTTGCGATCTCGTGAGGTTTGCCGACTAATTCTTTATTTGGGTGCATTATAACGTTGCCATTTTGATCTGTAACAAAAGCATAGCTGTATTCAGTTTTACTAATTTGCGATATATTATTGCTCAACTCCTCAATAGATGCATCTATACCCGTAACTCCAATATTTTTAATAGGTGCAGCAAAAGTTATAACCATCGCATTTAATGAAGCTGCCATATATGGATCAGTATATATTGGTTTATTCTCGGCTTTAGCTTGTTTATACCATCCTCTAACTCTTGGATCATACCCAGCTTTATTTTGCCCATTTGATCTAAACATAGCCCCATTCTCATATCCAGCATAAACAAGAGTGATCTCTTTTCCAGATATAGCTTTTGCTTGAGATAAAGCTAAATTTATACCATCAGCATTCATCGAGCCATCACTTTTCTCGCTTATTTTACTAAGAGTCTCAGCCATTTTTTCTATAGCATACTGATTATTAGTAAAAAAGCTATTTAGTGCGATTTTCACATCTTTTAAGATTTGCTTTTGAGTTTGTATTACTAACTCAATGGCTTTATCATGAGCTGTGTTATAGCTAGCTAAAGATATTAGCGAGAATGATATGAATAATGCCAGTATAAGCATTAAAGATATTTTGTTTGCAATTGATCGCATTTACTTTCCTTTTACAAAAATTTTTAAGATGCGATTCTATATTTTTTTATATTAAATAGTATTAAATAATATTAATTACAAAATAGTGATGTATACATTAAATAATAATTTTGAATTATTTTTTCATTCTAGGTAGTTAAAATCAGCGATATAAAATTAGAATTTAGGGGAAGCAAACCCCTAAATTCGGTCTAAGATTAAAATTTATTCTTTCTAACGTCGGCTACTATCGTCTTAGCCATGTCGTCTATTTGATCAGTAATTTCGTTTGTTGTACCAACAATATTTATATTTTGTTTTGTAATACTGTCGATCTGACTTACACTTTGATTTATCATATTTATGCCTTCGCTTTGCTCTCTAATGCTCTCACTCATCTCATTGATGCTTTGAGCTAGAACATTTGCGTTAGCTTCGATCTCACCAAGTGATTTTTGAGTTCGCTCTGCTAGTTTTCTAACCTCGTCGGCAACTACGGCAAAGCCTCTGCCGTGTTCACCCGCTCTAGCTGCCTCGATAGCGGCGTTTAGAGCAAGTAGATTGGTTTGATCGGCTATATCTCTAATAATAACGATGATATTTTTAATCTCTTCGCTTTGTCTAGTTACGTCGCTAGCCTTTTGGCTAATAGCGTTCATAGAACTGCTCATCTCTTCTATAGCCGCCGCGCTTTCTTGTATGGAGTCGGCTTGCTTATGGGCTCCGTCGGTTAGGGTTCTCATAGATTCTGCTAGGATTTTGGCTTTTTCTTCTAGGACCTGAGCTTCTTTTAAATTTTCCCTTAGCATATTGCTTACGGCGTCGCCCGCGCTTTGAAGGCCTACTATCATATCTCTTAGATCGCTTTCAAGCTCCGGTTTTAGCTCTAGTTTAGGAGTGTAGTCGTTTTTATTGTAAGAAGCTAAAACTACGGCTATTCCTTTTAAATTTTCAGAAATTGACGCAAAGAATTTATTTAACAAATCTTTTAACTGAACTAAAGCCGGATTATTAGGGACGGAGTTAATCTTAGCCCCCATGTGTCCTTTTATCATGAGATTTGCTATACCGTTCATCTCCTCTATTAAGGCGCTGTCTTTTTTAACGCCGTTAAGGACTTTTTCTATATTATCGTTAATAGATTCGCTCATTCTGCCGAATTCGTCTTTGGTAGTTACTACTAGCTTTTCCGGAGCGTTAGGGGTTTCGTAGGTGATGAATTTAAACGCGTCTTCAAGCTTGGTTTGAATAGTTCTAATAGGGCTAAGGGATTTTTTAAGAAGAGTAAATACGATAGCCGAAAGTATGACTATAAAAGCTACGGCTAGGATTATTTGAGCTTTTAATAAAGGTAAAGTATTAGACGAAAAAGTATCTGCTCCGATAGCGGCTACGGCTAGCCAGCCTTGATCGTTTATGGCCATTACTTTTGCTGTTACGTTTTCGCCCTTATAGTTGGTGTAAGGGATTAGCCCGTTTTCGTCAAATTTTTTAGCTGCAAACGCCTCGGCTAGATATTTGCTTGCGGGAACGGTTTTACCGACGTTGTTTGGGTCGTTATGCATTAGTATTAGGCCGTCTTTATTCATTAGATAAACATAGCCGTATTTTGTTTTACCCATTTCAAGGATTTTTTTACTTAAAGCATCTATATTTAAATCAAGCCCCAAAACACCATCAAAATTTCCATTTTTATTTACTGGAGCGGCAAAGCTAATTACTAAAGCATTAGACAAGGCAGCTTTGTAAGGTTCGGTATATATAGCACCATTTGCACTCTTTGCTGCTTTATACCAGCCTCTAGTTCTAGGATCGTAGTTATCGGCTGGAGTTGTTCTAGTGCCGTCAGACTGGAAAAAATGTCCATCACTCTCGCGACCATAAAAAATATCAGTAACTAGATGACTAACGCTTTCTTTTTGCATTTTTGTTTTTTCCATGTACGAGTCATCATTATTTGGTATTTGTGCTATATCTGAAGCAGACTTTTTGGCAACTTCTAAATAATCTTCAAAAAAAGAATCCGTGGTTGCTTTGATATCACTTAGAATCTGATCCTGGGTCTGGCTGACCAACTCTACTACCTTACTTTCCGCTGTATAGTAGCTGACTGCTGAAATAGCAGCAAACGAAATAACTAGCAATGAGATGATAATCATCGCTATCTTTGAAGTTATGGACTTCATCTTTCCTCCTTTAAAAAGTTAAAATCGCTTTAATTTATCGAAAAAGAATTAAAACTAAAATTAATTTTATACTACATTTAACGCCTTTTAAACAATTAATCAAAAATTGTATTCATTAAGGTAAAAAAGCGAGTTTTTTTAGTGATTATTTTATCTTTAAAAGTCCGGTAGCTTGGCTTTTAAAAAGGCTTTATAAAAATTTATAACTAGTCATTCAAATGTAAAAATTTTTATTTAACAATCAACAAAAATTATACCTATCACCTCAACATCCATTGCAAAATAAAAATTTATAAAGCTATAAGCTTTAATATAAATTTAAGCTTTTGTGAGTAGTAGATTTATTTTAAACTTTAAGTTCAAAAGCAGGAGATCGCTCCCCTGCTTTGAAATTATTTAGAAAATTTTGGCTCAGCAAAAGCTGTAAGCTTTAATGCCTCGCCACCTTTATATTTCTCGATATTTACAAGAGCTGTATGGCTTATGTTACCATTTGCTAGCTTACTTGTTGGGATATCTATAGTTAGCACGTTTGCACCGCCGTTTTTGCAAATTCCACTATCAAAGCCATCATACCAAGCGCCCTCAGCTAGTTTTACAACGCCCTCTTTGATGTTTTTAGTGACATGAGCACCTGCTAAAACCTCGCCACGTGCATTAAATACACGCACCAAGTCGCCACTTTGTACGCCAAGCTCTTTTGCGTCTTTTTCGTTGATCCAGATAGGCTCGCGATTTGCGATAGCGTATTTGTCACGAAGTGAAGTTTGGCTTAGCTGTGAGTGCAAGCGGTCAGTTGGGTGAGCGCTTATCATGTGGAATTTAGCTGGCTTATCTTTCATGCCTAGCCACTCGATCGGCTCAAACCACATTGGGTGCGCCTTGCAGTCGTCATAACCCATTTTCTCGATAGTCTCTGAGTAAATTTCTATAAGACCGCTTGGGGTTCCAAGAGCATTTAATACGGGATCTTCTCTAAATTCGCCAAATCTCACCCAGCTATCGCTATCTTGAGATGAGGCAAATGTAACTGGCTTGTTCTCGTTCCAAAACTCTTCAAATGGCTTTATATCAGTTGTGAGCTCTGGCACAGCCTTGACCTGAGCGTAGGCTGCGTCATAGTACTCTTTAATCCAGTCAAACTCATCCTTGCCGTTATCTGTGTAGGCAACGACTAAATTTTTAGCATAAGCCTTACAAAGATCGATGAAAATTTGGTAGTCGTCTCTTGCCTCGTGGTATTTTTCAACGACTTGTTTCATCGGTACGATGTTCATATTTGAGTAGTCACCAGTCATGGTAATGTCGTTTCTCTCATACTCTGTAGTGATTGGAAATACAATATCAGCCATTTTTGCTGTCGGTGTCCAGTATGATTCATGTACGACAACCGTTCTTGGCTTTCTCCACGCTTTTAAATTTGTATTTGTATCTTGGTGGTGCACAAGTGGGTTGCCGCCGACCCAGTAGATAAAGTCGATATCTGGATAGGTGATCTTTTTGCCGTCGTGGTCGATCACTTTACCAGGATGTAGCAACGCATCAGCAATCCTTGCTACTGGAAAGGCATAATTGGTTGCTTTTTGTAGCCAACTTTGGCCTGTACCTGCTGCTGCAGCTGCCTTTGCGACGAAGCGACCGCGTTTGTCAAACTCGCCTGTGTCTGTGCCGATAAACTCGCCTTTATCGTTAAATTTACCCACACTTGCGCTATTTACGCCGCCAATGACTGCGCCCTTGCATGTTGGTGCGCCACCGTTTGAGTAGTGATAGCTTAAGCCAAATCCTCCACCTGGAAGTCCTATCTGACCGATCATAGCTGCTAGTGTCACCATCGCCCAGTGTGGTTGCTCGCCATGGTGAGCGCGCTGCATACCCCAACCACTCATTATCATAGTGCGGTTTGCAACAAATGTATCGGCTAGCTCTTTTAAAGCGTCTTTATCGATACCACAAATTTTACTCGCCCACTTTAAATTTTTAGGAGTGTTGTCTGTCTTGCCAAGTAGATATGGGAGAAATTTATCAAAGCCAGTTGTGTAGGTCTCGATAAAATTTTTATCATACTTGCCGCTTTCATATAAGTAGTGTATCATACCAAGCATCATCGCTGTGTCGGTGTTTGGCACTGGGGCGATCCACTGAGCGTTGTCAAAGTATTGCGCTGTGTCACTCTTGATAGGGTCGATAATGATCACTTTGATATCTTTTTTGTTTTTGAGCTCTTCAAAATATTTAAAGCCCTGCTCATCAGTCGATGTCCAAGCTATGCGAAGTGTCGCAAGTGGATTTGCACCCCAGATGACTACGACTTTTGAGTTTTCAAGTACGACTGGCCAGCTAGTTTGCTGCTCATAGACCTCGATACTACCAACAACGTGAGGCATGATGATCTGGCTAGCACCTGTTGAGTAGTCCCCTAGAGAGCCAACGAAGCCACCGCTTAAATTCATAAATCTATGAAGCAAAATTCTTGAGTTATGCACGTTGCCGCTTGATTTCCAGCCATAGCTACCCGCAAATACGCTTTGCAAGCCTTTTTGTGCTCTTGTCTTTTTAAGCTCTCTTGCAACTAGTTTGATCGCCTCTTCGTAAGGCACCTCAACCCACTCATCCTTGCCGCGAAGCTCTGGCTTTGGATTATCTGGATTTTCAAGGTAGCTCTTTCTAACTGCTGGGCGTTTGATACGACTTTTGTAGATCATATCTGGTGTGTAGTACTGAAGTGGGTTGTAAATTTCACTTGTTTTTTGGATAGGCTCTGACTTTACTGCAACGCCGTTTTTGGTTGTCACTTTTAACATCCCCCAGTGAGCGGCTGTGATGACCTCGCCATCTCTTAAAACACTCTTTTTTACGCCATCAGCAAATAAATTTGATGCTGTTACGCTTGAAAGCAAAGGTGTCGCTGCAATTGCTGTAGCACCTCTTTTTAGAAATTCTCGTCTGTTCTCGTTCATCTTATCTCCCTTTCATTTTTAAGTTTTCTTTTGAATAAGCTAAACTTTAATATTTGTTTTTACTCGCCGCTACAAAAGTTTTGCTTATTTACCTAGGTTTACGTCAGATGAGTGTTTTTGAAGGTATTCAACAACCAACCACTCGTCTTTTTTCTCTATTGCGGTTCTGCCGATCATTGATTTTAGAAGTGACGGCCATTGGTTAGCGTTGAAATGTGTGGTTTGAGGCAACGCATGGCAAACACCACAACTCTCCTTATACATCTTGTCAGCTTTTGCAAACATCGCGTTTACGTCAGTGCTAAAACCATCTTTTTGAACAAAAACTGTTGTTTCTACCTCGTTCCATTTGCCGTTTTTGCCCTCTTTGATCACTTTAATATCAAAAGGTGCAGTTTTTGCAAATGCCACCGAGATAATCCTCGCGCCATCAGCAAAATAAACTACGTTGCTAACAGCTGGGTTTTGATAGCCTTTTACTTTAATTTGCGCTCTGTCACCGCTTGTTTGTAAAATTTCAACTGCGTTGGTTGGTAGCAGTCTGCCTATACTTTTTGTTGAGCTAGCATCACCGTAAACATCTTTTACAACATCTGTGTAGTTTACACTAGCACCAAATGCCGCACAAGCCACGATGGTTGATAGAATGATTTCTTTCATATTTCTCCCTTCAAAATGAAATTGTTCAAATTTTAGGAGCTTTTTAATTAATTACAAATTAAAATTAAAAATATAATTTAAGAATAATGCAGGAAATTTTATTTAAAAATGAGTAAAAACACGCCAGACACGATAAGACAAATGGCTAAAATTTCTTTTAAATTTAACCTCTCGCCAAGAAAAATAACAGCCAAAATAATAGCAAGCACAACGCTAAATTTATCAACCAGCGCCACTTGATAAACTTTGCCAACTTGCATCGCTTTAAAATACATAAGCCAAGAAAGTCCAGTTGCTATGCCACTTAGTATGAGAAAGAGCCAGTTTTTAGGGCTTAGTGAGCTTAAAGGCTGCCATTTTTTAGCCACGCTTAAAAGCAAAACAAGCATAAAAACTACAACAATCGTTCGCACAAATGTTGCAAAATCGCTGTCGATATCCCTTACACCAAGCTTTGCAAAGATCGCCGTAAGTGCGGCAAATATAGCCGAAAGGGCTGCGTAGATAAACCACTCTGGCATCTTTTTCCTTATAAATTTAAAGGGGCAAATTTGCTTTGCCCCACTATAAATTTAACCCTCATACTCGCTTAGCATATCGATAGTCGGTGCAAAAAATAGTGCACCAGTTACTGGAGTGCTAAAGTCAAGTAGTCTATCTGAGTTGCCTTTTGGCTCGCCTATGAACATCTTTTTAAGCATCGCCTCAACGGTAGAAAATGTGCTCGCATAGGCGATAAAGTAGGTGCCACTCTTGCTGCCCTCAGTAAAAGGCATATTGCCGCGTACGACCTTTTTATCATCGCCAACATTTGCTGCAGCTGAGTGTGAGTTGCTAGGCTTTTCATCCTCGCTCATCTCGATATCAAGCTGCTTTGAGCGGCCTATAACCTTTTCTTGTTCACTAACGCTTGTGGCGTTCCACTCTTGCATTTTATGAAAGTATTTTTGCACAAAAACGTAGCTTCCACCCTTAAATTCAGCATCCTCGTCGCCCACTTTTGCAAAATGGTCTCTATCCTCGCCATCAGGATTTTCAGTGCCATCAACAAAGCCTATGATCGCCCTGCCGTCGTGGTATTTAAAGCCTTGCACCTCATCTACAAGATCAGCAAATTTATATAGCACATCCTTTACACTTTGTGCCATGTCAAAGCAGTCAGCAGCATTTAGCGCACGAATGTGGATGTGTATATCACCCTTTGTGCTAACGGCCTCGTGTTTGTCGCCCTTTATCGCTTTAAAAGTTACAAGCTCTTTTGGTAGGCTCTTTGTGATAGCAAGTTTTTTCCATGCATCGTGTCCGACACCAAGGACACAGTTTACATTTTCACCCGCACCAAATCTAACCTTTGCAGTTTTGTTTAAATTTATAACCAAAGCGCAAAGCCTAGCAAAACCCTCTTTACACGCCTTTTTATCATATTTTAAAACCCAAGTTTGAAAGACGGTGTTATTTCCTGGAGTTTGTGTAACCTCTTGTGAATTAAAACTCATTTTTTCTCCTTTAAATTTATGCGATATTTTCTAAATTTAGCTGTGAATTTATCTGCTCATCGTTATCATCAAAAACAAATTCGACCTTGTTTGCCCCAAAGCTCTTTGCTATCGCTTCAAGCGTGTCGCGAGCCGATTTATGTATCTTACATTGAAGCTGTGAGATAAGACGAACGCTCATCTTTTTGACTTCGTTTCTAGCTTCTTCTATTAGCCTATTTTTATCTTCTTCTGTAAAAGTGCTTCCAAAAAAGCCATTTAGCGAATCAGGCAGCAAAAATGGTATAAATTTACCGTTTTTCTCATCATAAAATTTCATATCGGCGATTGAGAATTTATACTTACATGGGGGCATTTTTATCTTGTAGCTAGAGTTTGCGATCTGCATGATCTCAAGTTTTGGGCTAGTTAGATCGTAGATGAAATTTATCTCAAACTCAAATATCATTGAAAGCTTCTTCTCGCTTACCAGCCACCTTAGATACTCTTTGCCAAAATTTCCAAACGCATGGTCGGTTTTTGTGACGATCTCTTTGCTATATACTTGAAAAACAGATAGCTCACCGATACTTTTTAGCTGTGAAATTTCAGTACTTACAGATAAATTTTGACTCTCATCTTTAGCCTTTTTTAAAGCCTTGTTTGCCCTATAAAATGCAAATACAAGAACTGCAAGTAAAAGGGCTAATATCAAATTTATATATTCACTCATTCTTTCTCCTTTAAAGCTTGCTATTTTAGCTTAATTTTGTAAAGTAAAAGGAATTTTAGCTTGTTTTTGCTATCTTGAAATCCACAAAATAGCAAAAATTTTTAAAACAATTGAGAAAATGAAAAACCACTTTTTTCAAGCACTTCTTTAATCTTTTCTTGATGCTCAAGACCCTTTGTCTCAAGTGTAATCGTAATACTTGCATCACCATAATCAAGCCTTGTCGAGAAGCGATCGTAGTCGATCTTTACGATGTTTGCATTTGCTGATTTGAGGCTATCTGTTAGGCTCATGAGCGCTCCTGGCTTATCCACAAGCGTTATTTGTAGTGTCATCTTGCGGTGAGACTTGATAAGACCCTTTTCGATAATGATAGAAAGTACCTGAACGTCGATATTTCCACCACTTAGCACCACGCCTATCTTTGCACCTTTTTTAAATTTTATCTTATCATGCATGAGTGCTGCCACACCTGCTGCGCCAGCTCCTTCCACAACGATCTTTTGAGTCTCTAGCAAAAACAAAATCGCAGTCGCGATCTCCTCGTCATCGACTTGCACAAACTCATCTACGCACTCAACGATATTTGCTAGTGTGATCTCACTCGCATCACGCACAGCGATGCCGTCAGCTATGGTGCGGACTGATTTTGAGTTTATGCTCTTTTTAGCGCCGTAGCTATTAAACATAGCTGGAGCACCCTTTGCACCAACACAGACCACTTTTGTCTTTGGATTGACCTGCTTTATACAACTAGCCACACCACTAGCTAATCCGCCGCCACCAACTGGGACGATGACCATATCAAGGTCACTTATCTCATCAAGCATCTCAAGCCCCACAGTGCCCTGCCCTGCCATGACGTACTCGTCGTTAAATGGATGAACAAAGGTCATGCCCTTTTCTTTGGCGTAGTTTATCGCAAAAGCGTATGCCTCATCAAAGTTGTCGCCCTTTAAGATGACCTCTGCGCCAAGGTCCTTTGTGCCAGCAACCTTTAGAAGTGGCGTAGACTCTGGCATGATGATGCAAGCATGCACGCCAAATTCCTTTGCGCTTATAGCTACGCCTTGAGCGTGGTTGCCAGCACTTGCAGCCACAACGCCACGTTTTCTCTCCTCATCACTTAGGCTAGCTATTTTATTGTATGCGCCTCTTATCTTATATGCGCCGGTTCTTTGTAAATTTTCTTCTTTCAGGTAAACACTTGCGCCTAAAATTTTACTAAGCTTTGCACTTAGCGCAAATGGGGTCTTAGTCACAAAATGACCGATCGTGATCTTTGCTTGGATGATTTTATTTAGTGAAACCATTTTTTCAAATTTTCCTTTTTAAAATTATTCTTTTGCCCTTAGTAGAACGCCACACTCAATGTGATGAGTGTTTGCAAACTGATCAAAAATGGCAAATTTTATCACTTTATGGCTTTTACAAAGCTCTTTTAAATTTTCTTTCAATGTCTCTGGGTTGCACGATATATAGATGATATTTTTGAAATTTTTGATGAAATTTACAACATTTTCGCTTAGTCCTGCGCGAGGCGGATCAACAAGGACATGCGAGAAATTAAAGTCGCTTAAATTTATATCTTTTAGCCTGTTAAATTCCCTAACGCCAGCAAATGCACTCATAAGCTCGTCAGCGTCCATACGTAGAAATTTGATATTTTTAACCCCATTTAGCTCGCAGTTTTTAATGGCATTTGCGATCGAGCTTTTTGAAATTTCAGTGGCGAGAACGTTTTTAAATTTAAACGAAAGCGGGATAGTAAAATTTCCATGTCCGCAGTAGAGCTCAAGGAGGTCAGCGCCAGCCTCTACGAACTCTTTTGCCCAAGCTATCATCTTTTCATTTACGGCTCTATTTGGCTGGATAAAGGCATTCTCAGAGAGGCTAAATTTATAAATTTGACCTCCAACATCTAGCTCATCGATCAGATTTAGCTCGCCACTTAGCAGCTTTTGTCCGCGAGATCTAGCAAGTATGGTGATATTAAGCTTATTGGCTAAATTTTTAATCTCTACTTCAAACTCACTATCAAGCTTTTTATGATAAAGCAACGTGACTAAAGTGCCGCTTTTACAAGAGATAAATTCTACTCCAAAAAGCTTTGTACGCAACATCTCACTCTCTTGCAAACTTTTAAGTAAACTTGGCATAAGAGAAGAAATTTGCTCGCAGACCTTTGGGCACTCATCTATAAAAATTCTCTTGCCCTTCTCACTTGCATGCATGGTATAACTAAGCTCGCTGCCATCGTGCCAGATGCCAAACTCAGCTCTCGTGCGGTAGTGCTTTGGATTGGAGCCAAACACATCAAATTCGCCATCATAAAACTCTGAAAAATTTTGTTTTACAAGATCAGTTTTAAATAAAATTTGCTCATCATAAGGAGTAAAAAGAGTGCAAGAGCCGCACTCTTTTAGATAATTGCAATCCAAATTTATGCTTCCACCTTTTTACCGATAAATCTAACTAATGCCCAAATCGCTAAAAATCCGCATGGAAGTGCTATCCAAACGCTAACGCCAAATGCAACAGGTAGATAGCCGACTAAAACACTCACCGCACAAACGCTTAAAGCATAGACCATTTGTGTAGAGACGTGGTCGATGTGGTTACATCCTGCACCCATTGATGAAAGTATCGTAGTATCCGAGATCGGAGAGCAGTGATCACCAAAGATCGCACCTGTAAGTACGCCTGATATATTTACAATCATATATGCATGCATAGCATCTCCGTCTAAGCCGTAATTTTTACCAACAGCGTAAGCTAGTGGAATAGCTAAAGGCATCAAAATACCCATCGTGCCGTAGCTTGTTCCTGTTGAGAAGCTTATAAATGAACCAAGGATAAAAACAGCCACTGGTAGGATAAATTTAGGTGTTGATGAGCTTAATAGATCAACCAAATATCTTGATGTGCCAAGCTCTTTTATAACAGCACTAAGACTCCACGCAAGAAGCAAAATCACAACTGTAATTATCATAGTTTTCCAGCCTTTTACCCATGTGCTGATAGCCTCTTTTACGTCAAAAATTTTACGCCAAACGCCCATTGTGATAGCTACGATACTAGCAAGTAATGCTGCTTGAAATAGCGACGTAGCTGAGTCTGCCTCACCAAAAGTATCTTTAAATGTAGAAAATGAAAGCGGATTAGCAAGTGCATTTTTAAGAGCATCGCCCTCAAGTGCAGCAAGACCACTAAAATAAAAACTAGTAAAAGCACCAATAACTAGCACAAGAAGTGGCACGACAGCGTTTGAGGCGCTTAGTTTTACGCCTTCTTTTGGCTCAAGTGTTTTGTCTTCAAGGTCTTGGATCTGAGTTTTGCCAGAGTGAAGTTCGCCCTTTCTGGCACGTCTTTCAGCTAATAGCATTGGGCCGTATTCACGTTGCATCAAGGCAGTACAAACTATAAAAAATAGTATAAAAAGGTTGTAAAATCTATATGGAATTGTCTCGATAAATATAGAATAAGCGTTAATTCCAGTCTCTCCAACTAGCTCATAGCCCTTTTCAATGAGTGAAACCTCAAGGCCAACCCATGTCGAGATGATAGCAATACCAGCGATCGGTGCCGCAGTAGCATCAATGATAAAAGCTAGCTTTTCGCGGCTTATTTTAAATTTATCGCTTATTGGTCTCATGATAGGACCTACGATTAGGGCATTTGCATAGTCATCAAAAAACACAAAAATTCCCATCAGCCATGTTGAAATTTGAGCTGAAATGCCACTTTTTGCCTTTTTACTAAGCCAAAGAGCAACCGCCTTTGTACCACCCATTTTTGTAATGAGTGCGACCACACCACCGATACAAAGCACTTGAAGCAAAATACCTGAATCAGTCTTATCCGCCATTGATTCAACGACTCTTGAAACAATACCTGTAAAGCCTTTTACGATACCCATAAAGATGTTTTCATTGATGATATTTATGAGAAATGTTCCGCTAAAAACGCCTATAAATAGCGACAAGATGACGTCTTTTGTGATAAAAGCAAGTGCTATTGCCACAACAGGCGGTATAAGCGTAAATACACCATAAATTTCAGCGTTTCTCTTTGCCACTTCTGGATCGACACCAAAAAGAGCAACGCTAAAAAAAAGTAATAATAAAATTTGTCTCACAAGAACTCCTTAAAATTTTTCTATCGCAAGCCCAGCCCAAGTCTGCGTATTTGCCATGACTTCGACTCTGTTTATATTGACGCTTCCGGGCATATTTAGACAATTTACCAAAATCGTCGCGATATCCTCAGATGTGATGAAATTTGTATTTTCATAAAGGCTATCTGCCTTTGCCTTATCTCCCCTAAATCTAACCTCACTAAATTCAGTCTTGCAAAGCCCTGGCTCGATGTTTGTCACCCTGATATTTGTACCGACTAGATCGTTTCTTAGATTTAAACTAAACTGCTTTACAAAGGCCTTTGTGGCACCATAAACGTTGCTTCCAGGATATGGCCATGAGCCAGCTGTCGAGCCTAAGTTAAATATATAGCCCTTTTCCTGTTTGTAAAGTAGCGGCAAAACCGCCTTTGTCGAGTAGATAAGACCCTTGACGTTGGTGTCTATCATCGCCTCAAAGTCCTCCACCTTCGCATCTATCGTCTTTTCAAACCCAAGTGCCATGCCAGCGTTATTTACGAGCACTTCAATGTCCTTAAATTTATCAGGCAGGCTCTCTACCGCTTTAAAAACAGCTTCTTTATCGCGTATGTCAGCTACAATGATATGTGTATCGCCAAGCTCACCTGCAAGCTTCTTTAGCCTATCTTCTCGCCTTGCAAGAGCGACTATCTTGTAGCCCTCTTTTGAGAGTCTTCTGGCGATCGCCTCGCCAAATCCAGATGTTGCACCGGTTACAAAAGCTGTCTTTTTCATGATTTTTCCTAATTGAAATTTGGTTTTAAACCCAAATTTTCTAAAAATTTGATCGTATTTTCGTTTTGTTCTTTCATGGCATAGTCAAGCGCGTTAAATCCAGCGTCATCAGTGGCATTGATATCAGCGCCGTTATCTATCAAAAGCTTTAAAATTTCTGGCGTTGCGTGAGCTGCTGCGTGCATAAAAACGCTTCTGTTTGTATGCTCCAACCCACATGTATCTTCAACTTGAGTCATACCCAAATTTATCATATTCATCTTGGCATTTTCGTCTATGTAACTCTCGTTTACATTGGCACCATTTTTTAGCAAAAGCTCACAAAGTGGCTTATCGCTAAACTGCACAGCATAAAAAAGCACACTTTTTCCAAAGAAATTTTTATGATTTACATCAGCTTTATTTGCAAGTAAAATTTTTACATTTTCTATATTTTTTAGCGCAAAAAATAGCGGCGTCTCATCACCTAAATTTACATCCGCTCCACGCCTTATGATCTCTTTTATCATATCGCCACTCTTTTCATTCAAAAGTACAATATTAAGCAAATTTGTAAGCTCAGCGGTACTGAAATTTTTCGAGTAAAGCAAATTTGCCAGCTCATCAAAACTTATCTTTTGAGCGATCATCTTTTGTTCAGGAGTTAAAATTTTAGCCTTATTTACATTTTTGCCAACACTAAATGTCAAAAACTCATTTACCACACTAGTTGCGTAATACGCAGCACTTGCGGTATCAAGTCCAAGGCTTTCATAAAATTTCACAAGCGGAGTTTGGGCGTTTTTATAGGCTTCTAAAAATTTTTTATATTTTAAAAAATTAAACAAACTTTCGTTTGCCCAGTATCTAAAATACTCCATCCTGGCGTCTTTTTGCTCTTCAGCAATATCAGGCTTTGCAAGCTCTTTTGCGTAAAATTCAGGTGCAAATGATGCTTTTAGCAAAAGCCATCTAAGCTTATTTAAATTTTCTTTATAAACGCCATCACCAACACAGCTTTGAGACTCGCTTCTCACAGCCATGCTAGCATCAAAAAGCTCTTTTATCTCTTGTAAATTTATAAGTGAGCCATCGCAATAAAATAGACTTTCATTTATATATGCAAGCCCGTTTGGAGTAGTTTTAAAGCTCTCTTTTTTAGCAAGATCACTGCACTCTAAAGCGTGTAAATTTATCAAAAAACAAACGCTAAAAAAGAGAAAAAAAACTACTTTTTTCATCAAAGCTCCTTAAAATTTCGCGATATTGTAACAAATTTATATACTAAACTCGCTTATTTCATTAAAATTTAGATATTTATAAATTTCATCTTTATTTAAGCTAAGACTATCTTTTACTATCTTTTTATATTCATCTACGCTTGGTAAACGCCCAAGCAGAGCACAAACGGCAGCTAGCTCGGCACTTCCTAGATAGACCTTCGCACCCATGCCCATTCTGTTATCAAAATTTCTAGTTGATGTAGAAAACACCACTGCATTGTCGTTTACTCTTGCTTGATTGCCCATACAAAGCGAACAACCTGGCACCTCTGTCCTCGCATTTAATCTTTTAAAAATTTCATAAACGCCCTCATCTTCAAGCGTGCTTTTATCCATCTTTGTTGGCGGTGCGATCCAAAGCCTAGTTGTAAGCTTGCTCTCATGCTCCAAAATTCTAGCAAGCGCCCTGTAATGGCCGATATTTGTCATACAGCTTCCCACAAAAACTTCATCGATATTATGCACTCTTTTGTTATCAGCTAAAATTTTACTTAGCGTTGCCACATCGTCTGGGTCATTTGGACACGCCAAAATCGGCTCATCTATCTGAGCTAGATCGATCTCCAAAATTTCAGCATAGCTTGCGTCCTTATCGGCTCTTAAAAGCGTTGGATTTTCTAGCCATTTTTGCATTTTTTCTTTTCGTCTAAGCAGGGTCTCACGGCTCTCGTAACCAGCTTTTATCATCGCATCAATTAGCGCAACGTTTGATCGAACATACTCCACGACACTATCAACGCTTAAATTTACCACGCAAGCAGCCGCCGAGCGTTCAGCCGAAGCATCACTTAGCTCAAACGCCTGCTCTACTTTTAAGCTCTCAAGCCCTTCTATCTCTAAAATTTTACCCGCAAAAATGTTTTTTTTATTTTTCTTTTCAACGCTTAAAAGCCCTTTTTTAATCGCAAAATAAGGTATCGCATTTACAAGATCCCTAAGCGTCACGCCCTCTTTTAGCTTGCCTTTAAATTTGATCAAAACCGACTCTGGCATATTTAGTGGCATCATTCCAAGCACCGCTGCAAACGCCACTAGACCACTTCCTGCTGGAAAACTAATGCCGATAGGAAATCTCGTGTGACTATCGCCACCAGTACCCACTGTATCAGGCAACACCATGCGGTTTAGCCACGAGTGGATGACGCCATCACCTGGTTTTAGGCTCACGCCACCACGTAAATTTATAAATTTTGGCAGGCTCTCATGCATCACAAGATCACTTGGCTTTGGATAAGCGGCCGTGTGGCAAAAGCTTTGCAGAACAAAATCCGCGCCAAAACTAAGGCTAGCAAGCTCTTTTACCTCATCTCTAGTCATCGGCCCTGTTGTATCTTGCGAGCCAACAGTTAAAATTTCTGGCTCCACATAAGCTCCAGCTCTCACTCCAGCCTTACCACAAGCCTTGCCGACCATCTTTTGAGCCAGCGTATAGCCACCGCCCTGCTCTTTTGGCTGATCTGGCTTTATAAAAATTTGCTCCTCGCCAAGCTCTAGAGCCTCTCTGGCCTTTTTGGTCACTTGGCGTCCTATTATAAGCGGTATCCTGCCACCTGCTCTTATCTCATCGCTTAGAGTATTTGGGTTTAGTTTGAAATTTGCCACGAGCTTTTTCTCGCTGCCAATAAGCTTATAAATTTCGCCTTTAAATGGATAAATCTCTATCTCATCGCCCATCTCAAGCTCATTTACATTTGCAACTATTGGCATTGCACCGCTATCTTCGGCAGTGTTAAAAAATATCGGAGCTATGGTCGTACCTATCACGATGCCGCTCGTTTTTTTGTTTGGCACACCCTCTATCTCATCGCCCAAATGCCACTGGATCGAGTTTATACCGCTCTTTCTGCTGCTGCCAGTGCCAACCACGTCGCCAACATACGCCACTTTTTTACCACGAGCTTTAAGTTCTTTTAAAATTTCTAGACCCTCAGGCATCTTTTTAACAAGCATTGCTTTTGCGTGAAGTGGTATATCGGCCCTTGTATAGGCCTCACTCGCTGGACTTAGGTCGTCAGTATTTGTCTCACCAGGTACTTTAAAAACGACTGCGTTTATACAGGTTTCGATTGGCTTTTTATGCGTAAACCACTCCGCATTTGCCCAAGAAGTAAGCACCTCTTTTGCAAATTTATTGTTACTACTTAGCTTTGCGATCTCGTCAAAATATTCATGCACCAGGATGATATTTTTTAGCTCATTTGTCGAAGCGCGAGCGATATTTTCATCGCTACTTTTTAGAGCTCGTACTAAAATTTCCACGTTATATCCGCCAAGCATCTTGCCTAAAATTTTAATAGCACGCATCGCGTCAAGACCGCTAACAGTAAGTCCGTCTATCACTTCACCAAGAAATTCTGCCTTTATCTTCGCTGCGTCATCAACGCCTGGATTGATACGAGTTTCAAGCAAACTTATAAGAAATTTTAGCTCGCTTTGCGCCTTTTCGTCGCCACTAGACTTGCTGGCAAGCTTTATTAGCTCGCAAACTTCGCTTGTTTGCTTGGCATTTAGCGCAAGCGGTGGCACGCCCTCTTTTTCTCGCTCGCTCACGTGTTTTTCGTAGTCGGTAAAAAAGCTCATGAAATTCCTTTGTGGTTTTTGCTCGTTATTTTTAGTCTAAAATCGCTAGTTTTGCTTGCATTTTATCAAAAAGCAAAACAAACTAAAGTAAAATTTGCCCAAAATTTCAAATTTCAAGGAGCAAATGTGTCAAAAGCTTACCTAAAATCTCCCATTGGAATTTTGGAGATCGTTGCCAGTAAAAATGGAATTTGTGAGATAAATTTTGTAGATAAATTTGAAAAAATTGCAGTAAAAGATGAAAATTTAAGGCTTTGCCTTGATGAGCTAGAGGCTTATTTTAATGGCAAGCTTAAAAAATTTAGCGTAAGGCTTGATATAAAAACAACTAATTTTAGAGCAAAAATTTACGAGGCTTTACAAAAAGTACCATATGGAGAAACGACCACATACGCGGCCTTAGCACTTGCTATAGGTCACAAAAATGCCTACCGAGCAGCAGGATCGGCCAATGCTAAAAATCCAGTGCCTATCATCGTCCCTTGTCACAGAGTGCTAGCTAGCAGTGGGCTTGGCGGATACTCGGGCGGCGAGGGCTTGCCAACTAAAATTTGGCTTTTAGAGCATGAAGCAAAGCATAAATAGCTAAAAATTTACAGCAAAATAAAAGTCCGGCAAATTTTAAAATTTATGAACGAGTATATCACATCTCCAAATTTAAGCTTACTAGAGTTTTAAACCACATGCTACGTTTTAGCGCCATTGAATGCACCTTGAACGTGAGGAATCTAGCAGATTTAAAAAGGAAAATAAGAGGACGGGCTCGTAATTCAAGCCCCATTGTCTCTCTTTTGAATCAAAAGGAATTTACAAATTTAATCAAGCTGTCTTTACAAATTTTAAAACTTTACGCACTTATCTTAGCAACTTACCAAATTCAGTTTTCATTATTTGCTTGTCACTGAAATCGAAGCGTGATATGCTCGCTCATAAATTTTAAAATTTGTTTTTCTCTAGTGTGCTGCATGTGCTTATAATGTTTAAATTATTAATTGCTTTTATGCGTTATATGGCTTTTTGTTTGGATTTTAGAATCGTCAAAATTTATAAATTTCTCTAGCCCTAATCTTACTTAGGACTAGAGAAAAATTATTTTTTAGCTACAAGAGCGTTTTTCAAAACATCCTCTATCGTATCTACGGCAATGATCTTCATATCACCCTTTACTTCAGCTGGTATATCTACAAGATCGCGGTCGTAGTTTTTACGAGGTATCAGAGCTGTTTTGATACCGGCTTTGTGAGCAGCAATGAGCTTCTCTTTTAGACCACCGATCGGTAGCACTCTACCAGTTAGCGTGATCTCACCAGTCATTGCTATGTCGTGTCTTACCTTTGTATCGGTTAATATCGATGCGATCGCAGTTGCCATCGTGATGCCAGCGCTTGGTCCGTCTTTTGGCACCGCGCCCTCTGGCACGTGTAAGTGAAGGTCATAGCGCCTATAAACATCGCTGGCTTCGAGTTTACGCTTATCGTCATCTAGTTTTGGCACGATCGCCATAGGTACTTTGAGTTTTTTGTTATCGATTAGCACTTTTACCACGCTAAACGCGATCTGCGCGCTCTCTTTCATCACGTCGCCTAGCTGGCCAGTGATCTGCATATTGCCTTTGCCCTGGATCCTGATAGCCTCTATCCTTAGCACGTCGCCACCTACACTCGTCCACGCAAGGCCATTTACTAAGCCGATCTGATCTTTTTTATCCGCCGGCTCAATCTCATAAACCTTTTTCTCTAAAAATTCTTTCAAATTTTTAGCTGTGACACTGATCTTGCCATCATTCTTTTTGGTGAGGATATTTTTAGCGACTTTTCTTAATATATCAGCGATCCTACGACGTAAATTTCGCACGCCACTCTCTCTTGTGTAGTCGCTGATGATTAGCTCAAGCGCCTCTTTGCTGATACTTACATCACTTGGTTTTAGGCCGTGTTTCTTAAGCTCCTGAGGCAATAGATATTTTTTAGCGATCTCAAATTTTTCTTGTGGTGTGTATGAGCTAAGCTCGATAAACTCCATCCTGTCGCGAAGTGCGGCTGGGATCATACTCACGTCATTTGCTGTGGCGATGAAGACAATCTTGCTAAGATCGATGTTGAAATTTAGATAGTAGTCTCTAAATTTATTATTTTGCTCTGGGTCTAAAATTTCAAGTAAAACAGCGGTCGGATCGCCTCTATAGCTTCTGCCAACCTTGTCGATCTCGTCTAAAACAACCACTGGGTTCATCTGCTTGGCTTCTATGAGCCCTTGCACGATGCGGCCTGGCATAGCGCCTATATAGGTGCGGCGATGACCCCTTAGCTCGTTTACGTCCTCAAGTCCGCCAAGAGCGATCCTAACTAGCTCACGCTTTAGCGCCTTTGCGATCGAGTTTGCAAGGCTTGTTTTGCCCACACCTGGAGGGCCTGCAAAGCATAAAATGGCGCCATTATTTACCTTTTCGCCAACTCCTCTAAGCTCCAAAAGTTCACGCAAAGCAAAATACTCCTCTATGCGCTCTTTTGGCTTCTCTAAGCTGTAATGATCGGCATTTAAATGCTTGCTCACTTCGGTGATGGATGATTTTTTCTTAGCTATATTTTCAAATGGAATTTCAAGTACCCAGTCAAGGTAGCTTTGCAAGGTGTTTGCGTCAGCTGAGTCTGGGTGCATGCGCGAAAGTTTATCTATTTGCTTTTTAATCTCTTTGTAGGCGTCCTCGGCCATAAATTTCTTCTTCGCATCAAGCTTTTTGTGGTACTCTTCAAGCTCCTCTTCACGGCTCGTATCTGCTCCAAGCTCAGCTTGAATTTGCTTTAGCTGCTCTTTTAAAAAGTACTCTTTATTTGTCTTATCGATCTTTGAATGGACTTTATTTTTTATCTCTTTTTGAAGCTTATTTGCCTCTATCTCTTCGATAACGTAGTCGATGAGCTTTAGTAGGCGTTGCTCTAAATTTTCCTCGACAAAAAAGCCATAAGCGATCTGTTTTTTTAAGCGAAGCGCGCTTGAGACTAGGTCACAAACCCTGATCGCTTCAGCGCTCTCTTCGATCGTTTTTAAAAGATCAGGCGGGAAAAAGTGGCTAAACTGCGAAAGCTCTCTTACTTTTTCTCTTAAAACCACGATAAGAGCGTCTGTTTTGACCTGCGATGGGCGCTTGACGTGGAGCATATCGACGATACCACGGAGTGGATTTATGCCTGATTGTTTTAAAATTTTACCTTTGTCGATGCCCTGAAATAGTACTTTTACGCGTCCATCAGGTAGTGGCACACGGCGCATTATCGTGCCGATCACACCAGCATCATAGATACCATCAAAGTCTCTAGCGCCGTCTTGCTGAGGCTTTGTAGGCACTACAAGGATCGGAGTCTCTTCTTGTATGGCAAGCTCAAGTGCCTTTAAATTTTCATCGTCGCTTAAAAAAAGCGGAGTTATCATAAATGGATATAAAAATAGCTCGTCCTCAACGATAATAGGAATTTCAGTTGGGAAGCCTTTATTTTCGTTTATTTGCAAAATTTCTCCTATTCAAACAGTTTTCTATACCATGCTACGTCAGGTTTGATAAGATCTGAGTTTTTAAACGGCGACTCTTCAAGCTTTTGCTCGTAAATTTTAGCCGAAACGTCACGACCAGTCCTATTGTAAAGATCAGCTATTTGCATATCTAGGAAGTAAAGCGCGAGTTTGAATTTAATAAGCATAGTCTCAATAAGTGGCTTATATTCAGTATTTGGATACATATAAAGAAATTTCTCGATCTCTGTTACGCTATCTTCCATAAGCTTTTGGTTGCGGTTTGGCTGAGTAAATGAGTCAAAATTTGCTTTTATCTTTAGATACTGGGCAAATTCTGTTTTTGGACCGTTGTCACCATATCTTTTGATGTACTCGTCAAGATAGTGATTTGCCATTAGATACTCTTCATCATTTGCGTGAGCTTGGGCAAGGATAAGTAAAATTTGCTCTAAAAGTGGGCTTGCTACGTGTTCGCTTGCCATTGAGACATAGTGTTTATCGGCCGCTTCAAGATCGCCATCTTTTATATCAGCTATAACCTGAGCATACCACTCATCAGGAGTTAGATTGTAAAGCTCGGTATATTTTTCAGCACAACCACTAAAAAGCCCCAAAAGAGCTACAACTGCTAGAAATTTAGAAAATCTTTTCATGCTTTTCCTTAAAAAATTTAAATCCTCGTATTCTACATTTTTTGCTATTATTTTTGTATAAATTTTTTAAAACTATGATAAAATACGGCAACTTTACAAAATAGGAGTTAGTATGATTTTTAGTGTTAAAAGCCCTATTTTAGGCTTTGAGCATATTAAGACGATGGAGTTAATTGAACTTGATAAATTTTTTGTTAAGCTAGCAAGCAAAGATGATGAGACATCTTTTACAATGATAAATCCTTTTGCATTAAGAAGCTACGAATTCGATATTCCAAGCTATTATGAAGATCTTATGGAGATTAAAGAAAGCTCTCAACTTAGAATTTATAACATTATCGTTGTTGCACTCCCGCTTGAAAAATCAACTGTAAATTTTATAGCTCCTATCGTTTGCAATATGGACAATATGACCTTATCTCAAGTCGTTTTAGACATTGCCAAATATCCTCAATACGGGCAAGCTGAAATGATAGAAAATTTTATACAAAAATAGTAGCTAAAAGCTTTTAAAAATCTAAGGAGAGATTTTTTATTGTTATTTAGAGGATTTGTTGTGAAGATAGCATACTTACTCTGTTTCATTGTCACGTTTGGTTTTTGTGCACCCAGAGCTTGTACGACAGCAGAAGCAGCATCTATTGGTTGTAGTGGAGCAAATTATTCTTGCTTTATAGACGCTGAAGAGTACCAAGACAGCTCTTCTAAAAATATCCCACATTGTATAAGAAAATCTGATAGAACTTGGACGATAGATACTAACAACTTTGTTTCCGGTGTAGCACAAGATCATTATCACATTTATGCAAGACAATCTTCTCCATGGGGGTATGAACCATTAATTGGTATGTGGGATGATCACTCTAAAGGCTTAAGACAGAGGTCAATAAATGGCAATCTAAATACTAGAGTAAATGGCGATATAGCTACCATTGGTGCTACTATTATGATTCCACAATACACTGGATATAATTTTGTTCCAGATCCATCTAACGTAACAAAAACATCATCTACAGCCGATAGAATATTTTTAAATACTGGTAGTTTTGCGTCTAGCAATTACACACTTTGTCAAACAACATATATTTATAATCCTAGCAAGCATCCTTATTGTAAAAATTCATCCTCTTCCACATTTGATTTTAGTGAGAAAAATACCTTTATACAAAATAATTTAAAAGGTAAAAACGTAGTCTATGCCAGACTTTACTGGGGTGGCTCTCTTTATCAAAACTGGGCAATAAAAAATCTAGGGTCAAATTTATATGTAAGCGCCTTAAATTACATAAAAGGATATAGCAGGATTGATTTTAAAGCTCCTGGAAAGAGTGTAATCACAATAGATGCTGATCCAAAAGATGTCTTTTGGTTTGGTTCATTTAGTGAGTATAAACCAAAATCAATGACTCTTGAATCATATAATCAAAACGAGTCTAATAGCTACTATGTAAAGGCTGGAATAAACTACCAATATGTAGCAAGCGCTGATGTAACAGATATAGTTAGAGACTCTCTTGGTACTAGTGAGTCAGATAGGACATTCTATGCCGGTAATATCAGATCAACTACGATTCCCTTTAGTGATGAATTTATAGACCCAAATGATGGCATATATAAGGTAAACAACTCTACTAATAGAAAACTAAAAAAAACATACGGTACGCTACTATTCTCACCAGTTCAAGGGCAAAACGGTTACTGGATACAATCCATCGCACCACAATTTGCAGCTTGGAGTTTGGTCATCATTTATGACTTTGATGATAAAACTGCCGCAGCAAACAATATAGAGCCAAAGCTTGTTAGTATATTTGATGGGCTAGAAAGGCTTGCAGCAGATTGGATGAAGTCAAGCGATCCATTTGGTACTGTAAAAAGCTCAACCGTAGATGTAAAATTTGAAAACATCTATACGCCAAAAGCAGGAAATATAGATGCTTCGTTTACAATGTTTTCCTTTGGCGGCAAGCCAGAAACAAAAGGTGAAGATATCAAGATAAAAAATGGTGGCAGCTATCAGAGTATTACCAGCGGATATAATGCTCAAGGCGATCAGTTTAACTCAACTATGACAAAATTTGGACAACTTATAAATCCAGGTAAAAAATTTCACTCCCAAGCAGACTTGGATATATTTGATATATCAGACAAAATGTCACATTCCCAAAAAGAAGTAGATATAAAATTTACAGTTACAACAATTAAAAATTCAGGCGGTGCCAATGTCGTAAGTGCTGACCGTATAAATTTAGCTCTAGTTGGCTTTTCTACTCGTATATATAAGCCAGATGTTTGTTATATGGAATATATTTATGCGAAAAAACCTAGCGATAGTACTTTTACAAAGGTGCAAGAAAATACCCCAACGGTAGTGCCAGCAAATACTATTTTAAAAACTTTCGTTGAAGTTACAAACAATACCAATGAAGCTGCCCAAGACTTTGCACTAAAAGCCACAATAGATCCAAGCCAAATTTATAATCCAAACTCAACTTACATTTACGCAGATAAAGCATCACAAGGGCCTAGCGATCTGCTCACTATGTCAGGACAAGTACACTATAACGACAACACAGGCTTACAGCAATTAAGCGGAAATGACTTAACTTTTTATTTAGGACAAGGTGCGGCTGCAAATAAGGGTGGAGAAATGCTAATTCATCAAGGCAACTACGCTTATGCCATATATGAAACTACCCTTAAATCTAAATTTGAGCCAAATAGCTACAAAGCCACGGTCGCAAATGCTGATATAAATTTACAGCCCTATGATACATATATAAGAAGATGTAGCAATCAAAATTACAACATTACTTTAGGCGTTAGTGCCAGTCCAAATAATTTCGTCGCAAGTAATAGACAAGACGATGGTTCAGTAACTTTTAAAACTAAATTTAAAAATAGACTTCTAACTAAAATCGTTTCTACGCCATTTAATGTCTATATCACGAACTATGATACAGATGGCAACAAAAAAGTACCAGATGCCCCAGTAGATGTAAAAGTAGAGTTGGTCGAGTCTTGCAGTGCTCCAACAAATTTATATGAACAAGATATAACATTTAATGGTGTAACTGTTATTTTGTTGTCAGGCATTAGTATTGACAGAGCCTATAAAAGCGTAAAATTTAGAATTTCTCATCTTGATCCAGTAACAAATACTACAAAGGTTGAATGCGAAAAATTAGATGATTTTGCTATAAGACCAAGTCACTTTAGGCTATGGGATACTGACAAGAATACGATAAATAATAACAATGTTTTAATAGGCGGCAAAGTTTATAATAACATTGCTCTTGCAGCTATGAAACCTCTTGATAGTGGCTTAGCAAATGGTTATATAAATAACATAAGTGGCTCAAATGGAGAGATAAAACTTGTACCAGCATATAGTGCGACTTGCGATCCTAGCATTATAGATAGCGAGAACAAACTAAGCGTAGATTTTAACGATCCAAATAAAGCATTGGGTAAAATTTTCCGTCACACATCAAGTGGACCTGTTGGCTTCTCTTACTCAGATATAGGCGATACATATTTTTATGTATTAGACAAAGACTATACAGCAACTGATCAACATACACCATCAAGAGCTGATGATTGTGTAAAAAACTCAATTAGCAACGATCCGTCACAAGACACTGCTCAAGAAGGAAGGATCGGATGTAGTATAAAGCTAGAAGGTAATAGAGATTATTTGTTTAGGCCAAAAGATATACAAATAAGCAAGTTAAAGATAACAAAAGATAGCGATATAACATACCTTGATAATGAAGGCATACAAAAAGCAAAGCTTGACTTTGAAGTAACTGCTAGGTTGTTTAACGATGATCCTGCAAAACTTTATAATGAAGATTGCTATGCAAAAAATATGAACTTTGACATAAAGCTAGATAGAGTTCCTTTAAATTTTACAGATAATGATGGCAATGCCGGTACATTAGCAAAAGCAAATGAAGAAATTTTGTTTTTTGAAATTCCTGGCTCAAATACTAGAAAAGCAATAGATCCAAGTGCTACAAAATCAACATTTTATGTAGAGAAAAATACTTTTGTAAATGGCGTAGGCAAAGGTGAAGTATATTTTAATTTTGAAAGAAAAGTAAATCATGCTAAAAATCCTTTTACTATTTCAAGTAATGATTTTAGCTTTAGCGGCATGTCAGATAGCACCGATACAGTAAAAAAATATGAAAAACCAGCAACAGAAACGACAGCAAAATTTTACTTTGGTAGGGTTTATGCACCATTTTATGAAGGGCTTTATAGTGGCTTTTATGCCAAAATTTATTATGGTGCCTACTGCGATGGGTGCAATAAAAATATCTATATGAAAGATAATGGCAAACTATGGCAAGACTTTCCAGCTGCACCATTTTGGGCTACCAATCCAAAACATAGCGCAGGAGTACTTAACTATCACGACTTTAGCTTTACAAACACTTACAGCGGTACTGTTTTAAGAAATGATGTAAGTAACATAAGCAATGGTGAGCAAATAATTTTTATAAGAAACCCTTCGGCAGTTACTGATGTGGCTAAAATGAGAGCACCTAGTTGGCTTCTTTATAGTGAATTTGATGAAAAAACTGAAACAAATAATTTTAATCTAAATTTTCTAGTACCAAATGGCGAATGGGCTGGTAAAGTCCTAAAAAGCAATAACATAGAAGATAAGACAAGCGGTGCAGTTGGAGGTTTTATAGGAGTAAAATCTAATAGTGATAGTAACCTAGATATAAGTGACAAGACAAACAGGAGAATAGAGTGGTAAAAAGAGGTGGCTTTTCATTGATAGAGCTTATCTTGTCAGTACTTGTAGTAGCCATAGTAAGTGCAAGCCTGCCACTAGCGGTAAGAACTACTTCAAATTTAAGCGAGCAATCCTTAATGCAAGAAGGACTAATGAATGCTAAAACTTATATGTCATTAATATTAAAAGCACCATTTAGTGATCAAGTCTTAATAGCCGGTAAAAATACCATGCCATCTTCTATAACGACTCAAGAGGCTATAATTTTTCCTCTTATTATCTGCAACCAAGGGGCAAATCCAGATTTTTATGAAAAAAGCGGTGTAAAAGGAGAAGGACATAGGATACTTGCGTATCCGGTGCAAAATTCATCTGCATGTGCCACAAGGCCTAGTGATTCAAAGCTTCCAGAATCAATCAAAAGCGTAAATTTTAAAGTAAAATCTATCAAAAATTTCAATACCCAAAAATCCATCTCGCCAACTGCTAGCACCACTAAACGTGACTTTATCATAGATACAGAAACGACTCCAACCATAACAAATGGAGCTGATAAATTTGTAGTTAGCTCTCCTTTAAATGATAGTGACGTTTTACAGATAAAGTTAGATACGACTATGAAAACTACAAAAGAGAGTAAAAGCGTACTTTATGGATATGCCTTTAACATAGGTGAAAGCAGTACTCTAAGTGTAAAAGAATGGAAATGAAAAAAACAAAAAAAGCTTTTACATTAATTGAGCTAATAATAGTCATCACCGTGCTTGGCGTTATCTCACTTATGAGCTTTAACACGCTTATGAATTTATATCAAAACTATTTTCAAAGCAAAGTAATAAACGAACTAGAAACACAAAGCGAAATCGCTCTAGAGCAAATTTCAATGCTACTTAGCCACAGAATCAAACAAAGCGTTATCGCTAGGAAAAAAAATGGAGATTACCTAGCTCTAAATGATAGTGGCGTAAATTTAAGTAGCGACTTTGAAATTTTAGAATTTATCCCAGCTGCATATGAGCTATTTGATGGCATAAACGAATATAAAGGAGACGATACTAACGGAGATCCTATCATCGAAGAAGGCATATATAGCGGATATGTAGATCTTGCAAATAGCTCTATTGCAAATGGATTAAAAAGCCCTGGAAGCAAATTTAATGATGCTTTTAGAAACGGCGTAATGGACTTGACCTGCGAAAATGATAGCAATGAAGAAGATGTAAATAGCGGCTCTAGGTGTATAAACGCCGATAATGAAAATGGTGGTTTAGTAGCAATATTTTCTAGCATACTTTATAGAGTTGGTAGTAGCTTTGGCTATCAAGAAAATTTAGACCAAAGGCACTTAGATATCGCAAAAGTTGGCATACAATCAATCGACACGCTTAAGATTTCAAGTGATTTTAAAAATAAAAAAATTTCAGAACAGTATAAACTAGCTTATACAGCCATTGCCATAGCACCAGCTGAGCAAAGTGCCGAGGATGTACAAAACGGCTCTTTTGACCTTAAAATTTACTACAACTATAGGCCATGGCTAAACGAAGGCTTTAAAAAATTTAGCTCAACATCTACAAAGGATATCAAAGCCGAAAGTGCAACACTAGCTAAACACGTAACAAGATTTGTCTTTACAGAAAAAAATGGAGTCATCGCGCTAAAGCTCTGCCTTAAAGCAGAAAAATCAGAAATAACCATTTGCAAGTCAAAGGCGGTTTATTGATGAGAAAAGGATTTACGTTAATAGCAGCGATATTTTTTCTAGTTGTAGCAGCTTCTATCAGTACTCTTGCCCTTTCGATAGCTAGCACATCAGCTAGACAAAGCAGTGAAATTTATCTAAGAGAGCAAGCACAACTCGTTGCTCAAGCAGCAGCAGAGTATGCAATGTTTGAAATTTTTAGAACTGATTTCTCAAACAAATGCTTAGATAAAGTAGATGGAGAATTTAACGATATGTTCGACTTTAATGTAACAATAACTTACTTTGGCGATATCGGCATATGCACTCCACCGACCATCATGCCAGGAACAAACGGAGTCGCAAGTACTGGCAACATGATCTTTGATGTTTTTGTAAAATCAAAAGATAAAAAAACACCAAATCCTATAAATTTTCACAAACGAACTCTTCAGAAACTTTAAAATTTTATAAAGATTTTAGTTTAATTTGTTTTTAGTTTTAGCGTGTTATAATCATCTTACTTTCTATAAAGGAGATTACGATGAACATAAGCATTGTAGGAAAACAATTTGAGCTAACAGAGCCAATCAAAAACTATATCCAAGACGCTTTTGATACGCTTGGCAAATACAATCTCGACATCATCTCAGCAAGATGTGTTGTAGCAGCCGATGAAAAACAAGGAAAAAAGGGCTTTAATGCAGAATTTTCTCTAAATATGGCCCATAAAGACACCATAGTCGTTCGCCAAAAAGATAAAGATCTTTACGCTGCGATCGATCTTGCCATCGAAAAAGCATCAAAAGTTTTAAGAAGAGAGCATGATAAGAAATTTACTGTTAAAGGCAAGGCTGACGATAAAGAATTTCGCTCAAGAATAGGCGAAGAAAAGATCGAAGGTGTCGAGGAGATCGTGCCTATGGAGCTTGAAATTTATAAACCACTTGAAGTCGAAGAAGCACTTGATAAACTAAAATCAAGCGATAAACAATTTTACGTATTTAACGATGTTGATGCCAAAATGCGCGTCATCTACAAAAGAACAGACGGAACTTTTGGTCTTTACTAAAAATAGGGGCAGCTTTGCCCCTAAAATTTATGCTAATCTACTATAAATTTTTTTCCTAGAGTCCAAAACCCTACTTACAAAGACTACTACGCCAGCAAATGGCTTTAAATTTAAAATTTTACCCAAGCGTCTGAGCGAACCTTTCAGTATTAAAAATCCAACTATATTTTTATAAATTTTATGAGCAATTTTTATTTAGCTTTGTTTATGAGATTATTAAGGTTGCAAAACTTATCAAATTATCAATTTTGGTTTTTAACTCAACGTCCAAATATAATGAAAGAGAACTTTAAAGTCAAAAAGTACCTAAAATTTTACGGAATAGATATCCCTGTATAAGATAGATCTAGATACAAGAAGGCTTCCCTGTAAGCCATTTTAAGAAGATCTTGGCGAACTAAACTAGGTCACAACCGATGAATGGCAAGGCAAAGAATTACATGCCATAAAAAAAGTAGGTGATTTTCTTAAAAATAATTGCAAGCATCAAGATGTGGAATTTTACTTTACAAGCTGGAAAAACGTAGATGAATGTGGTAAATAATATAGCAGAGCAAACGAGCTAAAAATGCTTGATAGTACTAGAAATTTTTAAAAATAAAAGAGAAACAAAGCTCTCTTTTTGATTTTTAAAATATCAAATAGCTAATAAACACTATCTATTTCTCTAAATTTTCACTAGTTTTTGGTCTAAAGGCCTTATTTATCTTTCTTATCCAAATGATTAGCGAGATAAATAAGATAAAGTAAAATACATAGCTAGCTACCGGCCAACTAGTACCAGTGCCACTTTCTTTTAGTGAGATGACATTTCTAAACTCTTGAAGCATAGAAATTCTATATCCATAATATTTTACAGTTACGTTTTTATCGCTATTTGCAAAGCCTTGAGCCTTGGCTTGTACATCAGCTGAGTTAAATTTAAAATAAAACGGAAAACCCCATGCAGTATCTTCATTTCTATAAGCCATGACTTTATTTGAATTATTAGAATCTTTAGTGTAGATAAAATAAACATCTCTGGTAGGGCCATCTGCCGGATTTTTAGCGTCGATGATACCATCTTTGTCCATACGTTTGACATCGCCACCTGTGATTTGCACATTTGCATAGTGTGGAAACGAATAATCAACTACAAGAGCCAAAAAAGAGTGTAAGAGTACGATAAAAATAACGCAAATTCTTTTAAAAAATGTAATCATTTCTTTCCTTTTAAATTTGCGTTATTTTATGAAAAGATAGCTTAATAAAGGGGCAAAATACCCCTTTAGTTTTAAGCTTTTTTATTAAGCATAAATTTTAGAAGTTGTGCAAGGAAGCTGATTCCACCGATTATTAAAATCGTATCGCCAATCATTCTTACCCATCTTAAATTTTGTAAGTGTGATTGTTGTAAAAGCTCAGCGCTTCTTGCATACCACATGCCTTGCTCTAGGCTTGCAAATGCTTGATAAATTCCTATTGGAAGTAGTGAAAGCACGATCATTAGCATAAGGCCTATATTTAAGCCCCAAAAGCCTACTTTCATAAGTTTCTCGTCAAATTCTTGACCTTTAAATAGATAAGTAGCTACTAGCCAAACAAATCCAAGTGCTAAAAATCCATAAACACCAAATAGCGCAGCATGTCCGTGAACTGGAGTCGTATTTAGGCCTTGGATATAAAATAGTGAAATTGGAGGATTGATTAAAAATCCAAATACACCAGCACCTAGCATATTCCAGAAAGCAACTGCGATAAAGCAGTAAAGTGGCCATTTTAATGTCTTAGCCCAAGTTTGAGCAAACTGAAGTCTATAATGCTCATAAGCTTCAGCGCCAAGCAATACAAGAGGAACTACCTCAAGTGCTGAGAAGCTAGCGCCAACTGCCATTATAGGTGTTGTAGTACCCGCAAAATATAAGTGGTGGAAAGTTCCTGGAATTCCGCCCACTAAGAAAAGTGATGCACTCGCAAGTGTTGAAAACGTAGCAAATCTCTTTGAAACAAGACCAAGACTAACAAATACAAAAGCAAGTGAAGCGGTAGCAAAGACCTCAAAAAAGCCTTCAACCCAAAGGTGTACAACCCACCAGCGCCAGTATTCCATCACTGGAAGCGGACTTCTTTGGCCGTAAAATAATCCTGCTCCGTAAAATAATCCAACTGCAACAGCTGAAGCTGCAAAGATAGCAAGTAAATTTTTATCACCTTTATTCTTAAATCCACCGATAAATCCGCGAAGTAAAAGTAGCATCCAAATAACAAGGCCAACAAATAAAATAATTTGCCAAACACGTCCAAGCTCGATATATTCATATCCTTGGTGTCCAAACCAGAAGCTTAAATTTATAGGCATAATATTTGCGATTGCTAAATACTCACCAGCAAAACTGCCAACCACAAGGATTAGTAATGCGTAAAATAATAAATCTACGCCAAGCTTTTGGAATTTTGGATCTTTACCGCCATTTATAATAGGCGCTAGGAAAAGACCGCCTGCTAAAAATCCTGTCGCAATCCAGAAGATACTAGCCTGAATGTGCCATGTTCTAGCAAGTGAATAAGGAATATAAGCTGATAAATTTATACCGTAAAATTCTTGTCCTTCTACTGTATAGTGAGCTGTAAAGCCGCCTATTAAAATTTGGAATGCAAAAAGAGCCAAAGTCACAAAAAGATATTTTTTAAGAGCTTTTTGAGATGGAGTTAGGCTTAATTTACTAAGTGGATCTTCGCTAATAGCTTCTAACTTTTCATCATCTTTTTTGCCATAAAAAGAGCTAAACCAAACAAGAAATCCAATACCAGCAATAAGTATTACAACGCTTGCGATTGACCAAAAGATATTTTCGCTTGTTGGTACATTATCGATTAGTGGCTCATGTGGCCAGTTGTTTGTGTATGTAGCATCGCTATTAGGTCTGTTTGCTGCGGTTGCCCAGGCCGACCAGAAGAAAAAGTTATTAAGATCATCTCTATCAGAAGCATTTGGAAGAGTATTTTCTTTCATCGCATAAGCTTCTCTTAAAGATTTAAACTTAGGGTCATTTCCAAAAAGTGATGAATACTCTTGGCTTACTTGTTTCATAGCCTTTAATCTATCGCTGCTAAGTACGATCTTATCGTCTTTTACGCCATTTTCTCGGTACTCTTTTTTAAGTAGAACTTTTAGATTTGCCTTTTGCTCATCATTTAAGTCAGCATATTTTGAGTGATAAATTTCATCTGCTTTTAACTCTAAAAATATAACTAACTCTTTGTGAAGCCAGTCCGCACTCCAATCAGGTGCTTGATATGCGCCGTGTCCCCAAACAGAGCCAACTTGCATACCTCCTATGCTTTGCCAGGCCTCTTGACCTTTATAGATGCTCTCTTTGTCGATCACGACATTGCCATTCTCATCTGTAAAATTTACAACTGGTGGCGAGCTTCTATAAACCTCAACGCCGTAGTAGCCTAAAATACTAAAGCAAATTACTAGTACTGCAACAAGTGCTAGCCAATACTTTTTGTATTCACGCATTGATTCTCCTTTTTTTAAAAATTTTAAGGCGAAGTTTATCTCATTTTAAAAAAGCAAATAATGACATATGTCAACAAAAGGAGAGAATTTATCCTATTAGTTTTATAAGAATTTACAATATATGCAAATTCTTCATAATATATATGCAAAATTTACATAGAATTAATATAAATATTATTAATATACATGTTTATACTTCAAAAATAAAGGAAAAAATATGCAAACAAATTTTATGCATAAAGTAACCAAATTTAGCCTTGTTGCTTCACTATTTATGGCTCTTAGTCTAAACGCAGCTGAGTCTGCAAGAAGCATCACTGATATGCAAGGTGTCAAAGTAAGCGTACCTGAAAAGGTAGAAAAGATCGCTGCACTGTGGAATGCAAACAACGAGATCATCCTAGCACTTGGCGGTATGGATAAGGTTGTAGCCACAACTGATCTGATCAAAAACAACAAGTGGTTTGAGCACGTCTATCCAAAACTTAAAAATTTACCAGCTGCACTAAATGGCAAAGACCTTCAGATCGAAGAGCTTGTTAAACTTGCACCTGACGTTATCATAGTGTATAACAAAAATTTTCAAGATGAACTTATCAAAAATGGCTTTAGCGCGGTAAATTTGATCTTTAGAGATTATCCAGATATGGAGAAAAGCATCTATGCAACAGCTGAAGTCATAGGCACTGATGATGCTAGAAAAAAAGCTGAAAAACTTGCTAATAAAATCCACGATAACTCTGAGTTTGTAACAGCAAGAACAAAAAACATCCCTGATGCTAAACGTCCAAAAGTACTTCACCTTCTTGGTGGTGCAAATTTGCTAAAAGTTGATGGTACAAACACCATCCAAAACACTTGGATCAAGCTAGGTGGCGGTGTAAATGCTATCAATACTGAGGGTTCAATGATCGAAGTTAGCGCTGAAGAGATCATCAATGCAAATCCTGATATCATCATCGTTGGTGGTAATGACACAGACGCACAGATCAAAAAGATAAAAGAGCACCCTGCATTCTCTGGCTCAAACGCTGTTAAAAACGGCAAAATTTATGGTAACCCAAAAGGTGTATTTAGCTGGGATAGATATGGTGCTGAAAACGTACTTCAAATTTTATGGGCAGCAAAAACTATCCAACCAGATCTATTTAAAGATGTCGATATGAAAGTAAAAACAAAAGAGTTTTATAAAGAGTTTTTAAATCACGATCTTAGTGACAAAGAGTATGGCTATATCTTAAAAGCTCTAAATCCAGACGGTAGCAGCAAGTAAGATTATGAAAAACACAAATTTTTCAATAGTTGTTATCTTTTTAGCTCTACTAACGCTTGTTTGCGCCTTTGTCGCACTTGGCGTTGGTAGATTTTACATACCATTTAGCGATGTCTTTAGCGTGCTTGCTCACGGCTTTGGCTTTGGCGAGGGTACAGCTAGCAACATCACAAACGTGATAGAAAATTTACGCATCCCACGTATCATCGCAGCCATCCTTGTTGGAGCTGCTCTTAGCGTGAGTGGTGCAGCCTATCAAGGCGTCTTTAAAAACCAGCTAGTAAGCCCTGATCTTCTTGGCGTATCAGCAGGTGCCTGCGTAGGAGCTGCAACTGCCATTATCTTTGATCTATCGCTATTTTGGGTGCAGGCTTTTGCTTTTGGCTTTGGCCTAGCAGCCGTTGCTATCACTCTAGCCATACCAAAGATGATGGGGCGCACAAGCACGCTTATGCTAGTTCTTTCTGGTATCATCGTAAGCGGTCTTATGGGCTCGGTGATCGGCTTTTTAAAATATGTCGCTGATCCTGAAACAAAGCTACCTGACATCGTTTACTGGCAGCTTGGCAGCCTTGCAAAGCTTGATAGCGAAAATTTAAAATTTATAGCCCCAGTAATGATCATCTGTGCCATTTTGCTAATAGCCATGAGCTGGCGTATAAATTTGCTATCTCTTGGCGACGAGAGCGCGGCTAGACTTGGCGTAAATGTGGCTTTTGAACGTGCTATCGTTATCATTTGCGCTACGCTTCTTACAGCATGCAGCGTCTGCATAAGCGGAATAGTCGCTTGGGTGGGGCTCCTCATGCCACACCTGGCTCGTATGCTAGTTGGTGCAAACAACATAAAAAGCATGCCAGCAAGCATATTTATGGGTGCGATGTTTTTACTCTTTGTGGACACTTTGGCTCGTAGTATAAGCGTAAGTGAAGTGCCTCTTGGCGTACTTACTGGCTTTATCGGCACAGTATTTTTCGTCTGGGTATTGTGGCGAAATAAAAAGGTTGCGTGATGCTTGAAGTTAGAAATTTAAACTTTAGCTACTCAAATGGAGCTGGCAAACTAGAAAATGTAAATTTAAAGATAGGTGCAGGTGAAATTTTAACCATACTTGGACGAAACGGAGCTGGTAAATCAACCACCCTTGGGCTGATAAGCGGCTCACTAAAGCCAGTTTCTGGAGAGATCTTTCTTGATGGCAAAAATGTAGATAGCCTAAGCAACAAAGAGCGCGCTAAGATCATGGCATACGTCGCTCAAAGCGAGGTTACTGAGTATGACTACACCGGGCTTGAGTTTATCACGATGGGCCGTGCGGCGCACCTTGGTATCTTTGCAAGACCTAGCAAAGAGGACGAAGAGATCGCTAGAATTTACACCAAAAAGCTTGAGATCGAGTATCTTGAGGATCGCTTCATCACGCAGATGAGTGGCGGTCAAAAGCAGATGTGTATGATCGCTCGTGCGATGGCTGCGCAACCAAAGATGATTATATTTGACGAGCCAACGAGCGCGCTTGATTTTGGCAACCAGTATAAATTCCTACGCACCGTCAAGTGGCTAAAAGAGCTTGGCTACTCGGTCGTGCTAACCACTCACAACCCTGACTTTGCTGTGCTTCTTGGCGGATATGTCGCACTTGTAAAAGGTGATGGCGAGGTTGGATTTGGCACGGTTGATGAGATCATCAGAAGTGAGAATTTAAGCCAGCTTTACGGACTAAATTTAAACGTGAGCTACATCGACGAAGTGCAAAGAGAGTGCTGCCTAACATATCCTCTTTAAATTTATCTGCTTTCAAAAGGATAAATTCTTTTGAAAGCACTTTTTGTACTTTTTGTTATTTCACACATACTGCCTTTGGAGTAAAAATGAAAAAGTTAATTTTGATTTTATTTTTTGCATTAATAGCAAATGCGGCTGATAAATTTGATTGCTCTAAACGCTACTGCAAAGAGATGAAGAGTTGTGAAGAAGCATATCACTATCTAAGAAAATGCGGACGCAGTGGATTTGACCGTGATCGTGACGGCATACCATGCGAAAATGTATGCAAAGAGCGCAGAATAGAAAAATAATTTTATAAATTTTACAAAGCTTAGCCTTGCCACTCACTTCAAATTCGATAAATTATAAAAATTTAAACAAGTCAAAAGAGCCAGTAAAAGAAAATCAAAAATTTTAAGTTAAGTTAAAAGCAACTGGGTATTATTTTTAGCAAGTACTGCTACTCTAGCCTTTGCAGCCTGTGTGATATCATCCTCGTAGTCGTAGAAGTTAAATGTCGCTCCGTGCTGGAAAAAGCCATTTAGTATGTCGCCACTTTGGCGGTTTTTCAGATCAAGCTCGGCCACCTTAAAGCCGTCATTTGTCGCGCAAAATTCTTTTAGTCTAGCTGGTGTCTCTTTTAGCTTGGTAAATAAAAAGCAGTATCCATCGCCACCGTTTCGCCCTACTCTACCCCTTAGCTGATGAAGCGTGGCAAGGCCGAGCCGCTCAGCCCCTACAATCACTATCGTATTTAGCCTTGGCAGTGAGATTCCAACCTCAACAACGGTGGTCGAGAGTAAAATTTCGCCCTCTTCTCTAAATCGCCTTAAAATTTCCTCTTTTTCCTTATCCTTGCCGTGCGTGACGAAGACATTTTTGAAATTCTTTAGCCAAAAGCCCTGCGCCTCGTTTAGGCTTTGATAGTTTGAGCTCTCGCTGCTCTCAACTAATGGATAGATGATGGCTACTTGAAAGCCGTTTTCTAGCTGCTTTTTGATGTGAGCGAGCAGATAGCCAAACTCGCTAGCACCCAAAATTTGGCTCATTATATTTTTCTTAAATGGCATCTGCTTTAAAAAGCTAAAATTTACGATCTCAGACTGAATTAAACTTAACGTCCTTGGTATGGGCGTAGCTGAAAACTGCACGAAATTTGCTCGCTCGTCCTCGTTTGAGGCAAGCTCTTCTATCTTTTTGCGCTGATTTGAGCCAAAGCGGTGTTGCTCATCGACCATGACAAGCGGCGAATTTGGTAGCTCGTGAAAGAGCAGCGCATGCGTACCAACGATCAAATTTACCCCACTAAAGTCTATCTTTTTCTCCCCGCTTCGCACGAGCATCACATTCATAAAAGGCGGTAGCAGTCTCTTTGCTTCATTATAAATTTGCTCGCTTAAGATGCTTGTTGGAGCCATCAAAATGGCACTTTGAGGATAGACACTGAGTGCTGCTGCTAGGATCACTAGCGTCTTGCCACTTCCCACGTCGCCCATTATGACGCGCCTTTTTGCCTGCACAGCGCTAAGGTCGTCTCTGATGTCATTTACAGCATTTATCTGGTCGTTTGTCGGCGTAAATGGCAGGCTCTTAAGCCAAGAGTCTATATCAAAAAGCTTGATTTTTGGGCTTTTAAAGTAGGTTTTTTTCGCACTTAGCTTTTTTATATAGTTAAAAATTTCTACAAATTTTAAAATGTGCGTACCCTCGCCATCATTTTTTAGGCGGTATAAAATTTGCACGCTTTGCTCGTCTAGCCGCTGCAAATCAGCTAGAAATTTAGCCTCTTTTTCATTTAAGCCCTCGGCTAGTAAATTTTGTAAATTTAGATATTTTAAGATGAGTTTTTTTAGCTCTTCGTCTTTTAGCTCGGTCTTAAATCTAGGCACTATCTGGCCTATTTTTGTGGTGATTTTTGGATTTACGATCTGCCAAGAGCCAAAGGCGTAGGAGCAAAGCCCATATATCGCCATCTCTTTGCCGATCTTAAAAGTGCCGTAGTGCCAAGACTTTGCGTTAAAAATGATGATCTTTACGCTACTTTGCCACTGCTCACAAAAGGCAAGCGCCGTTAGCATGCCAGGGCGCGAGGCGAGTGATGTGATCTTTACATTTATGCAGATCTGCCCTTCTCTTGGACTCTTAGCGATCGTCGTATCCTCAAAGCCCTTTGGTAGCACAAGAGCAAGGTCAAGTAGGCTAAGCACGCCTATTTTTAGAAGTTTTACTCTATCGCTTGCTTCAAATTTCATTTTTTAGGACGTAAAAACTTAGCTGATTGATCTCTGCGTGGGCTTTTATGAAGCTATTTAGCTCGTTTAGCGAAAGGACTGAAATTTTATCAAGATCCTTTAAAAATGCCCCAAGCTCGCCATGCTCATAAAACTCGCTTTGCGCGATATCAAGGCGTTTAAATAGCGTCTCAAGCCTAAGTGGCAAAGAGCCAAGTAAGAATTTCTTCGCCTGATCAAGCTCGGCCTTGCTAACGCCTTTTTTGCTAAATTTTAAAATTTCCTCTTTTATAACGGCGATAGCCTCATCTTTTTTTTCATTTTTTGTCTGCATATAGCCGTAGAGCTGGCTGTAAGAGAGATTTAGCAAATTTCTAGCATAGGCGCTATATGCAAGCCCTCTTTTTACGCGGATCTCCTCCATGAGCCTCGAGCCAAAGCCACCCTCACCCAGGATAAATGTCGCCACTGCAGCTTTGTATTTCTCCTCAGGTTTTACGTTAAATGGTGCACCAAAGTAGATGTATGCCTGCTCGCTTTGCCTGATGATCTCGCTGCTTTCGCACTTATCGCTTGGGCTAAAGTGCTCTAACTTTCGAGCTTTACCAGGTTTTAAAATTTCTAAAACACTAGCAAGCTCTTTTGTCTGTTTCTCGTCGATGTCGCCGCCTAGCACGCAAAGCAAATTTGAAAGGTCTAAATGCTCGTTTAAAAATTTCCTTACGTCTTCAAGCGTTATAGCTTTTATGCTCTTTTTAGTGCCGATACTTGGCATGGCAAGCACGCTTTCTGGGTACAAAAGCTCAAAAAGCCCCTGCCTTGCTAAGTAGTCAAAGTCGTTTTCATTTGCTGCGATCTCGCCAAGTGTGACGGTTTTGCACCTATTTAGAATTTCATCAGTTAAATTTGGAGCGCTTATAAGCTCTTTTAGCTTGCCGCACGCAAAGGCAAAGTGCTCTTTTAGGCAGTTTAGATCTATGCAAAATGTCTCAAAGCCACAGCTTGCATTTAGGCTAATCGCCCTTACTTCAAGCTCTTTGGCAAATTTAGCCGAGCCTAGCTTCATATCGCCCTCGTTTAGTAAATTTGCACTTAGTCTTGCAAGGCCTGCTAGCTTGCCATTTTGTGAGCTACCAGCTGCTTTGAAAACAAGTCTGAGGCTCACTACTGGCATCACTTTTGAGCTTTCAAAAACGACTGGAATTTTTACATTTTTTACATTGATATCTAAAATTTTCATCTAAAATTTCTCCAAAATATCGTAGTTTGTGTTGCGCTTAGCTGGAATTTCTCCGACATCTTTTATAAGCTCGATCATCTGGTCTTGATTCATCCTAAAGCTAGCCCCTGCGGCCTTTACGACGTTTTCCTCCATCATAGTGCTACCAAGGTCGTTTGCGCCAAAAAGAAGCGCTAGCTGACCAACGTAGCTGCCCTGTGTGACCCAGCTGCTTTGGATATTTTTAAAGTTATCCAAAAAGAGCCTTGAGACCGCAAGAAGTCTTAGATAGACGTTTGAGCTTTGCTTTTTGATCTCAGGGAATTCTTGCATGAGCTTTGTGTTTAGCCCTTGAAAACTCCAAAGTATAAATGCCCTAAACCCAGCTGTTTCATCTTGTAAATTTCTGATGTGCTCCCAGTGCTCTACGATCTCACGAGTGCTCTCAACCGTGCCAAACATCATAGTAGCAGTTGTCTTTATGCCAAGCTCGTGCGCCTCTTTGTGTATGCGAAGCCAGTCTGTGGTGTCGCATTTTTTTGGGGCGATGATGTCACGAACGCGGTCGCTTAAAATCTCTGCTCCAGCCCCTGGCATCGAGTATAAGCCCTTTTCGTTTAGGCGTCTTAGGACCTCTTTTGTAGAAATTTTTGAAACTCTTGCGATGTAGTCGATCTCAACGGCCGAAAAACCATGTATCGTGATGCTTGGATAGTGCTTGCTGATGTAGCTTACAAGCTCCTCGTACCACTCGATCTTTAGCTTTGGATGAACGCCACCTTGAAATAAAATTTGCGTGCCGCCAATGGCGATAAGCTCCTCGATCTTCTTGCCAATCTCCTCAAAACTTAGCACATAAGCGTCTTCCTCTTTTGCGTGGCGGTAAAATGCGCAAAATTTACAATCCACCCAGCAGACATTTGTATAGTTGATGTTGCGATCTACGATGAAGGTCGTAATGCCTTCTGGATGAAGCTCTTTTTTTCTAGCTAGCGCCATCTTGCCAAGCTCGTGAAGCGGTGCATTTTCTATAAGATCGATGGCTTCATTTACACTAAGTCTTTTCAAATTTAACCTTTTATTTTGCTTATTTTTGGGCGAGAGTTTAGCCAAAAATGCTTTTAAATATGATAAATCAGGCGTTATGAAAAATTAATTTTTAAAGGCTAAAATGTGAGAAATTCTTTAAAGGAGCGAGTTATGAAAAAGGTTATATTTGCCGTTATCTGCGGTCTATTTTTAGTTGGTTGTGCTAAAAATGAGCCAAAGCCAGCTGAGCCTCAAGGTGCAAGTTGCGGATGTGCTCATCATCAAAAAATGATGCAAGAAAATATGCCAAGCTGCCCTCATCATGGCATGCAAGGTGCAATGCATGAGCAAATGCCAGCAGGCTGCCCAGCTCACGCAAAATAGATAAAGTGCCAAATGGCACTTTATTTTAATATAACCTTATCTCCCTTAGTGCCTAAAACCTGCACTTTCTCGCCGTTTTTTAGCGCTCCGTCATACTTCCAAAGAGTGCCTTTAAAATAGACCATATTTTCTCTGATCTCGCCAACTCCTGGCTCATCTAAAAACTCCTCGTTAAAGCTCTCTTTTTTAGCCATAAATTTACTCTTTAACGGCGCCTTTAAGAGCGCAAGCAAGATAAATGCAAGCACTAAGACAGCTAAAATTTGAAAGCTCCACTCAAAATTAAAGCCAAAATTTACCGCTCCAACGATGATAAAAGCTAAGCCAAAAAATAGCAGATAAAATGAAAATAGCATAAGCTCAGCCGCGCACAAGAGCGCGCCGATGGCTATCATTATAAAAGGACTTATCACGCCTTATCCTTAGCTAAGAAATTTTTTAAAACGCTAAGCGAGCCAATTAGCTCAGCCGCTTCATAAGGGACTAAAATTTTATCTTTTGAGCTATTTTTAGCTAGCTCGCTAAATGCCCCGACCCTGTCACGCGCAAGCAAAAATTCAGCCGCATTTGCGTTTTTGCTCATGCTGTCATTTATCATATCCATAGCCTCTTTTTGAGCCGTTGCGATGGCGATTTGCTCGTATTTTTTCGCATCAGCCATACGCTCGATCGCCTCTGCTTGAAGCACTTTTTCTTGCTTTAGCGCCTCTGCGTTGCGTATTAGTGCCTCTTTTTCAGCCAAGGCTTTTAGCTCGATAGCGCGCTTTTCACGCTCGGCTTTCATCTGCATATTCATCGCCTCTTCGATGCCAAGTGGGACAGAAATTTCAGAAATTTCAACCCTCATGATCTTTACGCCCCAGTTGCCAGCTGCATCGCCAAGAGCCACTTGAAGTGCAGCATTTAGGCGGTCACGTGAGCTTAGTGTATCATCAAGGTTCATCGCACCTATCTCGCCACGAAGCGTTGTCATGGCTAAATTTGCAATGGCGCGTTTGTAGTTATCAACATTATAAACCGCCATTTTTGCGTCAAAAACCTTTAAAAAGACGATCCCATCGACGCTAATATTAACGTTATCTTTTGTGATGACTTGCTGTTTTGTGATATCAACAAGCTGCTCTTTTATAGTTATGATCGCCCTTATCTGATCTACGAATGGGATGATAATGTGAAATCCCCCGTCAAGCACCTTGTGAAATTTACCAAGTCGCTCGATCAGCAAGTTATCTGCTTGCGACACGATCTTGATGCCAGCTTTTAAAAACAAAAATGCAAAAATGACCAAAACAACGACTAAAACGCCAAATGTCTCAACTTGCATCTTCTCTCCTTTAATTTATAATTTGTTATTTTCTTAAGTATTATAATACATTTTAAATTTTATTTTCAAAAAGGATCAGCATGAAAAATTTTATCTTTGCACTAAGTGCGGCTCTACTTTTAGCAGGTTGCGCTACGTCAAACCAAAGCGCGAGCGTCCCACAAGGCAAATGTGAAGTAAAAGGTAGTTGCATGGCTCCAGTAAGCAGCATCGAAGGCACTTATAAGGCGTTTTTACCTTGCGCTAGCTGCATGGGTATAGACTCAACCCTCACACTAAAAAAGGACGGCACATTTGAAAGTGTAATGAACTACAAGTCAAAAGACAACTACAAAGCCGTTAGCAAGGGCAAATACTCACTCAATAATGGCATTATCACAACCGTTGATGAGTATAAAGAGAAGAGCTTTTATAAGATCGAGGGAGAGAGCCTAAAGATGCTTGACATGGATCAAAAAGAGGTCACTGGCGAGCTAAAAGATAAATACATCTTTAAACGCGTAAAATAAATTTTAAAGGCAAAATGATATAATTTTGCAATTTTTAAGGAGTTGCAAATGAAATATCTTTTTGCCATACTTATCTCATTTTTCATCCTTGGCTGCGCAAAAAATGAAAATTTAGAGCCAAAACAAAACACACAAAATACAGTAAAAGAAGACAAACCACTAGTTCAGGCAAATACGCCCAAAAAGCCAGAAAAGCTAATACTTCCAAACTCAATTTATAGTAGTTTTCACACTATTTTGCCTTGCCCAAATTGCGAAGGCATAAAAACTATCATTACGCTAAATAAAGATAAAACCTACACAAAAACAATGCTTACTATGGATAAAGAAGTAAGCTTGGTTGAAAAAAATGGTACATTTGATGTTGATGATAGTGCTATCATTTTAAAAGATGAAAATGGCAATCTTAGCTATTTCGCGCCAAATAAAAACTCACTTCTTCAGCTTGATGATAAGAAAAATAAGCGAGTTGGCGTGCTAGCTCAAATTTATAATTTCGAGCCAGTAAATAAAGCTTACAAAGATAGTTTTTTTGCTAAATTTTATAAATTTAAAAACAAAGATAACTTTTTAGATATCGTAATCGTGCCAAGTAAAAATGGCGCGAAAATAAGTTTTTATTCATCATTAAAAAATGGCTCACCACTTTGCGAGTTTAGTTCGGAGCTACTTTACGACAAGGGAATTTTTTACCTTTTAGATGAAAAAGGCATTGCTCTAAGCATACACAGGATAAATAATGCAATTTTTCTAGTAGCAAACGATAAAATTTGTAAAAATGCTCACATAAGCGGACGATATAAAAAAGATAAAGATCAAAAAAATCTCTTTGGCAAAGGCTTTTTTGCAGAGCTGACAAACGAATTAGCAAATAGAGATGTGATAAAAATTTATGGCTCAAAAAACATAAAACGGGATAACACAAAAAAAGAAAACAGCTACATCGTAACAAACAAAAATGAAAGAATTTTTGAATACACCTTACTAAATGGCATTATCACAAGCATTGAAATTTACTCAAACGAGTTTAAAACTCCAGAAAATATCAGCCTTAAATCAAATTTCAAAGATATAAAAAATTCTCTTGTTATCTCTAAATTTAGTAGTGACAAAAACAATATCTATCTAAAAATAGATAGCCACGATATGCTAATCACACTAAAAAATCCACTTGCCAAAGATATAACAAGCCTAAACGATATCCCAGATGAAACAAAGATAGAGCAAATAACGCTAATGTGGAATCAATAAGTTGAAAGAATATCTTAAACTTTTAAAAGAGGAGAAAAATTTTCGCCTCTTAAGCATCATTCAGCTTATATGCTATTTTGGCGTATGGTTTTCGCACACAGGTATTTTTACCCTTCTTATCAAGCTTGACGCTCCTGTTTGGGCGATTACGCTAAGTGCAGCGATGGCATTTATCCCAGGTGTTGTCATAGCTCCATTTAGTGGAATTTTAGTTGATAAATTTAGCCCAAAACCAATGCTTGTCATCATGATGGCAGTTGAGACGATAAGCGTTTTTATGCTTCTTTTTATAGACTCACTTGATTTTTTATGGTTACTTTTACTTATCATTTTTATTAGAAATGGCACTGGTGGAATGTATTTTCAAGTAGAGATGAGCGTGCTGCCAAAAATTTTAAGCAAAGAAAATCTCAAACTCGCAAACGAGATCCACTCTATCATCTGGGCAGTCTCATACACTGCTGGCATGGGGCTTGCTGGAGTTTATATACACTTTTTTGGGATAAAAAGCGCCTTTTTGCTTGATGGTATACTATACATTTTTAGCTTTGGATTTTTATATTTTTTAAATTTGCAAGGTCTAAAGCCAGAATTTATAGAAAAACCACTAAAAATGCTAAAAAATGGCCTTGTGTATTTAAAAGAAAATAGACTCATCGTGCATCTTATATTTTTGCACGCCTTTGTTGGCATTACCGCTTATGACGCATTGATCGCACTTTTGGCTGATTACAAATATGCAAATTTACTCTCGACATCATTAATTATAGGACTATTAAATACTTCAAGATCCATTTCACTTATGTTTGCTCCAGCCATACTTAGTAAATTTATAAATAAAAACACGCTTATTTTCGTATATATCGGTCAAGGTCTTGGTATTATCATTTGGGCTTTATCGCTTTGGAATTTTTATCTATCGCTTATTGGCATTATCTTTGCTGGATTTTGCACATCAAGTCTTTGGAGCTACACCTATACGATGCTTCAGCAAAACTGCAAAAAAGAATTTTATGGCCGAGTGATTGCATATAACGATATGGTTTTTCTTGGCTTTAGCGCTCTCATTTCATTTATCATTGGTCTGCTTTATGATATTGGACTTAGTGTTGAGATGATTGCGAGTTTTATGGGAAGTCTCTTTTTTATAGGGGCCTTTTACTATCACGTAGTATTAAAAAGCTACAAAATAAGGTGATTAATTTTAAATTAAGTCGCCTAAGTTAAAAGGCGACTTGGTAAATTTTTATTTTTTTAGATAGTAGGTAGTTCCATTTGAAAAGCGTTTTTCATAAGCTGGAGTGTAAGGCACAAGATCGGCGTGCCCAGCGTAAAGCCTACCATCTGGCTTAAGCAATTTATGAAGCCTCTCAACACATTTTAATCTAAAATCATCATCAAAATAGATCATCATATTTCTTGAAAGTACGATATCAAATTTTCCTAGGTTAAAAATAGCATCATCAAAAACATTTAAAATTTTAAACTCACACCTCGGTAAGTTTTCTTTTTTTATCTTAAATTTATCATCGACTTTTGTAAAAAATCTCTCTTTTTGAAAATCGCTTAACCTATGCAAGCTCCTCTCACTAAAAATACCATTTTGACAGCTTGCTATGGCTTCTGAGTTTATATCTATACCTACGATTGAAATTTCATGCTGTTTAAATCCCATCTCATAAGCAAGCATTGCAAGCGAATATGACTCATCTCCAGTAGAGCAAGGAGCACACAAAATCCTAGCTCCTCCAAGCTCCTTTGCGTAATAGATCACATCTTTAAGTTGAGGCAACTCTCTATAAAAATAAGTCTCATTTACAGTTACTAGATTTAAAATATCTTGTCGTAAGCTTGTGTTATATCTTATCATCGAAACAAGATCTTTAAAGCTTTTTATCTGGCGATCTCTAATAAAAATGGTAATTCGCTGCAACGTAATATCTCTTTTTGGCTCCAGATCAACTCCGCAAAGGGTTTTGATAACGTTCATAAATTCATTAAAACTATCCATATCTTGTGGAGTATTTGTTTGCATTGTTTTTGTATCTTTTGCGTCATTAGTTAGTAGCATTTAAAAAATCCTCCAGCTCTTTTTTTATCATAGTTAGATTTAATGATTTTAAGCTTTGATTTAGCTCTTTTGCACGTTTTGGCATACCATAAACTATCGCGCTCTCTTCATTTTCAGCTATACATTTTGCTCCAGCCTTATAAAGCTTATCAAGCCCAGATGCACCATCGTCTCCGATGCCAGTTAGCAAGATAGCTAAGACATTTGCACTTTTGCAAATTCCAACTCCAGATTTAAACAACACATCAACATTTGGCGTATATATAGTCTTTTCTTCTGTATTTGGTTTTGCGCTGATTGGTAAATTTGGTGATACCACTACATTTTGTTCGCAGACATATACGGTATTTTCTTTTAAAATTTTCCTCTCATTTAAAATTTCAACATCTAAGCCACACTCTTTTCCGATTTGCATAGCAAAAGAGTTTATAAACATTTTATTCATGTGCTGGGCTATCACGATGATAGCTCCATTTAGTTTTACGTTTTTTAGTAACTTTTTTAAATGCCCAGGCCCGCCAGTAGACGCCCCTATTAATATTAATTTTTGTGCCACAAATAGCCTTTAAAATTTTAATTTAATATTTAGCTTACACCACTTTTTGTATATCGTCAATATCCTTGCCACTCTTTATATGCCTTGCTAATTTTTAAGCAAATTTATAGATCATTTCTTTGTGATCTTATATAAAAAGCTAAAAATTTCAGCAACAGCTTTATATAAATTTGGTGGAATTTCTTGATCAACTTCAACTTTGCTTAAAATTTCAATAAGATCAGGATCCTCTTTGATCGGTATATCATGCTCTTTTGCTAGATCAATTATTCTATTTGCTATCTCGCCAGCGCCACTAGCCAGCACTCTTGGAGCATTGTCTTTAGATCTGTTGTAACCAAGAGCTACTGCTTTTTTCTTATTTACTTGCATTAAATTTTCTTATCAAAGCCCACATCAAGGCCGCCAAATTTTTTAAATCTATCATTTAGCTTTACTTTTGATAAAGTCTTGATATTAAAGTTTGAAACTATGAGTCCAAGCTTTGATATTGCTTGCTTTAATTCGCTAGAGTTTGTGAGGATTAGCTCCTTAAACTCATTTGTTTGCGTAGCTACCGAGAGATCAATGTACCTTTTATCAATAAGTCCAATCATCACATTTATCTGTCCAAATTTCTTAAAATTTAGATCGATCTGAGCGTAAAATTTATCCTTTTTACCTTGCTTAAATGCGATATTTCCACCCTCAACGCCGTCCCAAATATAAGGCATATAAGTTTGGATCCCGCCTTGAAGGCTTGATATCATTTGATGCATCTCGATCTGTGAAATCATCTTATTTGCAGCATTTACACTTTGCTGGTTTTGACTCTTTTCACTAATATTTAAAAGCGTACTTTTTATATCTTGGCTTAGCACCTTTGAAATTTCGCCACTATTTTTAGTTGTAATGTTATTTATATCGTTTGTAGCGAGATTTAGCTGCTTTAAAAGCGCCTTGCTCTCACTTAGCTCGTTTTTAGCCAAACTTGCCTTAGCATCAGCAAGACTTAGGCTATGAGCAAGACGCCTCGCTGCACTTTGGAGCTTATCTTGTAAGCTGCCATCCTTTGAAACATCACTCATCTCATTAAACGCTTTTACAAGCCCCACTTCATCGCCTATGTTATTTAGCGTTTTTAGATCATTTTTTATGCTATCAAGGATAGTTTTTAGCTCTTTGTGATTTTGGCTAAAACCAAAATTTTGATTTAGCTTTTCATTTGCTAGGCTTGCGACTTTCTCGCTTAAATTTGAGATGAAATTTTGCATTTTGTTTATTTGATTTTTTACTAGCTCGCCATTTTGATCTTTTGAAAAATTTTTATCTAAAAATTTAACCACACTATCAAGCTTATCAACATCTTTTAAAAGCGTTTTTATGTTTGAGTTATCAAGGATATTTTTTGCGTCACTACTCGCTTTTTCAAGTATAGAAGCAAGCTTTGAAAAAGAATTTTGATTGTCTAATTTTTCATCATTTAGGGTTAAAATTTGATTTAGCAAATTCCCGCTTGAGAGATTTTTTATATCACTTAGTAGCTTCTGAACCGAGCTTGGAAGCTTCTCTGGACTGAGTGCATCTTTTAAATTTGCTTCAAGCATTACGCCTGAGTTTTTGATCTGGTCATTTAGTGAGCCGGCTTTTAGATCGGCTATTGGTTTTAGAAATTCTTTTAGCTTTAGTGCAAGGCTCTTTATCTCAGGGCTTTCATTTTGGATTGCTTCTGCTTCTAAACTTTTTGCAAGGTCTGATAGCTCGCCTGCTAAATTTGGAGCGATTTTCGTGTCTTTTGCCTGAGATAAAATTTGTTCAGCCTTGCTAAGACTTGAAGCGCTTTTTAGATCATCAAGCACTCTTGCAACGAGTTTTCCAACATTATCAAGTGTCTCTGAAATGCTCTGCTCATTAGGCGTTTGTACGCTTGGCTGATTTTTAAAAAGCGAGCCTTCATTTTTACGAACTGGCACATTTTGAGTAGTATTTTGCCCGGTTTGAACCGAAGTGTTTGATATATTCAAAGAATTTCCTACGTCCATTTTTTACTTTTTATTTTTTCTATCGGCAAAATTTCCATTTTGCTCAATAGTAGCGATGCCAGCCGTCCTTGCAACGAGCCTGTCGTTGTACTCTTTTCTCATGTGCTGCGGTATTGTCTTTTGCGTTAGTGCAAATAAAATAAGCCCAGCAAAAAGTACCAAATAAACATAGATAAAGCCAAATGCTCCAAAAATTTTCATCGCATAACTCATAAGAAGCGGCGAGAAAAGCGAAGCCAAAGAGTAGCTAAATAACAAAGCACGTGCAACTTGCACGCTCTTTGTCTTGTCTGTGATCTCATCATTTGCTCTAGCTAAAGAAAGTCCATATGTGCAAAAAATTCCAGCCCCAAAAAAGAATGAAAGTAGATATTCAATCGTTAAATTTTTGCCATTTAGCAAAAACAAAACCGCACTTATTAAAGCCACGCTACTACAAAGCAAAATAGCTGGCCTTCTGCCATATCTATCAGAGAAACTACCGATAAAAACTTGAGCTAAAAAGCCTCCGATCATCGCAACCGTCATAAAAAATGACGCCTCTTTTGTGCCGTATCCTTGAAGCAAGACAAAAAGGCTTGCCATCGAAAAAAAGCCATTTATTGCTAAGCCTGCAATGAGCGCACCAACAAGAGCGAGCGGGACGATACCAAAAATTTTTGGGATATTTATGGGCTGACGCTCTGGGATTTGAGGCTGATTTATACGGATCAAATTTAATGGAATGCTTGAGAGCATGATAAAAGCTGCACTTATGATGAAAATTTCAAAGGTATTAAGATCAAGCGCTAAGATCAAAATGCCAAGTCCAAAACTTGTGTAAAAAACGCCTTCATAAAAGGCTATCACACGAGATCTTATTTTATTTGGAATTTTTGCATTTAGCCAGCTTTCTATAACCATCAAAAGCGCGTAGTAGCAATATCCCAAAAATGCACGCAATATCGCCCAGAATACTAAATTTTGATTTACCGCATGAAGCATAGCTGAGACTGCAAAAATGGCTGAAAAGATGGCAAATGCTCTGATGTGGCCAGTAGTTGAGATGACTCTGTGAGCTGTAATGGTGCTAATTAACGCACCCACAAAAAAGCCCGTGTTAATTAATCCGATCTCTAGCTCACCCACTCCATTTTGCTTAAGAAGTGCGCTACAAGATGCGATGACTAGGCCATTTCCGATAAAAAGTAAACTCATGCCCAAAAATAGCGGTCCCATCGAGCGGATGATCCTAAAGCTACTTGCCATCAGTGTCCTTTGCGGTATTAAATTTATTCTCCATAAGCCCAAAAATAAATGCACCAATAGGCATCGGAGCAAGCCCAACTAAAAAACCAGACACATTTAGTAAATTTTCATTTTTTAAAAAAATGAATCCAAAAAAAAGTATCGCGTAAGCGACCAAGCGGTAAGGCATAAAGGCTGCTAAAAAACTCTTATCTTTAAATGAAAATTTCTGCTTTTTTAGCCTTGCTTTTTCTTCTTTTAGGCTAAATTCTTTTGCCTCATTTTGCACCAAATTTTCATCATCTTCATCATCCTCTTCTTCTATCTTGGCTAAAATTTCCTCTCTTGCATTTTCTAGCCGAGAATTTATGCGGTTTTTATAGGCAAAAAAACTAGCTGTTAAGATGATAAGCGAGGCAAAAAATGAAATTTGTGAGCTTATGAAAAATTGATTTGATATAAATTTGCCAACCACGCTAAGAGCTAACCAAAGCACAAAATAGCAAATCAAAAGCCTACTAATCGTCCTCATCATCGCCTTTTGTGTAGCCTTTATATCTGCTTTCATCTTTTAGCTCATCTAAGCTTTTTATCTGTGCTTTGTAAGCTTTATAGACATTTAAAATAGCAGCTGCGATGCCAATAGCAAAGCCTATCCAAAGAGCTGGCGTAAAATTTGTAGCCTTTTTTATAAAATACCCAAGTCCGGTGCCAAGCAAAATCGCAACTACGATTGAAACGCCAAGACTTAGTTGCTCAGCACCTGCTACGATATCTTTTATCTTAATTTTTGCCATTAAGCTTTTATCTCCAAAAATGCCTCTTTAGCTGCATTTACCGCCAGATCGATATCCGCCTCACTCATCGCATCGCAGACAAATCCAGTCTCAAACTGACTTGGCGCTAGATAAATTCCACGCTTAAGCATAGCTTGGTGAAATTTAGCAAATAGCTTTGTATCACTCTTTAACGCATCGTCGTAGTTTTTCACGGCATGATCTGTAAAAAAGTAGCCAAACATCGAGCCACGAACATCAGTTTGGATGGTGATGCCAACGCTTTTTGCAGCTTCTTTAAAGCCAGCCATCAGTTTTGTGGCAAGTTTTTCGAGTCTAGCGTATAAATTTGGATCACTATTTATCTTTGAAATCGCTGCTATACCAGCGCTCATAGCCACTGGGTTGCCACTTAGCGTGCCTGCTTGATAGACAGCACCATCTGGGCTTAAGCAGTCCATGATCTTAGCCTTGCCACCAAATGCAGCGACGTTCATGCCTCCGCCTATAACCTTGCCAAATGTGATGAGATCAGCGTCCACCTCATGAAATGGATATGAGCCAAGGCGTGAGGCTCTAAAGCCACTCATAACCTCATCAAGGATAAGCACAGCGCCAAATTTATCGCAAAGCGCTCTAAGCTCCTCTAAAAATTTCTTATCAGCTGGCACAAGCCCCATATTTCCAGCGATAGGCTCGATTATGACGACGCCTATTTTGTCTTTATTATTTTCAAAGATAGCTTTTACGCTCTCGATATCGTTATAAACTGCTAAATAGGTGTTTTTCACAACGTCTTGTGGCACGCCGCTGCTTGAAGCATTGCCGTATGTCGTTGCGCCACTTCCTGCTTTGATAAGAAGTGCATCGCTGTGTCCGTGATAGCAGCCTTCAAATTTTATTAGTCCATCTTTTTTAGAATATCCTCTAGCCACTCTGATAGCGCTCATGGTAGCCTCTGTGCCAGAGCTTACGAAGCGAATTTTATCTATTTGTTTAAACTCATCACATATTAGCTTTGCTAGAGCGGTCTCTTTTGGAGATGGCGCGCCGTAAGATACGCCTTGTTTTACAGCAGAGATGATAGCTTCTTCGATATCTTTGTCACAGTGGCCAAATATGAGCGGTCCCCAGCTTTGGATGAAATCAAGGTATTTTTTGCCCTCGACGTCGTATAGATAAGCGCCCTTTGCGTGGTCTATCATCACAGGCTCACCACCAACGCTTCCAAATGCACGAACAGGCGAATTTACGCCACCTGGGATATATTTTTTGGCTTCGCTAAATGCCTCTTTATTTGTCATTTTTTATCCTTTTGATTTTGTGGTTTTAAATTTGTCTTTTGATTATCTTTTGGGTTTGCAGCTGGTTTTGCTGGCGACTTTGGTGCTTGCGTAGTAGCAGTTTTTGCTGACTCAGCTGGCTTAGCCGTGGTAGTCTTAGCTGGCTCTGCTGGTTTTGTAGAAGGGGCGGCTTTGGCAGATTGCTCTGGCTGTTTTTGTGTAGCTTCAGGTACTGTGGGCTTGGCTAAATTTTGCGCTTTTGCCGCCTTTGCAGGAGTTTTCATCTTATTTGTGATGTACTCATAAAGGATGGTTGTCTCCTCATCTGTCAAAAAGTAGCTTGGCATGACACCTTTTGGCTTTGTTAAAGCGGCTTTAAAGCTCTCAAAATCTATATCATTTATCTTTGGCGCTCTAAGCTCATCGTCAACTGTTTTGTTTGCTTTTTTGTCAAAGTGTTTGTATTTAGATATGAGACTGCCCTCGCCCTTTGTACCGTGACATTTGTCACATCCTATGCCACGTGGATTTAGGTATAGCATCTTGGCGTACTCGGTCTTTGTAATAAAATCAGCACTAAAAATCGCCACACAAAAAAGCAAAATCAAAAAAACAGACCGCATAAACCTCTCTTTTAAAAATTTAATTTAATTTTAGGTATGATACCACCCTTGTGATTAAAAAAGCTTTTAAATAAGGATCCAATATGAAAATTTTAGACGGCAAAGCCGTATCTTTAAAGGTCAAAGAAAGCGTAAAAGTAAGAGCTGAAGAACTAAAAAAATTTGGCGTAGAACCAACCCTAGCTGTTATCTTAGTAGGCGAAGACAAAGCATCTCAAACATACGTTAGAGCCAAAGAAAAAGCCTGCAACGAATACGGCATAAAAAGCGTGGCTCACCGTCTAAGCGAAAATACAACCCAAGCAGAGCTTCTAGCACTTATAAATGTGCTAAATTTAGACGATAGTATCCACGGCATCTTGGTGCAGTTGCCACTTCCAAAACATATAGATACAAATACCGTTTTGGCAACGATCGATCCAGCAAAAGACGTAGATGGCTTTCACGCTGTAAATGTCGGCAAACTTGTTAGTGGATTAGATGGCTTTGTGCCTTGCACACCGCTTGGCGTAATGGAAATTTTAAAAGAGTATGACATTGATGTGACTGGACTAAACGCGGTTGTTATAGGTAGAAGTAATATCGTTGGCAAGCCTATGGCAAATTTGCTTTTAAACGCTTCAGCAACCGTTACCGTGACTCACAGCAAGACTAAAAATTTAAAAGAAATTTGCAAAAATGCCGACCTCATCGTCGCGGCCATTGGCAAGCCATTTTTCTTAAAGGCTGACATGGTAAAAGATGGCGCAGTAGTCGTTGATGTGGGCATAAATAGACTCGATGATGGCAGACTTGTAGGCGATGTGGATTTTGACGAGGTCGCACCAAAATGCTCATACATCACACCAGTTCCTGGTGGCGTGGGTCCTATGACGATTGCTATGCTTTTAAACAACACAATCCTTGCAGCCCAAGCTAAGATAGCTAGCCACAAAAGAGCGTAATAATGAAAAAATTTTTTACTAAATTTTATGACTTTTGCTCGAGCTGGACAGGCACTGTCATCATCGTGCTTTTTGTTATATTTTTCATAGCTCAAGCCTTTGTTATCCCGTCTGGTTCGATGAAAAATACGCTTTTGGTTGGTGATTTTTTATTTGCAAAAAAATTTGTTTATGGCATACCAACACCAAGAATTCCGTGGCTTGAAGTAAAAATTTTACCTGAGTTAAATGACAACGGACATCTTGTCACAGGCAGTGGCCCAGAAAGAGGAGATATAGTCGTCTTTCGTTATCCAAAAGACGAAAAGACCCACTTTGTAAAACGCTGCTTTGCCACAAGCGAAGATGAGATAGTATTTACCGAAAAAGCCTTGTATTTGCGTCCAAAAGAGGGGGATAGCTTCATAAAGGCAAACTGCCGAGAGAATTTAAATGGCAAAGAGAGTAAATTTGGCTACTCATGCAGCGATGTAGCCGAGCTTGATGGCAAACTTTTCATAAAAGAGCCATATAGATTTAGTGGCATCCATTACGATGAAAATGTAAATTTATTTGAGCAGATGGTTTTCATGCTAAATACAAACAAATCAAACGTTTTTATGAAGCCAGCGCTCATTAGCTCACTACCGCAAAATCCAAATTTTAACTTTAATGCATTTTACGTAAAAGTGCCAAAAAATGAATACTTTATGATAGGTGACAACCGCGATCACTCAAACGACAGCCGTTTTTGGGGAAGCGTGGCTTACAAGGACATAGTCGGTCAGCCTTGGTTTATTTATTTTAGCTGGGATAGCAACTACAATGTGCGCTGGGAGCGTATCGGACGCTTTGTAGATACGATAGAAAATGATGAGTTTTTCACAAAACAAGCTCTAAAAGAGGGAGAAGTTGATGGACTTCACTAATTTTGATCCCATAAAAGTCGCAACTATCGTCATCTCTTTAATAATCGCCATCGTAGGCCACGAGATCGCTCATGGCTATGTCGCTTATAAATTTGGCGACAACACCGCAAAAAGCCTTGGCAGACTTAGCATAAATCCTATAAAACACATCGATCTTGTTGGCACTATCATCGTGCCACTGGTGCTTTATCTAAGCACTGGCATGATGTTTGGCTGGGCAAAACCAGTGCCTGTAAATACCTACACAGTCGTGCGAAATGGCGGATACAAGGCAGCTATCTACGTAAGTCTAGCTGGCATTTGCTACAACATAATCCTAGGCATCTTGTCGCTTTTTGTGTTAAAAGCTTTGCTAAACATAGAAACCTTTGAAATTTTACTTCAGTTTTTATTTACGCTTGCGCTTTTAAATTTGATGTTAGCCATCTTTAACCTCTATCCGATCCCACCACTTGACGGCTTTCACGCGCTCGAGTATGCGCTTAGAAATTTTGGCTTTCACGCACTGGCAGAAAAGCTTGAGGGCATCTCAAGATATGGCTTTGTCATCCTTATCATCATCCTAATTTCGCCTTTAAAAGATACTATCTTTTATCCGACAAGATACGTTTTAGATATCGCAAGCGCCTTTATAAATGGCTAAATTTAGAGCAAATTTGCTCTAAATTTTTGGCTTTGTGATCTTATAATAGTACTCTTTTTTAAATTCCTCTTTTGGTGCAAGGCTAAATTTAAGCTCCACCTTGCCATCTTTGCTGATATCTTTTTTATCAAAGCCCTTTATCTCGACCTTTACCGCCTCGTCAGCAGATACTGGCACGCGATCAACCAAGGTGACATCGACACTTTTACTTGAACTATTTTTGACACTTATCTTATAGCCCTCTTCGCTTATGCGGTCTTTGCCAAGAAGCGAGCTCTTTTTAAATTTATTTAATCGCTCTTTTTTAAGCTCAATTAGCTCGTTTTGTCCTAAGAATAACTGCACTGGCTCATCTTTTGCTTTCATCTCAAACTCGCTAGGACTACCAACACTCACACCATTAACGTAAAACTGCGTTTTAGCTGGAGTTAGATCGTCATTTAGCTTAAAGCTAGCTACGTTATATGCCTTTAGTGAGCCGTAAAAATCAGCAAAAACGCTAAAATTTGCATCCATTTTTTGTGTATCGTAAGTTATATATTTACTCTCGCCTTTTGCTAAATTTATCCCATCTATCTTCCAAATTTTGGCAAATTCATTCTCATCTCTTTGCACACGCATATCAGCGACCTCAGCAGTGACTTTTGCAGCTCTTAGCATATTTTTTGAAGCGCCGTAACTAGCAGCCTCTGCCTCGCTCTCCTCGTACCAAGGATAAAAACTATTTGGCGCAAGAGCCTTTTGATATCTGGTTGGATAGATAGCGAGCTTTAAATTTTTAACTTCACTAGCATATGGGTTAGTGAGCAAAATTTCTTGTTTTATTAAGATATTTTTGTTTTTTGTATCCGCATAAATTTCATTTAGCGTCTTTGGCGCCTCATCATCCATATATGAAAGCGTCGCCTCTTTTGGGCTGCAAGCAAATTTCATATCAAGCTGCAAAAATCCAGCCATTTCGCTCTTTGGCTCATTTTCTTTAAGCGCTTCAAGCTCACTTTTAGCAGCTGAAATTTTCTCGATATTTTCTAGGCTAAATTTATAAAACTCCTCAGCTCTTTTTGTCACATCGTTACTTTTATTTTCTCCTATCAAAGCTTGCTCTATAAACCTACCTCTTGCATTTAGCGCCTCAAGTTTATTATTTAAATTTACAACTTCTTGCTTCCATTTTATATAACTTGGGTTATTTTCTTCGCTGATCTTTTTTAGATTAGCATTCGCGTCACAATCCCCATTTATAGTGATGCTCTCACTCTCCACACCCTCTGGCACAAAGGCGCTAAAAGAGCTGTTTGCGTCACTAAATTTTTGAGTGATGATGGTTTGATCTGTGTAGATCTCTATTAGATTTTCATTTGCAAAGGCTAGCACTGAAGCCATTAAAAAGAGCGTCTTTTTCATATTTTTCCCTTTTAAAAATTTCTAAAATTATAGCCTTTTCTCACATGCAAGCAAAATTTTATTTTAATGCAACTTTGACTATAATCTGCAAAAAATTTATTGGATTTTTCATGAAAATAGATAAAATTTTTATCGCTTGCGATCACGCTGGAGTAGAGCTTAAGGCAGAGCTAAAAGAAGTCATAGAAAAGCTTGGACATGAAGCCATTGACCTTGGTACGAATGACAAAAATAGCGTTGATTACCCTGACTATGCGCATTTGCTAGCGAGCAAGCTTGAGCCTAACTGCTACGGCGTGCTCATTTGTGGCACAGGTATTGGCATATCAATCGCTGCAAACAGGCATGAAAACGTAAGGTGTGCCCTTTGTCACGACGAATTTACCGCTAGACTTGCAAGAGAACACAACGACGCAAACGTTATCGCTTTTGGAGCAAGGGTTATTGGAGCTGGCGTGGCTGCAGCAGCACTTGAAACATTTTTAAAGACAGAGTTTACAGGCGGCAGACACGAAAGAAGAGTCAAAAAAATAGAGCTTGAGGAAGCCAAATGATAGGCGAGTGGATCGTTTTTACCGCTCTTGTTTGTGCTGCGATCTACCTAACTGTCATGGTTTTTTACTTCAAAACGCTTCTAAAAAAAGAGCGTGCAACAAAAGATTTTATGAAAAATAACCTCCAAGACACCGAGGTCGTCATAAGAAAATTTCAGATCCAACTTCAACGAAGTCTAGGCAACATCGACATCTTAACAGACGAGCTAAACAAAACTAAAAACGACGTGACCTCGCTTCGCACAAGAAATTCCCAGTACCGTTTAGAAAACGATAAGCTAAGACAGCGCATTCGTGAGCTTGAGGGCAAGATCGAAGCGTTGCTATAAGATCAAATTTAAGGAAAATTATGAAAATTTTAGATCAAAAAGGCAAAGAATTTTTAATAAACTCTATTCGCTGCATAAACGACTTTCCAAAGCCTGGCATAGTCTTTCGCGACATCACGACACTACTAAACAACAAAGAAGCATTTAACTTTTTGATAGATCATTTAGTGGCTAGATATGAGGATGCAAAGATCGACTACATCGCTGGTATCGAGTCTCGTGGCTTCATCTTTGGCGCAGCGCTTGCAGCAAGGCTAAGGCTTCCTTTTGTGCCGATACGCAAGCCAAAAAAACTGCCTTTTATCACGCTTTCTCAAAAATATAGCCTAGAGTATGGCGTCGATGAAGTGCAAATTCACATCGATGCTTTTGGAGAAAAAGTGGGCGCTAGAGTGCTTTTGATGGACGATCTCATAGCCACTGGAGGCACTGCAAAGGCTTCAGTCGAGCTTATCAATCAAACTAACGCAACCTGCGTAGAAGCGTGCTTTATCGTAGATCTAGTTGATCTAAAAGGTAGCGAAAAGCTAAAGTCGCTTACTAAAATTTACAGCGTTTTAGAGGTTTAGAATGGAAGAGTTTTTTATAGAACTGCTTAAAGAGTACGGCTACATCATACTTTTTGTCTGGTGTATCATGGAAGGCGAAATGGCCTTAATAATGGCTGGAATTCTCGCTCACACCACTCATATGCACATCGCGCTTGCTATCTTTGTGGCTGGACTTGGAGGCTTTGTGGGAGATCAAATTTACTTCTATCTTGGCCGTTACAATAAAAAATACATCGCAAAAAGGCTCCACGCGCAGCGGAGAAAATTTGCAGTGGCGCACATAATGCTGAAAAAATACGGCTGGCCGATCATCTTTTTACAGCGCTACATGTACGGCTTTCGTGTCATCATACCGCTTTGCATAGGACTTACCGGCTATGATGCTAAAAAATACGCCTTTATAAATTTGATCAGCGCCTGGTGCTGGGCGGCGATCACCACCATACCTGCTTGGATACTTGGCGAGCATATACTTGTGCTACTTCAAAAAGCAAAAGAGCACTGGTACGTCGCTATCCCAGTAGTTGCTATATTTATGGGGCTTTTGATCTATGCATTTAAGCGCATTGAAAATAAAATTTTAAACGAAAGGAGAGACAGAAGACATGCAGTTTCAAATAGTTGATAAAAAGTTAAAAGATATAAAAGCTGATATTGAACTAATTTTCGTAGTAGATAAGGACTTAAAACATAAATTCGTAAGCGATAAAGAGGCTATTAAATTTAATAATTATAAAGGTGAGAGCGTCCTCATTCTAAGCGAGGTAAAAAGGGCTTACGTACCACTTGCTAAGCTAGAATTTGATGAACTAAGGCTTGCGGCAGCAAAGGCCTATAACGCGCTAAAATCGCTAAATATTAAGAGTATTAAGCTAGCTTCATACATAGCAGATTGTCCAAAACTAAGCTTTGAGGCGCTAGCTGAGGGCTTTTTGCTTGGAAGCTATGAATTTAACAAGTATAAAGAAAAAAAAGAGAAATACACCCTTAAAGAGATCATCTTTTCTACTGAAGAATTTGCTGGCAAAAAGGTCGATCTAAAGGCAGCAAATGAGAGCTTTAAAGAGGCAGAGGTAATAGCAAATGCTACAAATTTTGCAAAAGATATCGTAAATGAAATCCCAGAAATTTATACACCACAAAAGATGGCCGAGGACGCGCAAAATTTGGCCAAGAGCCACGCTAGTATCAAATGCGAGGTCTATGACGAGAAATTTCTAGCAAAAGAGAATATGAACGCATTTTTGGCGGTAAATCGTGCAAGCGTGCATAAGCCAAGGCTCATTCACCTAACCTACAAATCTAAAAAGTCTAAAAAACGCATAATCTTTGTCGGCAAAGGCCTAACATACGATAGCGGTGGCCTTAGCTTAAAGCCGGCTGATTATATGCTCACTATGAAATCAGACAAAAGCGGTGCAGCAGCGGCTCTTGGCATCATAAAAGGCGCAGCGGAGTTAAATTTACCATTTGAAATTCATGCCATTTTAGGCGCTACTGAAAATATGATCGGCGGCAACGCTTATAAGCCTGATGATGTGCTAATTTCAAGAAGTGGCGTTAGCATAGAGGTTAGAAACACCGATGCAGAAGGACGTTTAGTGCTAGCTGACTGCCTAAGTTACGCACAGGACTTTAAGCCAGACATTTTAATAGATATGGCAACCCTAACTGGCGCTTGCGTCGTGGGGCTTGGCGAGTACACAACAGGCATCATGGGCAACAGCGAGAGCCTAAAAAGTGAGTTTAAAAACAAGATAAAAGACAGTGGTGAGCTAGCAACTACGCTTGATTTTAACCCTTATCTTAGCGAGCTTATCAAAAGCCAGATCGCAGACGTTAGTAATTGTGCATCAAGTAGATATGGCGGCGCGATCACAGCTGGCATGTTTTTAGCTAAATTTATAAAAGAAGAGTACAAAGATAAGTGGCTACACCTCGACATTGCAGGTCCAGCATACCGCGAAAAGGCTTGGGGATACAACCAAGCAGGTGCAAGCGGAGCTGGCGTTAGGATGAATTTATACTTTTTACAAGCACTTAGCAAGGAGAATTGATGGGACTTTCAGTTGGAATAGTAGGCCTACCAAATGTGGGCAAATCAACGACATTTAACGCGCTTACAAAGGCGCAAAACGCTGAGAGTGCAAACTATCCGTTTTGTACGATCGAGCCAAATAAAGCCATCGTGCCAGTGCCTGATAAGCGTCTAAATGAGCTTGCAAAGATAGTAAGTCCAAATAAAATTCAATACTCAACCATAGAATTTGTTGATATCGCAGGCCTTGTAAAGGGTGCAAGCTCAGGCGAGGGGCTTGGCAATAAATTTTTATCAAACATCAGAGAAACCGAGCTTATCTTACACATCGTTCGCTGCTTTGAAGATGAAAATATTACTCACGTCGAGGGCAGCGTCGATCCAGTAAGAGACATCGAGATCATTCAAACCGAACTGATACTAGCCGACATCGAGCAGCTAAACAAAAAGATAGAAAAGCTCACAAGAGAGGCGAAAGCAAACGCAAAAGGCGCAAAAGAAGCGCTTGAGGTGGCAAATTTACTTTTGGCTCACCTAAACGACGGCAAAAGCGCAAGTAGCTTTGAGCAAAAAGATAGTGAGGCGTTTTTAGCGCTTAATAGAGAGCTAAGGCTTTTAAGCGCCAAAGAGGTAGTTTATGGTGCAAACGTCGATGAAGAAGGGCTTAGCGAAGATAATAAATTTGTAAAAGCACTAAGAGAGTACGCAAAAGCCTCAGACCACGAGGTGATCAAGCTTTGCGCCAAGGTTGAAGAGGAGCTAATCGGCCTAAGCGACGAAGAGGCACACGAGTTTTTGGCATCTCTTGGCACGAACGAGAGCGGTCTTGAAAAGATCATCAAAACATCTTTTGCGAAGCTAAATTTGATAAGCTATTTCACCGCTGGCGTCGTTGAAGTTAGGGCTTGGACGATCACAAATGGCTGGAAAGCGCCAAAAGCAGCAAGCGTCATACACAATGACTTTGAGAGAGGATTTATCAGAGCTGAAGTGATAAGCTATGATGACTACATCGCACATGGCGGCGAAAACGGAGCCAAAGAGGCTGGCAAGATGAGACTTGAGGGCAAAGACTACATCGTACAAGATGGCGATGTTATGCACTTTAGGTTTAATGTTTAAATTTAGCCCTCTTTTGGGCTAAATAGTTAAAAAATATTTAATCCTTGGGCTGCATAAGGTAAATTAAAACTTCCTTATTATAGTTGATAAAAATTCTTTTGAAAAATATACTAAGCTATATCGTCTTATTAATATCTTTATTGATACATAAGCTTTTCTATACAAGCAATGATGTAAAAGTTATCAGCTCTGTGATATCAATATGGGTTTTATAAGTAAAGATAATAGCTCTTAGTTGCAGAGGTTGATGGTTTAATGAAGAACACAATTAAAGCAAGAAAGATTTCGATAGATAAAATAATACACTCATTATATTTTACAAGCTTTCATATCTATAATATTTTGAAGCCTATGAGCTTATGACTATAAAAAACATGATACTTTTTTAAGCTCATATTATAATGAATATATGAAAAACCACCAAAGTCTGAGCAAATAAGACACCGGCCAAGTAGGGTATAAAAATTTTACTTATATACCTAGCGTATTTATTTTATTATTCCAATGGTCTCGGCAAATTTAAGCTCTTTATTTTCAAAGAGATTGTATTCAATTGCATCTTTTTCGCTAAGTATCACGATAGTTGAGCCAAGCTCAAAATTCCCAAGGCGCTCGCCCTTTTTGATATGTAAATTTTCATACTCGTAAATTTGTGTAAAATTTGCCATCGCATTTGTCTGTATACGCTCATCAAAACAAAATTTCATCTTTCCGACATTTAACGCACCTACAAAAACAAGCCAAAGTTTCTTACCATTTTTTATCTCACAAGATAGCGCTACGCGTTCATTCTTTGTATAAAGGCTGTCTACTTTTGCAAGCCATTTTGCAGCCACGCTGTAAAGCTTACCCGGAATGTATATGGCTTTTTTAATGGCAATATCGCAAGGCGCATGATAATGATGATAATCTTTTGGGCTAAGATAGATATTTGCAAAGTCATATTCGCCCTCAAGCTCACTCTGCCCCAATAGTTCACTTACACTATACTCCATGCCTTTTATACTAAAGGCCTTTAGTTCCTTTGTGCTGCCAAAACTAAGACAAATACCATCAACTGGGCTTATAAACATCTCATCTACTGTATCAAAATCTCTTGGTTTTATGAGCCTTCTAGTAAAAAGCTCATTTAAATTTTTATATTCATTTGCTGGTTTAAACTCGCTCATATCTATCTTAAATAGTCTTACATAAAAAGAATTTATGGTCTCTTGAAGTGGTTTGAAAAAGCTAATCTTTGCAACCTTTCCAAAAATTTGAGAAAATAGATTGTCTTTATTCATTTTATTCCTTACTTAAATTTAATATTGCAATCTCGCTTGGAGCAAAAATTCTAACAGGAGGCCCCCAAAATCCAGCACCACTGCTAACATAAGCTTGCATTTTATCATTAATCTTATAAAGGCCATGTAAAAATCCCTGATCAAGTAAAACCAAAAGACCAAAAGGAAAAATTTGACCAGCGTGTGTATGTCCGCAAAGCACTAGATCAACGTCTTGCTGCATTGATTTTATAAATTTTGGCTGATGAGAGAGCAAGATAGTAGGTAGCGATGGATCACGTCCTGTCAATGCCTCATCTAAATTTGGCTCTAAATGTTTAAACCTAATGCCAGCCAAATCGTAAACGCCAGCTAGATTTATACTCGCAATTTTTTTGTTTTTATTACCTAAAATTTCTATGCCAAGAGAACTGATCTTTTCTAAAATGCCATCTATTCCGTGATAATATTCATGATTGCCAGGTACATAAAAAGTCCCATAAGTACTTTTAAGACTTTTTAATGGCTCTAGAAAATCTTCTATAAAAGCGGCATTTACATCAACTAAGTCACCCACTATCACTACGATGTCAGGATTTGCCAAATTTATGTCATTGACGAGTTTTTTAATAAAGTCTTTCTGTAAAAATTCTCCTATATGCACGTCCGTTATCATGGCTATTTTTAGGCTGCTTTGTAAATTTTTTATTTTTATATCTACTTGCCTTATCTTTGGTGGCATTAAAGCATTGAAAATACCTTTTAAAAAACAAGCAATTACAAAAATGACAAATGTAATATCAAAGCAAAATTTTATAAATTTTCGTCTTGTTGGACTAAAGCTACTTTTAGAAAAAATGCTACGTAAAATATCGTAAAATAGACTAACAGCAAACAAAAATAGTGAAAAACCTATGAGCGTACCAGCGATCAAATAAAGCTCAATGCTTAAGAATGAAAACCTGATCTGAAGAACAAATATAAACTCAAGAATACAAATAACATATAAAAGTATCCTGATTTTTGCAAGATGTGGTATAAAAAATGAAACCTTTTTTATGAAACGGTTATATGAATAAAAATTTATAAGAAAACTAAATATAAATGCTCCAATAATAATTCTCAAAAGTCCCAAAAATTCTCCTTGTAAAAATAAAAAATTATATTTTATATTTTTAAATTTGTACTATAAAAATTAATATCTTACTTTTAATGTTATTAGTCTTAAAAATTGTATAGTTTTGAACGTATAAAAAATGATTTAAGTTGAGTAAATCTAATAGTTATTTAAGAAAGTAAGGTGGGAGAAAACCCACCTTATAAAGAATTATTTAACTTTACCAGTCTCAATTCTTTGTTTATAGATCTCACGAAGTTTTCTAATGTCGTTCTTAACTTCAAATACTCCATGCCAGTGTGAATAGTCAGGACCACCCATTAGAGCACCTTGTCTCATACGGCGACCTTCGTGGTGCCACATATGATAGTAAACATCTTGGAATTCATCTTCCCAAGCGTCTGCGAGTAGTAAGTTTTTAGCTTTCAACTCTTCAAGCATCTTAGTTGCTTCAGCATTGTAAACGTTATAAAGCTCTACTTGCTTATCACCCATAATGAAGAAGTTATCTGTATGAGTTGATGTATGGCAAGCTTTACAAACTAGCTTCATCTCAGCTCTTGCTGCTTCTGGTCCATTTGGATGACCTGCAAGTGGCGTTCCTATGGTTAGTTTGCCAGTTTTTTCGTAAACAACAGCAGCTTGTTCATCACCAGCTGTTCTTAGCTTACTGCTGACGCCCCATAGGTTCCATTTTAGTCTTCTTGAAACATTGTGAGTTGTTGTTGTTTCACCAACACCACTCATGTGGCAAGCTGCACAAGTTGGAGCTCTAAAGTCTGGTACATCCCATGTATCAGGAGCAGCATCAAAATTCCATTTGTGAGCTTCGCTATTATAGATATGTCCGTGCATTGAGTTGTTAAAGATCTCAATATCTGGGTGATCAGGTCCAAGGTGGCAAGATGCACAAGCAGCTGGTTTTCTAGCTTCAGCTATGCTAAATGTGTGTGCGCTGTGGCATGATTTACATCCGCCTACGCCACCATCAGGATAAACATTACCTATACCGTAGTTTGGCCAAGTCTCTTTTGTAGGTTTGTGATCAGCGTCTAGTTTGATGACGGTTCCGTGGCACTGTGTACAACCAGTAGCGTCTGGAGCCATTTTGTATTCTGGATGATCCATACCTTCATAGTGATACATTAGTTTTACCATCGCAGGGTTAGCATACATTTGCATAGCACCTCTTGCGTGACCACTCTTAACAAATTCTTCAACCTCATTCTCGTGGCACTTAGCACAAGTTTTTGGGCTAACTAGCATTGAAACATGGTTGTTAGAATCTTTTGGATGCACCTTAACTGAAGCCATAGGATTATCTGCATTTACAGAGTGGCAATCCATACAACTTACGCCAACGTGAGCGTGGCGACTATTTTTCCAATCGGCAACTATACCAGGTGTCTTTTCAGCGTGGCACTCAACACAGCTTTTTGATAAGTCTGACATTTTGTGAGCAACTTTAATGTTTTTTACAACATTAAGGTTTAAAGCGTCAGATTTATTTGCATCCATGTTTGAGGCAAAGCCAAAAGACATTAGACAGGCTAATAACATTAGCGACTTTTTAAACATCTCTCCTCCTTACTTGGTTTTATTGTTTTCTTGTTTTTTAATTGCTTCAAATTTATCGATTTGTAGTCCTAAATTCTTGTGACCAACGTGCTCGTGGCAGTCAACACATGATTTTTTATTAGGATTTCCAAGAACGAAATAATCTCTATGTGGTAAGAATGATTTACCAGCTTGAATAACATTTTTTAAATTTGAGTGGCAAGTCAAACATCCACTATCATAGACAAAGTGAGATGCATGCTCGCGTTTTTTACGCCAGTCGATCTTGTCCGTATCTGTAAAAAATGTCTTATAACCATCATTTATCGATACTTTAAGCTTTGTAAGTACATAGGTATAGGCACTTGTATGATTTAGGTGACAGGCTGAACATTCAGCTTTTATGCCAAGCTTGTTATTGCCGCCGTGTACATCTTCATGATATGCAGCATTCATAGGATCCATCGTGTGACAAATGGTACAGATGTAGCCACTACCAGTCGCATGAAGTGCATCAGCTATGCCCATAGAAGCGATAAGGCCGATTACGATGCCTATTATCACAGATGACCAAACAAAAAATTTCTTCTTAACTTCAGCCAAAACTTCCTCCTGAATTTATCAATATATCGTAAATTTTTACTAAAATTTTAAGTGAATACTATCAAAAAATATATAAATTTTTTCTTTAAGTAAATAAAAATATTTATTTGATATTAACTTTCAATAAGAATAAATTTCTTGCAGTCCACCTACATATTTTTCCAAAATTTGGTTCTTTTCGTCAAGTTTAACCAATCCATTTGTTTTAAATTTATTTAAAATTCTTGAAAAAGTTTCTGGAGTCATATTAAGTATTGATGAAATTTTTGTATGTTTTAGCTCATTAAATAAATCTTCATGGTCTAAAATAAACCTAGCCACTTTTTCTTCTGAGCTTAAAATTAACTCTTGATGAAGTAGATTTGTTGTGATTCTTATCTTTTCAGACATTGACTTTAAAAATTTCATACAAATTTCTGGTTTTATTAAAAATTCTGCCGCGAATTTTTCATAATTTATCTTTAATACCTCGCCAGATATGGTAAAAATAGCACTAGCTGGGTAGACAATATTTTCAAAATTTACGACTTCAGCTACAAAATTCATAGGTGCTAACTGATGAATAAAAATTTCTTTTCCGTTTGCCGTGGTTTTATAAAGCTTAACAGAGCCACTTATCAAAAATATTAACCATTTTGGCTCCTCGCCTTCTATAAATAAAAATTCACCTTTTTTATACTTTTTTACGACACTTATGGCTTCAAGTTTGGCTAAATCTTCTTCGTTTAAGCCTTGAAAAAACGGGATTTTCTCTATCATATTTTTACTCGCCTTTTTAAAATAAAAAACATTTTAGCATATAAAAATAAGATAAATTTTAATAGATTTTCAAAGGGAATTCTCCCTTCGAATTGTATGAAATTATTTTTTAAGTAGATCTCTAATCTCAGTTAAAAGTGCAATGTCAGCTGGAGTTTCAGGCTCTGCTGTAGCTGGCTCCTCTTTTGGTAATTTATTTTTAAGTGTATTTAAAGCTTTGATAACGCAGAAAATACAAAATGCGATTATTAAAAAATCAACCATTGTTTGTATAAATGAGCCATAGTTTATCGTAACAGCAGGCGCTCCCTCTGCCGCTTCCTTTAGTGTAAGCTTAAGATCAGTGAAATTTACACCGCCAGTTAAAACTCCAACAGCTGGCATTATAACATCACCAACTAGTGATGAAACGATCTTTCCAAACGCGCCGCCTATAACAACGCCAACAGCCATATCTATGACATTTCCGCGCATCGCAAATTCTTTAAATTCGCTTATAAAACTCATTGTTTCTCCTAAAAATGTTAAATTTTTGTTCGGATTTTATTCAAGAAATGCTTTGCTTCGGCTAAAAAAATCAAATTACATAACTTTAAATTTATCAAGCTGGTGTTATAATCCAAGCTCAAAATTTAACGTAAGGAATGAGCTTATGTATCGTTTTGCACCCTCTCCAACAGGAGATATGCACATAGGAAATTTACGTGCCGCTATTTTTAATTATATTTGTTCTTTACAAGATAAAAGTGGCTTTATTTTACGCATAGAAGATACCGACAAAGAGCGAAATATCGAGGGAAAAGAGAAAGATATCTTAGAAATTTTAAGCAAATTTGGTATAAAGCCAGAGCAAATTTACATCCAAAGTGAAAATTTAAAATTCCACAGACAGCTAGCTTCAAAGCTCCTCATCGACAAAAAAGCTTTTGCTTGCTTTTGCACCGAAGAAGAACTTGAGGCAAAAAAACAAAAAGCAAAAGAACAAGGCGTGGCATATAGATATGACGGTACCTGCGAGAGATTAAGTGACGCCGAAGTTTTAAACTGCGAGAAGCCATTTGTCATCCGCATGAAAAAGCCAACACGCACTATGAGCTTTACAGATGCGATCAAAGGCGAGCTAAGCTTCGAGCCAGACGCTGTTGATAGCTTTGTCATCATGAGAGCGGACAAAACTCCAACTTACAACTTCGCCTGCGCAGTTGATGATATGCTTGAGGGCGTAACCTTTGTCATACGCGGCGAGGACCACGTGAGCAATACACCAAAGCAAGACCTCATACGCGAGGGCCTTGGCTATACCGGTAAGATGAACTACGCGCATTTGCCTATACTTTTAAATATTGAAGGTAAAAAAATGAGCAAGCGTGAGAATGAGTCAAGTGTAAAATGGCTCTTTGAGCAGGGATTTTTGCCTGAGGCGATCGCAAACTATTTGATACTTCTTGGTAACAAAACTCCGACTGAAATTTTTACCATCGAAGAGGCGGTGAAGTGGTTTGATATAACCAAAATTTCACGCTCGCCGGCTAGATTTGACGTGAAAAAACTTGAGCAAATAAATAGAGAACACATCAAGCTTGCTTCAAAAGAGCGTATAAAAGAAATTTTTGGCGTAGATGAGAGTAAGGCTGAGTTAGTTAAATTTTACACTCAAGAAAGCTCATTAGTGCCTGAGATAAAGGCAAAAGTAGAGGCTATATACTCACCAAAAATAGCTCCAGATGAGTACAAAAACGAATTTGAGATCATCAAAAAAGCAGCTCGTAATTTAAAAGCTTGCGAAACTTTTGATGAGTTTAAAAAAGAGCTTATGGACGCTACAAATTTAAAAGGCAAAAACTTTTTCATGCCGCTACGTGCGCTTCTTACAAACGACCTTCACGGTCCTGAGCTAAGCGAGCTCTATCCTCTTATCAAAGATGATCTGGCCAAAATTTTAATCTAGGAGCAAAAATGATACTTTCCACTCTATTTTCAGCGATCGCAAACATTTTGCACCTTATTATCACGGTCTATACTTGGGTCATCATCGCAGCAGCTCTGATTAGCTGGGTCAGACCTGATCCTAGCTCGCCGGTCGTGCAGCTACTTTATAGGCTAACTGAGCCGGTTTATAGCTTTATTAGACGCTATATAAAGACAAATTTTAGCGGCATCGACTTTACTCCGCTTATTGTGCTTTTAGCACTTCAATTTTTAGATCAATTTTTAATAAGGCTTTTATTTGGTTTTGCTGCGTCACTTTAGTATTCTCTCTCTTGCCTGCGTTGCTCTTTTAGCTAAAATTTATACCTACGAAGAGCTAAAAAACGAGCCAAAAAGCCTAGCAAAAGACTACTACATCAACCGTCTTATTAACGAGGGTAGTTATACAAAAGAACAGATTGCAGATCTTTCGCGTGATGTATTTAGAAAAGCGGGCCTTGTTCAAAAATCAATCGATAAAATTTTACCTCCAAAAGCGGCTCCTAGCAAATGCCCTGGTGTAAATACAAAAAATATCACCCAGGCAAATCTAACCTGCCAAAATTTGCTAACATCCATTTCTTTTAGCTTAAAGCTTGATAATCACACTCGTGAAATTTTAGCAGCCAATCTTGCAAAGACAAATCCAGAAAAATCAAAAATTTTACTCGTATTAAATGAAGCAAATCCGGCTAAAGCTTTTGAAAATTTAAACGATACAAAGAGCTTTTTAGAGCTATTTAACGCCTCTAGCCCGCAAAATAAAAGTATACTTTTTAGCGAAAGTTTTGATGCAAATTTCATGACCAAGCTCTACTCACAAAAGGGTTTTACAAATTTATTAAACGATATTGTTTTTAATAAAAAATATGAAGGCTTTAGGAGAAATTTGCTAAGCATCGATCCAGCTGTCACTGAAAAAAATGACGCTTTTACGCTTGGATTAAATGCGATTTTACTAGGACAAGACGATATCGCTTTTAGTCTTTTTGCAAGAGCCAAGAGCACATTTGAAAGAGCTTGGCAAAGAGATAATGCGACCTTTTGGCAGTACCAGATAAGCAAAAACGAAAGCTTTTTAAAAGAGCTAAGTGCCAGCAAGGATGCAAATATCTACTCGCTTTACGCAAGAGATTTGATCGGTGGCGAACCACTTGAAGTCATCGTGCCAAGGCCTAATAAGCAAAATATCGAAAATTTTGACGTGAGCGATCCGTTTTTATGGAACAAAACTGTAGCCCTTGCAAAAGATATGAATGCCACGCAAGCAAGCGAATTTGCGAAGAAATTTTATACAAACGAAAGTATCGGCGCTTATGCATACTTCATGCAAAAGGCACATGGCTGGGAGAAGCAATACTTCTTGATGCCAAGCTCTCCTGAGTTTGAGGGCATCAGCAACGAGAGAAAGTCAATGATCTACGCTCTGGCTAGACAAGAGAGTCTCTTTATCCCAAGCGTAGTTTCTACTTCATACGCCCTTGGTATGATGCAGTTTATGCCGTTTCTTGCAAATGCGATCGGTAAAAAAGAGTTAAAAATCCCAAATTTTGATGAGGATGATCTTTTTAAAACAGATATTGCATTTAAATTTGCAAATCACCACCTAAACTATCTTGATAAATTTCTCTACCATCCGCTATTTACAGCCTATGCATATAATGGCGGTATCGGCTTTACCAAAAAGCTTATCACAAGAGATGATATGTTTAAAGAGGGAAAATTTGAGCCATTTTTATCACTAGAATTTGTCCCTGTGGCAGAGACTAGAAACTACGGCAAAAAGGTGCTTGCAAACTACGTGATTTATATGGCACTTACTGGTTCCAATATAAAGATTTCGCAACTTTTCGAAAATTTAACAAAACCGGCTTTGACTGATAAATTTCGAAACTAAGCGCGAGATCGTCACTTTGCTTACTTGGTGCGGTCACTTCATAATAGAGCGCCCAAGGCATAGAAAATCCAGCAAATTTTAGCATCTCGTCATTTTCATCAAGCAGCCTTGCATTTGTGGCATTTGAGTCACCATTTACTTTTATGTTCTTTAAATTTTGTGCATGTTCTTTTGGATTTATGGCAACCAAAAAATGCTCTTTGCTCTGGTCTAAATTTGAATTGTAGATCGGATTTAAATAGGTAGCGATAATGAGCGTCCTGTCAGCACCATCAATAATCTCGCTCTTGCTTGTGTAAGCCAAAAGCTCATTTTTTAACGGCTCATGTACAATTACTTTTTCACCAGCACAGCCAAATATCATCAAAATAAATACAAAAAACGATATAAATTTACTCATAAAAACTCTTAAATTTTTAAAATTTCTGCCATTTTAGCATTTTAATTTTTAAATTTCACTCATAAATTTTAAAGCCAACATAAGTTATAATCGCGAGAAATTTTAACAAAAAAGGTTCTTATGAAAAGACTTGCTATCGCTTTTTCTGGCCCTTCAAATAGCGGAAAAACGACTCTTATTTTAAAGGTAGCAAAAAAATTTATAGATGATGGTTTGAAAGTCGCGATAGTAAAACACGACCCGGGCGACAAGGCTAAATTTGACGTTGAAGGCAAGGATAGCTTTAAATTTTCTCAAACTGGGGCTGATGTTGTTGTAATGAGCCCAACTAGAACAACTTATTTTTCACAAAACTCACAAGAAATTAGCGATGTTATTAAAATGCTCGGCGAGTTTGACATGCTCTTAGTCGAGGGGCTAAAGACTCTGCCACTACCAAGGCTAAGCGTTTTTAAAGGTGAGATCGACGAATCTTATCTTAGCTTTTCAGACGCGATCGCCACTTATAAAGAGCAAATTCCCTACGAAATAAAAAATCTCAATTTAGACGATACAAACGCCATTTGTGCGTGGATATTAGAAAATGCAAAGGCTGTATAATGCAAGAATTAAACCAAATTTTTAACACCATAAAAGAGATCGCAAAAGAGATAAGCGAAGTGATAAAATACGCCGATCTTGGCTACACAACCCATGAAAACGCGACTGGCGACACGCAACTAAAACTTGATGTCAAAAGCGACGAGATCATCACAGCTAAATTTAAGCAGCTTGCTTGCGTAAAAGCGCTGATCAGCGAAGAAAAAGAGGACGCGCTTGAGATAAACAAAAATGCAAATTTTATCATCGCCTATGATCCGCTTGATGGCTCAAGCCTAGTTGATGTAAATTTCGCCGTTGGCTCGATCTTTGGTATCTATGAAAATGAAGTAAAACCAGAAAATTTAATAGCCGCAGCTTACAGTATATATGGCCCAAGACTTGAGCTGGTAATTGCTGAGAAAAAGGGCGCTTTGCCTAAATTTTATAGACTTGGCAAAGATGGCGAGTTTAAATTTGTAAAAGAGCTTGAGCTAAAAGAAAAAGGTAAGCTAAATGCCACGGGAGCTACGCAAAAAGGCTGGAGCCAAACGCATAGAAATTTTATAAATGAGCTATTTAACGAGGGCTATAGGCTAAGATACTCAGGTGCTATGGTGAGCGACCTACATCAAATTTTACTAAAAGGTGGCGGCCTTTTTAGCTATCCAGCAACTAGCGATCATCCAAATGGCAAGCTAAGAGTAGTCTTTGAGGTATTGCCATTTGCCTTCATATATGAAAACGCAAAGGGCGCAACGACAAACGGTAAAAACCAAACGCTTTTTGATATAAAAATAGAAAAAATTCACCAAACAACGCCATGCTTTTTTGGCTCACGTGATGAAATTTCTCTTTTGCATAAATTTTACGAGCAAAAATAATGCAAGAAAACGAGCAATTGGACGCATTTGAACTAGCCTTGAAGCAAAAGGCAAAGATCCTACAAGAATGCCAAGAACAAAAAGGGCAAAAAAGCTGCTTTAACTGCGAAGTATTTTTTGACTGCGAGACAAGAAAAGAATATGTAAACAGTTGCTATAACTCGATGTCAAAAGGCAATACTGGCAACGACGGTGGATTTGATTTCTAAAAATTTAAAGGATAAAAATATGAAAGAAAAAGCTTATATAACGACCCCAATATACTATGTAAACGACGTGCCACACATTGGTCATGCATATACGACCATCATCGCCGATACACTTGCTAGATTTAATCGCTTACAAGGAAAAGATACATACTTTATGACAGGCACAGATGAGCATGGACAAAAGATCGAGCAAGCAGCACATGCTAGAGGCAAAACTCCAAAAGAGTATGCTGACGAGATCAGTGCAAAATTTAGATCACTTTGGGATGAGTTTGAGATAAGCTACGACCATTTTATAAGGACAACCGACGAAGAGCACAAACAAACCGTGCAAAATATCTTTGAAAAAATGCAAGCCAATGGCGATATATACAAGGGTGAGTACGAGGGCTTTTACTGTGTTAGCTGCGAAACATTTTTCAATCAAAGAGATCTACTAGAAAACAACTGCTGTCCAGACTGCGGCCGTGTGACATCCTTGGTCAAAGAAGAAAGCTACTTTTTTAAGCTTTCAAAATATGAAGATGCGCTTTTAAAATGGTACGAAAACGACGAGCTTTGTGTTATCCCGAAGGGAAAGAAAAATGAGGTCGTAAGCTTTGTAAAAGGTGGACTAAAAGATCTTTCTGTGACGAGAACGAGCTTTGACTGGGGCATAAAACTACCAAAGAGCGCAAACGACGACAAGCACGTTATGTACGTATGGCTTGATGCGCTCATAAACTACCTAACAACATTAGGATACTCAAGAGATAACGCTAAAATGGACTTTTGGCCAAGCACAACACACATTGTCGGCAAGGATATTTTGCGTTTTCATGCGGTCTATTGGCCAGCATTTTTGATGAGCCTTGGATTGCCACTACCAAAACACGTCGCAGCACACGGCTGGTGGACGATAAATGGCGAAAAGATGAGCAAAAGCAAAGGTAATGTTATAAACCCAAGAGAGGTCGCAAACGCTTATGGACTTGAAAATTTCAGATACTTTTTACTTAGAGAAGTGCCGTTTGGACAAGATGGCGACTACAGCCAAAAGGCTTTGATCGAGCGCATAAACTCAGAACTTGGCAACGGTCTTGGCAACCTGCTAAGCCGAATAGTGGGCATGAGCGCAAAGTATAGCGACTATAAAATCAACTCGAAAGATGTCTCAAGACTTCACAGCGCCGAGCTTAATGAGGCAAAAGGTTATCTTGATGAGGCTATTAAAAATTTAGAAAATTTAGCTACAAACCGCTACTTAGAGGATCTTTGGAAGGTCGTAACGCTTGCAAACGCAGCCGTTGCGAAGTATGAGCCATGGTCGCTTGTAAAAGCTGGTAAAACTGACGAGGCAAATGCGCTTGTGGCACTTTGCGCGAATTTACTTGCAAAAGTAGCGATACTACTTAGCCCAGCTATGCCAAAAACTTGTACTAAGATAGCTGACACGCTTGGCTTTAGCATAGATACGGCATCTTATGAAAGTCTTGTTTTGAAAAATGAAATTTCAAATTTTGTAGCAAAAGCTACCGAGCCGCTATTTCCAAGGATAGAAAAAGAGCTAATGAGCGAGGCAAATGAGCCAAAGGTTGAGACGAAAGCTGAGCCAAAAGAGGAGAAAAAAGAGGACGAAACCATTAGCATCGATGACTTTGCCAAGATTGTGATAAAAGTAGGTGAAGTGCTCGAGTGCGAGAGAGTCGAGGGTAGTGAGAAACTGCTTAAATTTAAGATAGATCTTGGCGAGGAGCAGCCGCGTCAAATTCTTTCTGGAATCGCCAAATACTACGAGCCTAGCTCACTTATTGGCAAACAAGTTTGCGTTTTAGCAAATTTAAAAGAACGAACTATGATGAAAAAATATGTCTCTCAAGGCATGATCCTAAGTGCATCTGATGGCTCATTAACTCTACTTGGCACACAGGGCAAGGTCAAAAATGGTGCGATCGTTGGCTAAATGACAATAGAAAACTTAACTCGCCTCATAAATGCCCAGGCTCTAAACGCACCAACAATAACTAGCGTAAGTGAGTTTGTTTTTGAGCTAAAACACGTAAGGCGTGGCTTTGCATATATTTGCTTGAATGCAAACGATAGCGATATAGAAACGGCAATCAAACAAGGTGCATACGCCATAATTAGCGAAGATAATGTGCCAATTATCGATAAAGAGATCGCTTTTTTAAAAGTTAGTAGCTTACAAACTGCCATGATAAAGCTTATGAGATTTGAGTCAACTCACAAAGATCTAAAATTTTGCGCCGTAAATCCTTTTATAAATGATTTTTTAGAAAAATCAAAACTTGGCTCTAACGCACACGTCATGTCAAAAAATATCACTGAGCTTTTTAATCAAATTTTTCACGCAAAGGTCTTTGATGTCTTTTTCGGCGATGATACAAGAACACTTCAGCGAATATCGCCTCTTTTTGAGACCATTTACACAGATACGACTATGCACGAGATAAATCCAAGCTCGATATTTTTTACAAGCACAGTCTTTAAGCAAACATACTATCAAAACTTAAACATACCACGAGTTTTTGCTGGAATGTTTTATGGGCTTTTAAAATTTCTTGATAGCAATAAAATTTCATTTAAGCCTTACGAAGGTAGGATTCACGGGCATTTTGACCCGATTTTTATAGATAAAAATTTTATTCCTACTAGTTTTGGAAATAGCTTTAGAGCCATAATTACTGAAAGCGATGAAGATTTATTCATAAGCCAAAGTATATTTTTAAATAAAAAATTTAGCCCTGATGAGATAAAAATTTGCTTGCCAGAAGGCTCTTTGTTAAAAGTACAAAACGCAATCTACTTTAAAAATTTAAGCGAGATAAAAAAGCTTAAAAATTTTATCTACATATTGATTTTATGCCAAAAAGAGGAGCTTTTAGAAGAGCTTCACAAAACATCTGAAGAAAATCTACTCTTTTAGTTTTTATTATTTATAAGATCAATCAGCCTAACATCCTCGCTTCTTACTATTAGACTTTTAGGCAGCTCAAATTTCTTGATAACCTCGCACTCTTTTTCTCTCATTTCGCCATCATCTTTTTCATGATCAAATCCCAAGATATGAAGCAATCCATGTGTAAAAAGTAGTGCGGTTTCGGCCTCTTCACTATGATTTAGCTCAGCAGCTTTCTCTTTTACCATATCTTTGTTTATAACGATTGAGCCAAGTGGGGCGTGAATGACAAGCTCAAGTGGAAAGCTTAAAACATCTGTCGTTTTATCAATGCCTCGCTCAGTTTTATTTAGTTCTCTCATTTCTTCCTTATCGACAAAAACTAGCTCGATTTCTCCCAGTGTCAAATATTCGCAAATTTCATCTAAAATTTTTGGATAGCTCTCTTCGCAAAGTATCATTTTAGGCTCTCTCCTTAGTAACTTTTTTGTATAATTCTAGCAAAAATAAAAGGCAAAATATGAAAAAAGCAGTTTGCATAATGAGCGGTGGTATGGATAGTACGCTTTGTGCTGTAATGGCAAAAAAGGCTGGATATGATATCGTAGCACTTCATTTTGACTATGGCCAAAGAACGATGAAACGTGAAAAACGTGCATTTAACGAAATTTGCGAAAGACTAGGCATTACAAAAAAGATGAGTTTAGATGTTAGTTTTATTGCCCAAATAGGCGGGAATTCTTTAACTGATGAAAGCTTGCAAATAAGAAAAGATGGAGTGGAAAAAGATGTGCCAAATACCTATGTGCCTTTTCGAAATGGTATTTTTATCTCGGTTGCTGCCGCACTTGCTGAAAAAGAAAATGCACAAGCTATCTATATCGGTGTCGTAGAAGAAGATAGTTCAGGCTATCCTGATTGCAAAGAAAGCTTCATAAAAAGCATAAACGAGGCTATAAATTTAGGCACATCGCCTAGTTTTTCGTGTGAGATAATTACTCCACTTGTAAATTTAAGTAAGGCTGACATCGTAGCAAAATCGCTTGAGCTTGGCTCGCCATTAGAGTTAACCTGGAGTTGCTACGAGAGCGATGACGAGGCATGCGGACTTTGCGATAGCTGCAGGCTAAGGCTAAATGGCTTTAAAAAGGCAAACGCCACTGATAAAATCGCATATAAAAATCAAAAATTTTCCTTATGAGCCTCTAAAACAAGGGTATTTAACAAATTTAAAGATATATCAACGCTTAGACTCTTGCTAGCTACCAAAAACATAAATTCTCGATCAAGCTTGCCAAAAATTTAATAAGGAGGATTGAAAAGTAGTTAATAAATTTAGCCAAGGGTACAGTAAAAATTTCTAAGTAAGCGATCGCTACCACGACTTTTTAGTGATCTTTATTTTTTCTTATTATCTTGTTTCTTATTTTGATCGCTTTGGATTTTTTCTAAATTTATATATCCCATTTCAACGAGTTTATTATAAATTTGAGCAATTTTTGGCCCAGCCGCACTTCCACCATGGCCACCATGCTCGATAACCATTGTGATGACATATTGCGGATCTTCATAAGGCGCATATGTGGTCATCCATGCATGAGATCTTTGCAAATACGCCATATCCTCCTCTTTCATACGTTTCTTTTCAGTTTGAGAAATTCCAACGACCTGGGCAGTACCGGTCTTTGCAGCAACTTTAACTAGGCTTCCAATAAAATGCCTATTTGCCGTTCCTCTTGGGTGGTTTGCCACTTCATACATTGCATGCCTAATGGCTGGTAACTGCGACTTCTCAAACGGCGTAAAAGCATCATCTGTTGGCGTAAAATCAACATCCTTGCCATCAATGCTCTTTAAAAAATGTGGAGTCACATTTAGCCCAGTTGCAAGGCCCGCTGTATATTTTGCCACTTGCATAGGCGTGACCAAGAAATTTCCCTGGCCGATAGAAGTGATGAGGGTCTCGCCTTGAAACCACGCTTTGCCATACTTCCTCATCTTCCACTCTCTACTTGGTAAAGTCCCCACAAACTCATTTGGCAAATCAACCTCTGTTTTTCTACCAAAACCCATACGTTCAAGTATCGGCACAATAGCGTCGATCCCTATCTTTTGACTACCTTTATAAAAATAATCATCACAGCTCTCTCTAATTGCCGTATTCATATTAACATTTCCATGTCCGTGAGAGTTCCAGCAGCGAAATTTACGTCCTCCAAGCTCATACGAGCCACTACAAAAAAAGCTATCGTATTTACTCATGCCATTATCCAAAAACGCAAGCGCCATACCCATTTTTACGACCGAACCTGGCGGATAAAGGCCGTTTATTAGCTTGTTTGTAAAAGGATGATCGACGTTTTTTACAAGCTCTTCCCATTCAGGCTGAGAAATTCCAAGTACAAATGGATTTAGATCATACTCTGGAAAGCTACCAGCAGCTATGATAGCGCCATCTTTTAGACTCATGACTATGACGCTTCCTGCATCTTTGCCAAAGACATCAGCCACAAACTGCTGAAGCTCAAGATCGACTGCAAGCTTGATATTTTGACTTTGTGGCGCTTGATAGTTTATCTGCTCGATCTCTTCATTTAAGGCATTTACCTTTATCTTTTTAAACCCTTGAATTCCTTGTAAGATCGGATTATAAAACCGCTCCACGCCACTTCTTCCAATGTAATTTGTAAGCTTTGTCAAAGGATCATTATCCATATCTTTTTGATTTGCCCTACCAACGTAGCCGATGATGTGAGAAGCTAGATCGTTATATGGATAGTGGCGCTTTGAGGCGGGTCTTATCTCTAAATTTTCACGCAAAGAAAGTGATGCAAAAAATGGTAAAAATTTATCATAATCAATAAATTCGACCACATTTATAAAATCTTGGTTATAAGCTGAATCATTTTTTATGTATTCATTTTTAAGTTTAGTGACATTTAGATCACTAAATAGTGAGCCAATGTAAGCTAGCTCATCATCTAAAATTTTTACCTTTTTATTAGCACTTAAATGAGGTCTAATGGATACTGAAAAGCCAAGACGATTAACAGCCATTGGCTTATCATGTGCGTCAAAAATAATACCCCTAACTGGCGGAATATAAATAGTCTTTATCGCATTTTGTTCTGCAATCTCGTTGTAGTAAGTATTTGAGTTGATGCTTAGGTGATAAATTCGTCCCAAAAGTATAATCCAAAAAAGAGCGATTACACTAAAGACGATGCGCATCCTCATAGCACTTTATCCCTAAAAAGAACGATAGCAAGGATACTTTCAAATGCTATAAAAAATAGATATTCAGTCGAAAATGCTAAATTTTGCTCATTTAAAACGTAAGCAAATAGATTATTTACAAGAAAGGTTAAAGCGTATCCAGCTGCTACAAAGATGATAAGTAGGCAGTTTCGCCACTTCATCGTGGTATATAGCCAGTCTAGAATAAAATTATAAAAAAGTAAAAAAGCAATAATCGTTGAAAAAAGATGAAATCCATGGATTTGCTCAGCAAATATTATAAAAATTATCGCAAAGTACCAATTATGCTTAAACTCGTCGTATTGCTTTTGTTTTCTTGAATACTCCAAAATCATATAAGTAAAAAAAATGCCAATGAGTGGCGGCAAAAAGCCAAATTGCGTAGTTGCGATCTCATACGAGAATAAAAAAACAGCCCACCAAAATTCTTTAAAAATTTTAATATCTAAGCTGCTTATGGTTTGCATTTTATCTACCAAGAGCGTTATTTATGATAGCTTCTCTAGCCTTTTCGATACCGCTTTTATTAAGAGTTGAGACCAAGATGCCACTTGGATCAAATTTCATTACCGCACTCTTTTGGCTTTGATTTAGCTTATCGCTTTTTGTATATAAATTTAAAATTTTCTGATCAGCCCTTAAAAAGCTTTTTAGATAAGCATCCACATTTGCGTCTATATCTAAATCAAAATGTCTAGCATCAATTAGATGTATAAAAAGCCTTATATCGCTTCTAAATTTCAAAAACTCATCTAAATTTTTACGCCATTCATCATGTTTTGACTTTGCCACTTTTGCATAGCCAAAGCCTGGCAAATCAACCAAAATGAGCTTAAATTTCTCTTTTTCATCTTGATCTTCTTTTTGCTCGCAGAACTCTGCTTCGAAAAAATTTATAAGCTGTGTTTTACCTGGAGTTGATGAACTCTTGGCAAGATTTTTTTGATTGACAAGGGCATTAATAAGGCTACTTTTACCAACATTTGACCTACCCAAAAAGACAATCTCACTTGTCACAAAACTTGGAGCCTCTTTTATACTTGGGCAAGATGTAATAAATTTAGCACCCAGTGCTCTTATCACTTGTTTTTATCCTCGATTTGAAAGATAAATTTGACAGGCTTTTTATCGTCGCTGTTTACGCTATATGTACCATCTTTTTGATTTACAACGATCTTCTCGCCATAAACATTTTTATCAGTTTCTATCTCGTGCAAATAGCCATTTCCAACAACCGTATAAGTCTGCTTTGCTGGCTCATACGTAAGTGTATTTCCCTTGCCTTCGTAGTGTTTATCTTTCATAAAAATTTTTGCCGTAGCATTGCCTGTGGCTATATATTTTATAGGTTGGCGTTTTTTGTCAAAATAGACGACCACTTTGTCTGCCTTAAGCTCATCAAATGAACCCTTTTTGATATTTACATTACCTATAAATTCACTAGTTTGCTTATTCTCATCTGCAAAAAAATCATTTGATGTGATTTCAACTTGCTCTGCATTTAAAAATGTAAAACCCAATATCACCGCTAAAATCGCTGATTTTCTTCTACCCATGCCCTTAACCCTTTTACCTGCGTTTGTTTTTTGCCAAGATCATAGCTTCCACTCTCACCCAGTGCCTTATCATTATTTCTTATGAGCGTGAAATTTGCTTCAGATCTTACTATTTTTGTTTTTGTTCCATATATCACTTCGTCACTTATAAATCTCAAACTATCGTTGTTTTCATAGTTCGCATTCTTTTGAAAGATGATTTCATCATTTTGTGAGATTGCTTTGTCTGAGCTTAGAAAATGTTTTAAATTTCCTCTTAAAATTTTTGCTTTAAAACTCAAAAATTCATCTTTATCATTGTATCTATTTAGCTCATCAGCCTCGTAGACTCCGCTTATTTTTGTGGAATTTATCTCATAATCTATCACATCATTTATTTGCATATTTGATATCTTTGTGTCGATCTTTAAAACATTTGCAAGGTATGGATCTTGAGCTGCCAAAAATATCATCACGACACTAAAAATAGCCACGACGAAGTAGAAAATTTTTACAACCAACGCTTCGACCACTCGTCATATAAATTTTCTGATTTTATAATAAGCTCGATCATCTCTCTAACCGCGCCATTGCCACCTTTGTGCTTTAGTTTTGTCTTTACATCAAGCTCTTTTATCGCGTCTTTTGGCTTAAAACTCCAAGCAACAGCGTCTAAAATTTTATGGTCATTGTAGTCATCGCCGATAGCTGCTGCGTTTTTAAAGCTAAGCCCTTCAAATTTTAATATCTCGCTCGCCACTTCAAATTTATCACCAACACCTTGATAGACGTGATTTATCTTTAGATCTTCAGCCCTTCGCTCAACGATGGCTGACTTTCTGCCAGTGATGATAGCTACTTTTTTACCAAGCTTTAGCCAGCTTTCTATCGCATAGCCATCTTTTACATCAAAAAATTTAAGCTCTTCGCCGTTTGCATTGTAGATGATCTTGCCATCAGTCAGGCAGCCATCAACATCTAAAAATATAATCTCTATCATAAAACACCCTTTGTGCTTGGCGTGCCTATTCTTGCGTTTTTAGCAAGCGCTCTACGAAGTGCGACGGCGAATGATTTAAACGTTGCTTCGATGATGTGGTGAGTGTTTTTACCACGAATTTGATTTAGATGAAGCGTGATACCAGAATTTATAGCAACTGCCCTAAAAAACTCTTCCACAAGCTCAGTGTCAAACTCCCCTACTTTGGCATTTTCATTAAAATTTTCATATACGAGGTAGGCTCTGTTGCTAAGATCTAACGCACAAAAAACAGCCGCCTCATCCATAACAACGCTTGCCTCACCAAATCTCTCAACGCCACTTAAAGGGTACAAGGCCTCTTTTAAAAGCTGACCCAAAACTATGCCAACATCCTCAACGCTGTGGTGAAAATCCACATGCGTGTCGCCCTTGCATGAAATTTCAAGATCAAGCAAAGAATGCTTTGTAAAAGCTTCAAGCATATGGTCAAAAAAACCAATGCCAGTATCTATCTTTGCAACACCAGAGCCATAAATTTTAAGTTTCATTGAGATTTGTGTCTCTTTTGTATTTCTAGTTAATTCTAAAATTTCTTCTCTCACGCCCTAGCCTCTTACTATAAATGCACCTTGGAATTTACCGCTTCTTGCATAATCCCTGGCCTCGTCCTCACTTCTAAAGCCATTTAAAAATACTCTATAAATGGTAGATCCATCTATAGTAAATGTCTTAACTACCGACTTATAGCCATCTATGCTTTGATGTTCTCTTTGATATCTGTTTGCGCCCTCAAGGTTTTTAAATGAGCCAATTTGCACCATAAAATCTCCACCTACGACTCGTTGCTCTGACGAAATAATAATGCCTCCAGTTGGAGCTGTCGGAGAGACTGGATTTGGCACTTTTATGCCAGTGCTTGTTGGTTTTACTTGAGTATTAATGCTTGCAACAGCATTAATATCTTCATTAAAGCCTATGACTTCCATACTGACCGGAGCCGTGCCTGTACCGATAATATCAAGTTTAGTTGCAGCCGCCTTTGAAAGGTCTAAAACTCTATCAGCCACAAAAGGTCCGCGATCATTTACACGAACAATGACGCTTTTTTGATTTCTTAAATTTGTTACTTTAAGGATCGTATTCATCGGCAAAGTTTTGTGTGCTGCAGTCATGTTGTACATATTATAAATTTCGCCGTTTGAGGTTGTTTTGCCATGAAAATTTGGACCATACCAGCTTGCCGTACCACTTGCCTTATCACCCACGCTTACAACGGTTGGGTAGTATGTTTTGCCATTTATAGTGTAAGGTCTCATTGTTGCTTTTTGGATAGAAGCTGAATTGTTGCCCTTTACATTAGTTGGGCCACTTGGTGTAAATGGTGCCCCGTTCCAAGAGCAACCAGTAACTAGAAGAGTAAAACTTAGCCCTATATAAAATTTTAGGCTCTTATGGTATGACAATATTTGCTCCAACATTTAAATTTGAACTAGCAAAAGAATTTGCATCTTTTAAATCTTTTTCGCTTACATTAAATTTTTTAGATAAAGAAGCTATCGTATCACCAGTTTGAACTATATAGTTTTGAGATTTATTTTGGGCAGAAAATGGAATAATTAGTTTTTGATTATAGCTTACGGCATTTGTGCTAAGCTCGTTGTAGTCCTTGATCGCTCTATGACTAACACCTGTTTTTTTAGAGATAGAAAGTAATGTTTCGCCTTTTTTTACAACGTAGGTATAAAAATTATTTTTACCGTTAAATGGCTTGAAATTTTCTGCAAAAAGCTGCTTTTTATTTTCAGGGATATAAACATAATAATCTTTTAGAGTTGGTGGAGTAAATACAAATTTTAAATGCGGGTTGTTATTTTTCATCTTTTTTGTACTAAGGCCGATACTATCGCCTATTTGAGCTAAATTTGTACCGCCAGGTACTTTTACTTTTACAAGCTTTAGTCCTCCGTTTATGTTTAACAAAGATGAATCTTTAGACATCAAGAAGTCCGCGTCTTTTGCGGTATACGCTGCTCTTAAAATTTTAATAACAAAATTTCTAGTTTCGGCTGGAAGGTATTTTTTCTCCGCATCAAGAAGTGTTACAAGATCATCTGTGCCAGCTTTTTGTATAGCTCTTTTTAACGCACCATCGCCGCAGTTATAAGCCATAGCTGCTAGATACCACTTACCAAATTGATTTTTCAGTGATCTTAGATAATTTGTAGCTGCAACAGTAGACTCTACTGGATCTTTTCTCTCATCGACATACTGTCCTACCTTTAGACCATGCAGTCTAGCCGTTTGCTCCATAAACTGCCACATGCCAGTAGCTTTTGCGTTTGAGACTGTGTGATTTGAAAAGCCTGATTCTATCATAGCTAGATAAAAGAATGACTCAGGTACGCCTGATTTTTTGATCTGCTCTTTTACCATCGGTATATACATATAACCATTTTTTAGAGCTTCTGTAAATGTTTCAAGTTGTGATTGTTTGATACCTTGCCTCATCTTTGCATAGTGAGAAGTCTTCATAAAGCTAGCGTCAATATCCAGCTCTTTTAAAATTTTTACCTGAGTATCGTATGAGCTCTTTTCAGGCGTATTTGCCAGTAGCAAGGTACTACATGCAAATATTAAAAATATTTTAAGCATTGCTTTCATTTCTATCCTTTTTCGTGTCAAAACTTAAGATGCTAGCATCTTAAACAAGTGCAACGCTCAAAATTTAAGCAAAGCACTTAAACAACCTTTTGGCATTATTCGAAGTTTTTTCACAAACAACTTCAAACTCAAGGTTTAAAATTTCAGCTATCTTTTTAGCAACAAATGTCGTAAACGCCGGCTCATTTCTCTTACCACGATTTGGTTCTGGCGTGAGATAAGGAGCGTCAGTTTCAATAACTATCCTGTCAAATGGGATTTTTGGCAAAATTTCGACTAAATTTTTAGCATTTTTAAATGTTAAAACACCGCCTATGCCAAAGTAAAAATTCCCAAATTTACAAAGCTCTAAAAGAAGTGGCGAAGCATTATAACAGTGCAAAATCGCTCCAGCTTCAAGCTTTGGTGCATACTCTTTTAAGATATTAAAAGAGTCCTCATTAGCCTCCCTAATGTGAAGAATAACGGGTTTTTTTAACTCAACAGCTAAATCAAGTTGAGCTAAAAAAATACGTTTTTGATCCTCTTTTTCTTTTATCTTTTCATTTTCATCTTTTGGTAAGCGAAAGTAGTCTAGACCACATTCACCAATCGCCACACACTTTTCATCTTTAGCAAAATTTCTTAAAATTTCAATACTAAAACTCTCTTTATCATATGGATGAACTCCAGCAGCAAAGAAAATGTCAGAATTTTCATGCGCTATTTTAGCCGCTTTTGGTAAATCATTGATATCAGCTCCCGGGATAATAAAGCCTTTTAGCCCTAAATTTCTAGCTTCATCTAAAATTTTATCAAGGTCAGGATCATAAACTTTACTATCTAAATGACAATGCGTATCTATAATCATAAAGCTATTTCTACTCTATTTCTACCATTTTCTTTTGCGGTGTAAAGTGCTGAATCGCAAGCCTCAAGCATATCGTCTATCTCGCAATGCCCATTGCCAAAAGATACACCTATTGATATAGTAACTTTTACTTTTTCCTTTTTTATAGTTACTTCATTTTCAGCCACTTTGGCTCGTAAATTTACAAAAAATTTAACAGCTTCTTCTTTATTTATCTTTTTAAGGACAACGCAAAATTCTTCACCGCCAAATCTAGCAACGATATCGCTTCCTTTTGTATTGTCATTTAAAATTTTTGCGATTGATTTTAGTACCTTATCTCCGCCATCATGGCCATATTTATCATTTATCTTCTTAAAATAATCAACATCAATCATTGCAAAAGCGTAAGGCTCATTAGCCTCTTCAGCTACTTGAACATACTCTTCTACGTCAGAATAAAAAAATCTTCTATTATAAACTCCGGTTAAGAAGTCGCGATTTGCAAAATTTGCTATTTTGTTTATATTTTCCATAGCTTCGATCGTATTATTAACGCGGCATATTAGCTCTTCTTTTGAAAATGGCTTTGCTATAAAATCGCTCGCACCATTTTTTAAAAATATTGATGCGTCAGTCTTTTCGCTAGGCGATGTCATAACAATTACGCCAAGACTATTTTTATCTTTTTCTTTTCTGACCTCTTTTAAAACTTCAAGGCCATCTTTTACTGGCATTCTATAATCAGTTATTATAAGATTTATATCAGGATTATCCGCAAAATAATTCATCGCCTCTTCGCCGTGAGCTGCGGCCAAGACTTTAAACTGAAGGCTGGTTAATATCTTTTTTATCATATTTCTAAAAGGAAGCGAGTCTTCAACAACCAAAACATTGTATTGTCTATTTTTGCTCAGTCTATTTATCATTTGAAAGATATAGTTGATATCGTCCATATTCCCTTTATAAACATAATCCACAATATCTTTATTTATAAAATTTTGCCTTGTTTCATCGTCAATGCTACCTGTTAAAACGATAGCCGAAAGTCCTTTGGAAAGCGCATAATCAACGATCTCTCCATTTGGAGCATCTGGTAAATTTAAATCCAAAATAGTCATAAAATAATCTTTGTCATGCTCGCTAATTAATGTCTTAGCCTCGGCAAAACTATATGCGACATCAATTGCCATCTCATCAATAGTCTTTTCCATTTGCATAACAATCAGCTTTGCTAACGCCTTATTATCATCAACTACAAGGATTCTTTCCATATTATTCCTACAAAAATTTTTATCAAATTAGTGGCGATTTTATCAAATAAATTTATTTACAAAGCTTAAATTAATAATTTAAATTAAGCTACTTTAAAAGCCCTTTAGCAAAATTTATTGCTTCTTCGCTTATATGTTCGCCGCTTATCATACGCGCAAGCTCGTTTACACGCTCCTCTTTATCGAGCTCTCTTACGACCGAGTTTTCTCCGTGACGCTCTACCAAAAAGTGTGAATTTGCCTTTGAGCTAAGCTGTGGCTGATGTGAAATGGCAAAAATTTGATAAAAATTTGCGAGCTTAAGCAAGACATTTGCGATACTCATCGCCTCTTTTCCACTTAAATTTGCATCTATTTCATCTAAAATAATGACATCACCACCAGTTTTTGTGATCTCGCTAGAGGCAGCTATGAAGGCCAGCCTTAGGCGGTTTAGCTCGCCTGAGCTTAAATTTTTAAGTGAGGTCTCATTTAAATTTAGATAAACCTCATCAAGCCCCAAGATATCAAGCTTTTTAGCCTCAATACTCAGCGTAATATCTGGCATATAAAGCTCTTTTAGGTATAAATTTATCATCGCCTCAAGCTCTTTTAAATTTACGCTCCTTGCCTTGCTTAAAGCACTGGCTAGCTCATTTGCCTTTTTGCTTAAAATTTCAAATTTCTTCTCTAGCTCGCTCTTTTCAAAGCTTAAATTTTCATATCTGGCAAGCTCTTTTTCTTTTTTAGAAAGCGCTTCTAACGCCTCCTCCTCGCTGCCATAGCGCCTGATGATGGCATTTAGCGCTTCTATCCTATCAAGCACGCTCTCCACGTCGACATCGTCAAGCTCCTCCATATTTAGGCTATCTCTTGCGACCCTTAGCTCGTTCATCGCATCTTCAAAAAAGCCGCTATCAAGGTCGCTGATATTTAGTGCCTCATTTACGCTATGCTCTAGCTCAAATATCCGATCAGCTCTAGCCCACGCCTCATTTATCTTATCCTTTTTACTAAGCCTCTTTTTAGTTTCCATAAGCTCTTCAAACTCACCTTTTTTAGGCCCTACACTTTTTATCTTCTCGATCTCAAAGCTAGCAAGCTCCTTTAGCTCCTCGACCTTTTTCTCTTCCTCTTTTATAGTGGCTAGCTCTTTTGAAATTTTAGAAAATTCCAAAAAGACCTCTTCAAATTCCTGCTTTGTTTCTTTAAATTTCTCATTTTTCGAAATTTCTAGCCTATCAAGCAAATTTAGAAATTTCTCATTTTCAAACTCGTTTGCCTCTTTTGCCGAGAGATATTTGATATGCTCGCGCGCCACTTGGGCTAAATTTTTCTTTGAAATGGCTTGCTGATTTATAAAATATCTCGTGCTCTTATCTTTTAAAAGCTTAAAAATATTAACCTCTTCGTTTTCTATGCCAAACTCATCAAGCTCAAATTTATGCTCCACATCAGCTTCTATTAGCCTTGCCTCGCTATCTTTTAGCCCAAAAACAGCCATTATCGCGCTCATTAGCACCGACTTACCAGCGCCGCTAACGCCCGTAAATACGCTAAGACCCTCTTTGAAATTTAGCTCGACATTTTTAAAATTTAGATAATCTTTAATCAAAATTCGATCAATCATTATAACCCCAGTGAAGTTTCTCTTTTAAAATTTGAAAATAATCCCTGCCGATGTGGCGTATCAGCCTCGCTTTTTTGTTGCTAAGGCTCATGCTAACGGCTGAAATTTTACTCATATCAAATCTATCTTGTCCGTCTATTACTAAAATGGCGTCGCTATTTGTTCTAAATTTAACCGTGTGATTTTTTGTAAGTACAACTGGGCGCTGTGTAAGTGAGTGCGAGCAGATGGGAGTTACTGTAAAAACTTCGCTTAATGGATAGATAATAGGGCCATTTGCGCTCATGTTATATGCCGTTGTTCCAGCAGGTGTCGCTACTATAACGCCGTCACCATAATATGAGTTAAAGTATTTTTCATTTAAAAACGCCTCGATATGCGTCATCGAGCCGCCATTTTTACTAACGATGACTGCGTCGTTAAATGCTATCTTTTGCTCAGTTTTGCCATCATTTTTGTGAAGCGTCACATCAAGCATAAAAGGCGTTTCTACCTCAAATTTATTATCAAAAAAGTCTTTAAAAAATTTCTCACTCTCATTTATCGTGATATCCGTCAAAAAGCCTAGCTTACCAGCGTGTATGCCAAGGACAAGTGGCGAGATATGAGCTAGTTTTCTACAAGTCGAGATTATAGTGCCATCACCGCCAAGTGTGATCAAAAATTCACACTCTTTAGCTAATTTTATAAGCTCAAAACCATCTTTTTCTATACGCTTGGCACAATTTTTTTCAAGCAAAATTTCTGCGTTATACTTTGATAAAATTTTTTCTAGCTTTTTTAAATCTTGCCTAAACAATGGATAATCTTTGGCAATAAGTCCCACTTTTTTGGCGTTTGTGGTATTAAATTTTTGTTCATTTTTCATAGAAATGATTGTAACATATTTTATTTTAACAAAGCTTTTCAAAAGAAAAAAGCGACTATAATTGCCTAAAAAACATTGCAAAGGAGCATTTTATGCGAAGTCATTATTGCACCGATCTTAGTAAAGCTGATATCGGCAAAGAAGTAATACTTTGTGGCTGGGCAAACACGTATAGAGACCACGGTGGCGTTGTTTTCATCGACTTAAGAGATGTTAGTGGGCTTATACAGTTAGTCTGTGACCCTGCTGACAGCAAAGAAGCACACGACGTGGCTGCAAAAGTAAGAGATGAATATGTCTTAAAAGCAAAAGGAAAAGTAAGGGCTAGAGGCGAAGGGCTAACCAATCCAAAGCTAAAAACTGGCGAGATAGAAGTAATAGTAAGTGAGCTAATCATCGAAAATCCAAGCGAGGCATTGCCATTTATGATAGGTGATGAGAGCGTAAACGAGGACATCAGGCTAAAATACCGCTTTTTAGACCTTAGAAGCGAACGCTTGCAAAATATCTTTAAAATGCGTTCTCGTGCAGCGATAGCGGCTAGAAACAGCCTAGATAAAATGGGCTTTATCGAGTTTGAAACTCCGGTTTTAACACGCGCAACTCCAGAAGGAGCGAGAGACTATCTAGTGCCAAGCCGTGTATATCCGGGTCAGTTTTACGCGCTCCCACAAAGCCCACAGCTATTTAAACAGCTTTTGATGTGTTCTGGCTTTGATAAATATTTCCAGATAGCAAAATGCTTCCGCGACGAAGACTTAAGGGCTGATCGACAACCAGAATTTACTCAAATAGACATCGAAATGAGCTTTGTAGAACAAAAAGATATCATAAATATGGCCGAGACGATGCTAAAAGATATCTTTAAAGCCTGCGGATACGACATCAAAACGCCATTTAGACGCATGAGCTACAAAGAGGCTACCGAGACTTACGGCTCAGACAAGCCAGACCTTAGATATGACCTCAAAATGGTCGATGTGATCGATATTTTCGAGCGCTCAAGCAATGAAATTTTTAGCTCTATCGCAAAAGATAAGAAGAAAAACCGTATCAAAGCGCTAAAAGTGCCAAATGGCGACAACATCTTTAGTAAGCGCGAGATGAATAGATTTGAGGAATTTGTACGTAAATTTGGTGCGCAAGGTCTTGGCTACTTCCAAATGAAAGAAGAAGGACTAAAAGGACCACTTTGTAAATTTTTTGAGCAAAGCGATCTTGATGAGATAGTCTCAAGATGTGAGCTAAAAGTTGGTGACGTCGTATTCTTTGGCGCTGGCAAGAAAAAAATCGTGCTTGATTATATGGGAAGATTTAGAATTTTCCTAGCTGAACAAATGGGTATCATCGATCAAGACAAGCTTGAGTTTTTATGGGTGCTTGACTTCCCAATGTTTGAGCAAAACGACGATGGCAGTTACTCTGCGATGCACCATCCATTTACTATGCCAAAAAATATAGACGAGCCTGATCTTGAGGATATCCTCTCTATCGCTCACGACGTCGTACTAAACGGCTTTGAGCTTGGCGGCGGAAGTATAAGAATTCATAAAAACGATATCCAACAAAAAGTCTTTAAGCTTCTTGGCATAGATGAAGAGGAGCAGCGTGAGAAATTTGGCTTCTTGCTTGATGCATTGACATTTGGTGCGCCTCCACATGGTGGTATCGCGATCGGCTTTGATAGGCTAAATATGCTCGTAAATAAAGCAAGCTCGATCCGCGATGTTATAGCCTTTCCTAAAACACAACGTGCTCAGTGCCCACTAACAAAGGCACCAAGCCACGCTAGCAACGAACAGCTTAGGGAGCTAGGACTAAGGATAAGAGAAAAAGAGCAAAAAAATTAAAATTTTTGCAATAAATTTAGACTTTTAGATGTCTAAATTTGAGTTATTTTATTTAAAGATTAAATTTTTGAGATGATTTTGGATGTTGTACAGAAAATTTCATCCCAAAGTTAGACATATAGTCTGCTGCAGGGTGAAATTTTCAAACTCATTCAAAGGCGCTCAAAAAATATAAAAAGGGAAAGAATGAAAAATTTATTTTTAATCATCGGCGCTCCAGGCTCCGGCAAAACAACAGATGCATCGATCATCTCACAACAAGATGAGAAATTTGCACACTTTTCAACTGGCGATCTTTTAAGAGCTGAGGTTGCTAGCGGTAGCGAGCTTGGCAAACTTATAGATGGCTTTATCTCAAAAGGAAATTTGGTTCCGCTTGATGTTGTCGTAAATGCGATCGTATCAGCCATTAAAGGCTCAGAAAAATCAAACATCATAATAGACGGATATCCAAGAAGCGTTGAGCAAATGACAGAGCTTGACAAGGTATTAAGTGAGCAAAAAGAAATTTCTCTTAAAGGCGTCATCGAAGTAGACGTTAGTGAAGATGTAGCAAGAGCAAGAGTACTCGGCCGTGCAAGAGGCGCTGATGACAACAACGAAGTGTTTAATAACCGCATGAAAGTATATCTTGATCCGATCGTGCCTATCCGTGAATTTTACAGCAAAAAAGAACTACTTTATGTAGTAAACGGTGAACGCGGTATAGACGAGATCGTAGCTGATATCAAAGCTCTCATAAATAGCCTATAAACATTATTTAGAGCCTCAAGCTAGGCTCTAAATTTAAGCTTCCCATAAGTCAAAATTGATAAAAAATTACAAAATATCATTATAATCCGCTCAACAATTCTCGAGAATCACATCAAATTTAAAGGACACACAATGCTTAAAAAAATATTTTTATCAGCAGCTCTTGCAAGCGCTATGTTTGCTGCAGGCGGCTTCGTCGGCAAAGGCACCATGAAGTGCAAGTACCGTAAAACAAGCCCTAGAGCTACCCGATGACGCTCGCGTCGTGCTTGAGGGCAAGATCGTTGCCGAGTTTCGTCCTGACCACTATCAGTTCGTCGATAAAAATGGTGACGCTATCGAAGTCGAGATCAACAACGAGGACTGGAGAGGCATAAGCGTCAATGAAACTACGCCTGGTGCGCATCTTCGGTAAGATCGATAAAGACCTTCTTAAAACCTCTGTCGATATAAAAACTATCGAAATAATCAAATAGTTTTAGGGCGGTTCGCCGCCCGAATTTATCTTAAATTTACCGCTCTAAATTTAATCCTCCAAAACGTAAATTTAACTAGCAAAATTCTAATTTTTCCCGCGCAACCAAAATCCGTCGTTCGTTAAAGTCGGTTAAAATCTAAAAACAGCACCACTACGCGAATACCACCTTTAAATTTTTACAGTCGATAAATATCGCTGCCAAATTTTAATAAAGTAAATTTATTGCCATAAGCCAGTCAAAATTTAGCTTACAAAAGTTCTCGTTTTACTCCAAATTTAGCCGAGATTTTATATAATCCCTTACTTAAATTTCTAGGCAATTATCTCAAAACTTTTTGGCGAGATAGGAGCTTTACAAAGGATTAAAATGGACGTTTCAAAGATAAAATCTGGCTCAAACCCAGACAAAATCAATGCCGTAATTGAAATACCTTATGGCTCAAATATCAAATACGAGATCGACAAAGATAGCGGTGCAGTCGTAGTTGATCGCGTGCTTTACTCAGCGATGTTCTACCCAGCAAACTACGGCTTTGTGCCAAACACACTTGCAGCCGACGGCGATCCAGCTGATATTTTGGTGCTAAATGAGTATCCGCTCCAAGCTGGTAGCGTCATCCCTTGCCGCTTGATAGGCGTTTTGGTGATGGAGGATGAAGCAGGTATGGACGAGAAGCTTTTAGCTGTGCCAATTACAAAGATCGATCCAAGATATGAGGCGATAAAAAGCTACGAAGACTTGCCAACTGCGACACTAAATAAGATCAAAAATTTCTTTGAAACTTATAAAATTCTTGAGCCAAACAAATGGGTTAAAGTCAAAGAATTTAAAGACGCAAATGCTGCAAAAGAGATTTTAGACGCTGCGATAAAAAATTATAAATAACTTACAAGCTCTATGTTAGGGCTTTTTCTTTTAAATTTATTTGTTTTATGAGCCACATAAAAAAGATCATTTTTATATTTAGATAAGCTTTTTCTTGTATAATACGATTTTCTTTCAACTGTGGGTTCATAGCTCAGTTGGTTAGAGCATCCGGCTCATAACCGGATGGTCCCAGGTTCGAGTCCTGGTGAACCCACCACTTTTTATTTTTCATACTCTCCAAATAGAAATCAAAAACTCTACAAAGTCTTGATATATGGTCTTTTGATACAATTTCAATGCTCTACAATTTTTTTTAAAATCTGATATAATCCATTAAATCCGTGCGGTTAAATAATGTGGTTATAAAAAATTAGTGCGGTTTTTAAAAATGGAGCAAAAAATGGCTAATGTGTCAAAGGCAAACCTAACTGATAAAATTATAAGAGAGCTAGAGCCAAAAGAGAAGCAATACCGAAAAGCCGTAGGTAACCCAAAAGAGCTTTATATTATGGTAAATCCAAGCAGTATAAAGACATTTTTTGTTCTTTTTAATCAAAAAGCACATAAACTTGAAAGGTTCGAACAGGGCAAATACGGCATAGAACAAGCAAGAGAAGATGCCTTTAAAAAGGTAAAGTGGCTTAAAGACAACCCTGAACTTAAGCAAAACAAGTATAACTTCGGCGTATTATATAGTCGCTACATCAGGACAAAGAAGCTAAAATTAGCACCCTCATACACTATAAAAATTGAAAGCCAAATGCAAAAGTACATCCTGCCAAGGTTTGCTAACATCGATATAGCAAAGATAAAATTTAGCGATATTTTAGAAGTTCTAGAACCACTTTTTAACCCACATAATCCCCAAAAATCGCACCTAGAGACAATACACCGTCTAATAAACTATATAGGTGAAATTTTTGATCTAGCCAACTACGATCGCTACATCGACTACAACCCTAGAAAAGCACTGCATAAGCAGTTCCCAACGTCAAGCAGTTTTAATACTAAAAATGGCATAGACACAAGGTATCAGGCATTAACGAACGAAGTAGAGCTAAAGGAGTTTTTGACCGACCTAAGAGATGATAATAAGATGGATTTACAAACCAAAAGAGCTTTAAAACTACACATACTATGTGTAAATCGCCCTATGAATACAGTCAGTGCCAAATGGGAGCATATAGACCTAGAAAACGGTATTTGGAGCATACCTGCAAACGAGATGAAAATGGGCTTTTCACACCAAATCGCACTACCAACACAAGCCATAAGAATCTTAAAAGAACAAAAGCTTTATTGTCCCATAGAGAGCAAATTTATATTCCCAACATTTAGCCAAGACGGACATTTGCATAGGGACAGCATGGGCAAGGCGATACGAAATCTAGGCGGTAATGGCAAATACTCAAACAAAGCAACGGCTCACGGTTTTAGAGCGACATTTAAGACGATTTGTTCTATAAACGAAGCCGAACTTTTATCACTTGGTATAGGCGAAAAAGCAGTAGAAAACGCACTAGCTCACAAAGAGCGTAACAACGTAAAATTCGCATACGAAAGACAAATGGCTACAATAGAGCAAAATAGGGCTTTAATGCAGTGGTATGCCAATTATTTATGCAATATAGTTGATTTTATTTAATTGTAGTTTATTTTAAAAAGGTATCATTAGGATTATTTTCTACTCTAAAATTAAAACTTACGAAAGTATAAAGGAAAGGCAAATAGTGTCTTTTTATAAAAAAAGACCAAAATTTGCATAGGTAAATCAAAATCAGCTAAAGCTGATTTTGAACTTTTACTTAACACTGGGGGCACCCCAGACCCCTAAAAGGGAAGAAAATAGATTTAGCGAAATGGCTATCAAAAACTTAAAAATTTCTGATACATATATGCGAAAATTTATCGTTTTTTTTACTTATTTTAATACTTTTTATTTTTAATGTATTTTTTTATTTAATATGTTATTTTTATTTTTAAATATCTTTATTATTTTTTTAATCAAAATAGCCAATTTAAAGTTAAATCAAAAAAAGAATACATTTTTTTCTTAAAAATTTTTCTTATGATATATTGTATTTTTTTAATATGTTTTTTTATATCTTTTTATTAAATGATAAATATACCAAAAAAATACTCAAATAAATATCGTTTTTTTGTAACTTGATTTTTAGTATTTTTTTCAATAAGTATAAAAAGTAAAAAGTGCTCTAATCTTAAACAATCATTAAAAATTTAAAAATTATATGCGAAAAAAATTAGCGTTTTTTTATTTTTTTACTTTACTTTTTTTCATTTATTATTTTTTTATTTGTTATTTTTACTTGCATATTTAATCTTTTTATTATTTTTTTAATAAAATATTAAATATTACTTTTTAAAACTTTCTTACAGACAGAAAAAAATCATATTATTTTTTTAAGATATTTTTTTAAACTTTTTTTATAACCACTTAATACAACAAAAAAATAATAAAATATTTAAATTTTTTTAATAAAAATTATTTTAGTATTTATTAAGGCCTTCAAGAACAATGGATTTAAATTATGGTAAATACAAAATTTGCTATAATGTAAGATAAAACCAAAAAGAAGTGATAGTTGAAAAATTTAAGCACATTTAATATACAAAACCGCAGGTATCTAGGTAATAAGTCCAAACTGAGGCCTTTTATACTGGACGTAGTCCGTCAAAACTGTGGCAAAATAGACGTTGTAGCGGACATTTTTGCTGGGACTGGATCAGTTGCCTCTGCTTTTAACGACAAAATTATCATAACAAACGACCTAATGCAAAGCAACTTTATTTGCAACCTAGCTTGGTTTGGCTCAGAACCATTTGACAAGACAAAAATAGCTAAAATTTTAAAAGAATTTAACAACTATAACGAGTTAGAAAGCAACTATATGAGTGAAAATTTTAGCAACACATATTTTAGCAAAAAAGTCTGTTCTAAAATAGGTTACATTCGTGAAAATATTGAGAATAAATTTAAAAATGGCGAAATAAATGAACGAGAAAGAGCGATTTTAATCACTTCTTTACTTTACGCAATGGACAAAATTGCAGCTACTTGCGGACATTATGATGCATATAGAAAAGGGGCGATTTTAACAGACAACATAACCCTAGCTATACCACTTGTAAATAGCAAAAACAACCCTAAAAATCGCTGTTTTAATGAAGATGCAAACAAACTTGCTAGGCAGATTAGTGCAGACCTTGTCTATATAGACCCACCTTATAACTCAAGACAATACAGCGACAGCTACCACCTGCTAGAAAATGTAGCAACATGGCAGAAGCCAAAGGTAAGTGGTGTCGCAAAAAAGATGGATAGATTGGCGATAAAAAGCCAATATTGCGGAGCTAATGCAAATGAAGCTTTTGCGGATTTAATAGAAAATACCCAAGCAAAATACATCTTGTTTTCATACAATAACATGGCAAATAAAGGAAACGATCGCTCAAATGCAAAAATCAGCGACGAAGTCATTATGGATACACTTGGCAAAAAAGGCAAGGTCTTGGTATTTTTACAAAAATATAAGGCGTTTAGCACAGGCAAATCAGAGATAAAAGACAATGCTGAAAGGCTATTTTTGTGCGAAGTCTCATAGCTTCACCGCTTAACTATACAGGCGGTAAATTTAAGCTACTCCCACAACTTCTCCCTCTTTTTCCAAAAAAAATAAACACATTTATAGATTTATTTTGCGGTGGAGCAAATGTCGGCATAAATGTTAAAAGCCACAAAGTAATTTATAATGACATTAGCCCACAACTACACGAACTTTATAAAATTTTTAGCACTCAAAAGCCTGAAATTTTACTAAGTTCGGTCTATAAAATAATAGAAAAATACAACCTTTCGCTAAGTAGCAAAAATGGCTATGAATTTTATAAAAGCACGAGCAACAAGGGGCTTGGAGAGTATAACAAAAATGGTTTTTTGAGGCTTAGAAATGAGTTAAACGACAAGAATATAATAGATGAAGCCTACTGCATAATGCTTTATGTTGCAATAGTTTATGCCTTTAATAACCAAATAAGATTTAACGCAAATGGTGAGTTTAACCTACCTGTTGGCAAACGTGATTTTAACGCTAAAATGCAAGAAAAGCTACTTAGGTTTATGACTAGATTACAAGAGCAAAGTCGTGAGTTTTCTTGTCTTGATTTTAGAAATTTTGACACTAAAAGACTTGGCGAAGATGATTTTGTATATATCGACCCACCATATTTAATAACTTGTGCTAGTTATAACGAAAATGGCGGTTGGAGCGAAAAAGACGAGCTTGATTTGCTTAAATTTATTGATAACTTAGATAAAAAGGGGATAAAATTTGCCATTTCAAATGTATTAACAAGCAAAGGGAAAACAAATAAAATTTTGCTATCTTGGCTAGAAAAAAGGCAGTTTAGTACGCACCATTTAAGGCACAAATATTCAAATTCAAATTACCAAATAAAAGATAAAAGCGGTTTTAGTGATGAAGTTTTAATAACAAATTATTAGGGATAAAAATGGGGAAATTTGCATATAAAAGCTATTGTTGGAACTTGGGAACTACAAGTTTTAGGACTGAAAAATTTAATAGGACTATTGAAATTCAACTTGATTTGCTAGATAAATTTTGGCAACTACCACAAAATCAAAAAGAAGTTTGGAATGGAAATAGTTCTTTGCAAGATAGATATTATGACTTTTTAAAACAAAACGAATTTGTAGATGGAAGTGCAACAAGAAAAGATAAGGATGCAAGAGAAAAAACATCAGGACTAGTTGAATTGGGGCTTATTACAAATAATAGAAAGCTAACAAATGCTGGGATTAGAGTTTTGCAGATTAGTAAGGACGGAGATTTTAGCATAGACAATGCCTTACAGATTTCAAAAGATAGCTTTGTCTATCTAAAACAACTTTTAAAAACCAACAACTATAAAATAGAAAATAGCGTAGTAAGGCCTTTTATTGTTACTTTATATATGCTAAGTCGCCACGAATATTTAAGTGATGATGAATTTGCATATTTATTGCCACTTTGCACTAATGCCGAATATACAGATTTTATCTCTAATCAAATTTCACGACTGCGAAAAAATAAAATTAGCATTGATGAAATTATTATAAACAGGCTTCTTTCAATGCAAAATTACAAAGATGCATTAGAGTGGTTTTTAAATTGTTCCAGTGTTAGCAAAAACGCTATTATTGAAATAGGTATGAACAGAAAAAGTGCTACATTTGATTTGCCATATTTTAGAGTATTTTTGGCTTTAAAAAATGTCTTTTTAGATGGTAATAAAGATGAAAATTCCCTTACAGAATTATTTTTGTCTATACAAAAACTAAACTTAAAAAAGTGGTGGAATAGCTATATTTTTAAACCTAGAACAACAGAGAATAAGATTAAAAAAGAGCTTGATGAAGTCTTAAATTTTACTATCTTTAACGATATTGCAAATGAAGCCGACCTAAAAACAGCATTTTTTAAAACAATGCACCTGTTTAAAGCAAAAGCCACACTTTATGATTACTTTGATTTAAATCGCAGATATATGGGGCTTAGTGATATATTTTTGTTTAGAGATAGCAAAATAGAACTCGATATTGTTCCAAAACATTTTTTTAATAGTGTAATTGATGAACTATATAATGATGCTTATAAAAAGAGTGATTTATTGCAAGATGACTGTGAATTAAATGAGATTTCATCAGTGTTAATAATAGATGATGATACAATTATTGGCTCAATTAACAGCGAGTTAGGGCTAAGTATCGATAATCTTAGTGATGCTATAAACGAGCTTGAAAAAGAGCGTTACGCTAGGTTTAATAAGTTAATTGATGAGAAATTTAGTGATATAAACCTGATAGAATTGTTAGATAATTTTGAAAATAGAGATGATAGCAAAATTAAAGAGTATATCACAGATAATGCCGAAGTTTATACTTTGTTTGAGTATGTTTTAGGGATTGTATGGTATAAAATCAGCGAAAGAAAGGGCAAAATTTTAGACTATATGAAATTAAGTCTTGATGCAAATTTATTACCAAAATCCCACGCAGGTGGTGGCAAAGCAGATATTGTTTATGAATATGAAAAAACCAAACACTATCCAAAACACACGCTATTACTTGAAGCTACACTTTCAAATAAAGCAGGTCAAAGACAAATGGAATTAGAGCCTGTTACAAGACACTTGGGACAGCACCTGTTAGAAAGTGATAATTTAAACTCATATTGTGTATTTGCCACAACTCGGTTGGATATAAATACACTAAGTGATTTTATAAATCGCAGAAGTTATGCTTTTTATGGTGCAAATTATAATGCAAATAATAGATCTAATCGTGTAAAAGGCATGAAAATAACATCTTTACAAACCACAGAGATAAAAACTATCATACAAAAAGACAAGAAGTATAGTGAGCTATACTCTATATTTGATGAAGCATATAAGGCGGATTTGAATGAATTAGAAGCTGATGAGTGGTATCAAAAATATATAGTTGAAAAACTATAAAGGACTAAAATGACAATAACAATAAACTGCAAAGCAACCATAGAAATAGAAGAAATACTGCAAAACGCACTCATAGAAGTAGCCAAGCTAGATCCTGAGATGAGCGTAGATTGGCAAGATTGCGGAGATTATTTAAGTGAAAACGACAAAGCCGATTTGACTGAAATTTTATCTAAGTACAAGCGTGGAGAGCTAGAGTTGATGGATGAAAAAGAAGTTTATTGATTATGTAAATAAACAAAAAAAGCAAGAGAGTTTTTAGAACAAGCTTTAAGGTTACAAAAATAGCTCAATCTGAAATAATTATTAAGAAATGAAAAAGTATATGTAAAAAATTAATGCTTTTTTACTTGTTTTAATATTTTTATTTTTATATATTTTTATTTAATATGATATTTTGTTTTAAACACTTTTATTATTTCTTAATCAAAATAACCAATCAAAAACAAATCAAAAAGTGCTCATTTTTTTAAAATTTTCTTAGTAGATTAAAAAGTTACTCTACTCTTAATACGTTATTATGTCTTAAAATGCTCTTTTAAAGTTCAAAATGTGCAAAAAGCATAAAAGAAAACATAGTAAAATATGCTATAATTTTAAATTACTGTCAAAGGAAATGCAAAATAGCAATGCCAAAATAGACATAGAGAAGACTGCGCAAAAACAAACAAAGGACAATCTATGATGGAAGTAAGAATAAGCATAAAAGAAGAGTTGACACCGCAAGAAACGCAGTCCATATACAATAACTCGGTGAAATCAAAAGCCTAGCTCCACACACAGATATCGAGCTATATGACACTGCACGTCAAGACGCAGAATTAAACGAAGCAGAAGCTAAGGACTTTTTAGAGTTAATGGAACGATACGAGCGTGGCGAAATTGAGTCATTAAGCCCAGAAGAATTTAAGCAAAAGGGGATAGAATTTTTTAAGGGCTTGGGTGTAGATGAAAGCAAAATACTTTAAAATTCATGCTCAAATCCCTTATTTTTACCGCTCTCGATAGACTTTGCTTGAGTATTTACCCTAGAATTTGACAGCCTCTCGCTCATTAGTTTTGGCTTCGGTTTTAAAGCCACGAGCCGTTCATCAGGCTTAATGCCAAGCACCTCTACGCCCTTAAAATACTCACGCACTAAAAAATCATTTTTAGCTTTTTCATCCCCTTTTAAAAGCGTTCGCTCGACATAGCCAAGCCTGTCCTTGCAAAGCTCAGTTATAAACTCTTGATTTGATTTTAGTCGCTTCTCAAACGCACTAGCCTCGTCAGCACCAAGCCCTGAACTAGCTAAAATTTGCAAGTTTTTGTCTAAAATTTCTAGTTTTTCAGAAAGCTTAAACAAGCTCTGCGACCCACCGACCAAACGAGTAGTAACCAAGCTATCATCAAAGTATTTGCGTGATAGATCATCCTTGCATTCTCTAAGCACAGCAATGCTACGCTTGGCACTTTTAAACATCATCACATCAGACTTGCTCGCGCCCCTATTTTTTGGAAAAAGCTTTGTGTAGTTGTAAGTAAAATTTTCAAGCAGAGCCAAAGACTTTGACATATCCGCAAAATTTTCAAGCTGTGCTTTTTCAGTTTGCTTAGAGCGAAACTCAAGGCGTTTATAGTTTCTCATCTCTCGCTTTAATAAAATTTCTTTCTCACGAAGCTCCTGCTTTAAAGCCTTGACCTCACAACCGAGCTTAAATCGCTTCTTGCTATTTTTCTATACTCGAGCAAAAACAGCTCAAATAGCTCATTGTGCTTTTTACTAGCTTCTAAAAACTCATCACGATAAACTTGCAAACGCTTCGCACTAGCCGTCATCATTTCGCTATTTTTATCTTAATAATCGTTAATTTTATCCTTTGTAGTGTATTCGTCAGTCTCAAGCTTCACGCTAGTTTTAAGGCGGTTAAACTCCTGCTTTAAATCCTTTTGCAGTGAGTGCTTATTGTCATAATCAAGCCCACGAGAGTCAAGAGAGACGGCAAAGCTAGTGCAAACATTATCAAAAAATTCACTTATCTCAGACCTGCTGTCAAAGTGTAGTTTTTTCTTTGTAAAATTGCTTCGCTTATTTAGTACCACATGCACGTGCGGATTGTTTTGATGAGTGTGAAGCACACAGACGTACTTATGCCCAAAGAAATTTGTCCCCATAGTCTCACGCACACTAGCCTCCAAAGCCTTTAACTTTCGCTCATAGTCAATTGGCTCTTTTATAGAAAAAACCAAATGCCAAGCGTCACGTAAGTTTTTATTTGTGTCAAAGTCCTTGCCCCACTCACGCATGACTTTATCACTGCCAACTCTCTCCCCTTTTTCATTTACACATAAGCCATCGTGTGCGTTTTGCAAAGTGTAGTCGATACACCTTTTACTGAGCTCTTAGGTAAGTTTGAAATCATTTTAACAACAACTTGCTTACTGCCTCGTGGATTAGTTGCATTTTTTACCTGAGAGCTTGAAAATTTAGTCGAGCCTCCAAAAAATATATGCTGATGAAATGATTTTTCACTGCGAGTCTTACCTGCTTTTATTTTTTTAAGTTCATCATCATAATTTTTAAAATTCAAACTAGCTCCTAAATTTTGTAAAAATATTTTTGCGTAACCAAAAAAGATATTAGCGTAAAAAAAGATAACGTGTAAAGTGGCAGGATAACCCCTTTTATATATCACTTTTTTATCAAAAGCCCCAGATTTGGGCGTTAGATAAAGATTTTTTAAAAAAACAAGTTTTTTTAAAAAAAGGGAAAAACTTTTTACGCTCTTTTAAAAAAGTTGCAAAAAGTTTTAAAATTTCTCTATAAAATTTGCGTGAAATTTTTTTGATTTTTGTTTGCGTCGTGAGTGATTTTAAAATAAACTCCGTCAAATTTATTTAGCAAACTCCAAAGTGAGTTTTTACCTATCGTCTCATAAGACCGCTCATTTGCTAGAGCTAAAATTTTTTTAGCTAATGTGCTTTGATTTATCTGTTTGCATGAGTTTATCACTTCACGCACGAGAGAGAGTGTGATTTTTTCTTTGTCATTAAGCGTTAAAATTTCAATATCTCTTTGTTCTAAAACACTTAGACAAAAATCATTTGGCGTGAGCCTAAAAGCTGTTTGTTTCGTCTCATCGCGACACTTTTGTGGCTCTAGGTAAAACAAAAACTCATTTTTATCACTGCCGACATTACAAAGATAGTATGCTTCATCAACACTATCAGCAAAAGCGGTTGCACCTTTGTAAAGTTTGTTATTCTCGCCTTGCGTTTGCTTTGGCTGATGATGTAAAAAAACGATAGTGGCTCCGTTGTTTCTCATCTGTTGCAAGTCATTTAAAAAGGCTAAAACTTCACTATCTGAGATTAGATTAACACGGCTCATAAAGTTGCGAATGCTATCAATCACAATGAAAGTATCGCTTAAATCATGCGTTTTTAGCTTTTTAAATATATCGCTATTCTCAGCACCATTTAGCATTATGAGTTTAAAATTCTGCTTGTCTAGAATTTGCGTGACATTGCGATTTTTAAGCGTTGTTAGTCCATTATCAGCATCAATATAGCAGACATTTATAGTGCTATTTTTAGCGATTAAGTTTGCAAGAGCGTAGGCAAACCAGCTCTTGCCACTGCCAGCTGCAGCATAAATCATCACAAGGCTATTTTTGTATAAGAAATTTGGCACGAGCCACGAAACTTCGTGAGCCAAAAGCTTGTTTTTGCTTAGTTTTATGGCATTTTTAGCTACTTTTGTTATAATGTCATCACTGCTTTTAAGTGGGGCATTTGCCCCCATTTCATCCTTCATTTTCATCCACCTTTTTACTACTCTCTTTTGATTTTAGCCACTCCTCAATTGAGCTTTTGCGATAAAGCACCCTAGCACCTAACTTTAAAAACGGGAGTGGATTGGTATCTTTTGCAAAGCAACCGCGTCTAGCTCTCATTTTTGCTTGTGTGGGTATGCTAAGCCCTAAAAGACTTTTAAGCTGTGTTGGAGTTAAAAATTCATCATTTTCGATTTGTGTGATATACATCGGCTCTCCTTTTTCTAATGTGATTTTTGGTTTTAAAACTCTGTAATACTAACTCTACTAAGCTGTGTGCGAGCTGTTGGTAATTTTTAAAATTTTGTTAGATTTCATAAAAGAAGTGGTTAAAATTAACTTTTATTTTTAAGGATATGTCTAAAACTTAAATAGCTTTAATTAATGAGTGGTCTAGTCCGACTTATAGGACTTTTTACGAGATTTTATATAGCTTAAAATTTACTTAGCATATACAAATAAAAAATTTAACAAACTCTTATAAATATAATTCTTAAAAGCCATAATACGGGGGTATTTTAGTTTTTTTAAAGGAGTTAAAAAACTATAAAAAAGTGTAAAAACTATAAAATACTAAAAAACTACGATTTTTAGGGATTATCTGGTGTTTAGCGTGGCTTAGATTTGTTATTATATTTTTAAGGTTATATCACAACTTAATCGTGTGGTTGCTTTAATGTGGTTTATTAAAATATTGCATAAAATGGCGGTAAATATGGCATTATATGAATAAATTTGAAGTCTGGTGAACCCACCACTTTTTATTTTATTTATAATCTTTAATCTTCTAAAATCTAAACTTTGAGACTATTTTGCTTTTGATTTAAGAATCAAAGTGAACTTTTATTCACCTTGATCTAATATCTTAAAATTTATATTCTAGTTTCATACCGCCGCTTACGCCGTAGCTTCTATCGTTATCTAGCATCCCGCTAAGCTGATAAGAAACTGCAAAATTTTTGCTAAACTCCGTGCTTGCCGCTAAATTTAGTTTATAGACCGGTTTGTTGTTGTTGAGCTTGTAGTCGACGTATTCGTTTGAGTTATTTAGCGAAATGTAAGATTTATCGTCAGAGTTATAGACATTTTGTTTTAACAAAAATTGTACCGCAAATGCATTTTTATCGCTATTTAACACATACTCGACGCCGACTCCCAAAGCTACGTTAAAGTCGTTTATGTCTTTTTGATCGTATCTATCGTTTTTAAAGCCGTTTGCGCCGTTTGCGCCAAATTCTAGCGCAAGTACGGGCTTGATAGCCTGAGCGTATTCGCCGTTTGATCCGAGCGAAATTTTATATTTATAGTAGTTGCTCGAAAGGATACCCGTGCTTCTTACGCTAGCCTTTTGTAAATCATTTAAGCTGCGCTTAGAGTTTACGAAGGCTAAATTTAAATTGCTCTGTATCTCGTGAGCGTCTCGCTCAAAAACTCCATACGCTCCAAAACTGTAAATTTTAGCATCGTCGCTCATGGCGCCAGAGTTAAATTTAGCCTTGCTCACGCCCGCACTAGCGCCCAAAATAAATTCGTCGTAGCTCCTGTCGTAGCCGATATTAGTACCGTAAAATTTTAAATCTCCGCTGCTATCTTTATCTTTAAAGTACGCTCCGTTTACGTTCGCCCAGAAGTTATTTCTCGGCCTATCCGCCTCAGCCGCCTCATAAGCCATCGCAGCAGTCGGTTTAAAGTCGCTCTCAAGCCCAGCCAGACTAAATCGAGAGATATCGGCCCTTGCTCTTAATTGTATAATTCGCGACAATCTTGAGTTGATTAGATCGTTGTTGCTTTGCAGAGCCTTAGCGCTGATTTTTAAAGACGAAGCCGAAATTTCATTCATATCGGATTCCGCCTTTAGCGCCATACCCTTTATCGTTTCCATATCGCCGCTTTGAACGGCATTTTCGTATTCAGGCGTATTTTTTAGCATATTTAGGATCTTGTTTTGTCTTTCGCTAAAATTTACCACACGAAGCCCGTTTCGTAAATTATGATGATTATTATCGTTTGGCTTTGTTTCAGGCTTTGTTTCAGGCTTTGTTTCAGGCTTTGTTTCAGGCTTTGTTTCAGGCTTTGTTTCAGGCTTTGTTTCAGGCTTTGTTTCAGGCTTTGTTTCAGGCTTTTCAGTTTTATTTAAACTCATCAAGACTTTATTGTCTTTTATAGTATAAGTTGTAAAAAGATCACCGATTTTTTGCTCGGTATTAAATATTGCACCTTCATTTACGATATTTGTAGCGCTTACTAGCGTATAGGTTTTATCGGCCGTCATTTGCCCTTCCAAAGCAGCCGTAAAGTCGATATTAAATTTCATCCCAGCGCCAAGCGTCAAAACCTTTTTAAAGTCCAAAATCGGCTCGTTTGCGTTGCCGAAATCTTTAATATTTAAATTTTTTGTTACGGTCGTATCGGGGTCAAAGGTTAGTTTATTTGCTCCGCTAACCTCTAAATCTTCTATTTCTAATTTACCGCTTCCAGCCGCTATGCTACGAGCAGGAGCCGTATTTTTGCCGTTTACTACAAGCTCTCTTAGCTTTGTAGTCGTGCCGCCTACTTTTAGCATGCTGTCGCTATCCATGACGATTTTATTTTTAAAGCTTACGTCTTTAACTAGCAAATTTCCTTTTTCTACGTCTTGGCGGTATTTTAAGCCGTCGTCATAAGTATTTGAGCCGTCGAATTTATCGATATAGTGAGTTAATTCGCCGCTTAAATTTATAACGGAATTTTTCGCCTCTATATCGCTATTTACGTCCGCGTCCTTACCTATCGTAAGTTCTGAAGAGTTTATTTTTATGCCCTCTTTCGCATTAAATTTTCGTTTATCCCAATCAGGCTGCGATAGCGTAGAGGGGCGAGTTAAATCCATATACGAAGGTTCGCTTAAACCGGCGGCGGCTATTTTATCCTTTACCGTTTGCGTTAAAATGCTATTATCTGCCGTAGCATGAGCGGTCGGGTGCCCTTGCAAAGTCACATTGGCGTTGTTTAGAGTCAGGCTTCCGTCTATATCAAAACCGCCGTCAAATACAAGCTCTCGTCCCTGTCCATCGTGTTTTACGTCTATATTTTTATCTACGCTCGCATGAAATATAGTATCCTTGTCGCTTTCGCCGTTTATTTTAAGCGTTGCTTTTTGAGCGGATAAATTCGTGATTTTAGCGGCGTTTGAATTAGCCGAAACGTTACTAAAAATTTGATCGAATCCGTTTAAATCAAGCTTTCCTCCGCCGTTTCCAAAGAAAATTTTATCGTTTAAACTATCGTCTACGCCGAGTCTTAATAAGCCTCTACCGCTCGTTAAATAAATTTTTTCAAAAGCGTTTACGGCTCTTATATCCACGATACCGTCGCCTAATCTTAAGGTTTTATTACCGCTAGAATTTACGATTAAACTTCCTTTGCCGATTTTATGTACGCTAGTATCGGCCGCTACGTTTAAGCTCAAACTTGCGCCGCTAGCTACGTCAAATCCAGCAAGTCTAGTTATTTTATTGCTTCCGATACCGTTTAGAAGGGTAAAATTTCCGCTATTTACGACGATTCCGCCGTGGCCTAAGTCAAGGTTAGAATTTAGCGTAATGTTTGAACCGTTTGCGGCGTTAAATATATTATCTTTATTTCTTACGAGTTGGGCATTTGAGACGTTTAAACCGCTGACTAAATTTTCATAATTTCTCCTATAGTCGCTAAAATCTCTCATTGTTACGATTGAGGCGTGATTGCTATTATCGGCGACCGCCGATAAAACCCCTACTAAAACCCATTTTTGCGCTACCGTATCGTATACGAAAAATCCAGAACCGCTATCGCCGGGCAAAAGCCTGTTCCTAAAAACCCTATCAGAGGTCATAAACATATAAATGCCGGGCCTATTTATACTCGAGATATGCGTTTTATAATTAGCCGAATAATGCGTGCTTATTTCGTTTACGCTTCCGCCCAAAGCCTGATTAACGATATTTTGATCTTCAAATTCTCTTGCGCTTACGACGTCGCTATATCCATCGGTATCTATTTTCGGTTTTTCTAGCCCGAGCGCTCCGGTACCCGCCTGATAGGCAAGAACGTTATCGCCTCTAGCGCCGCCGCTATTTTTTATATCATTTAAATAGTTTTGTATTTTATCTATATTAGCCTCATCAGTCGCCCTGCTATCACCTGAAATATCTAAATTCGGTACGTCTATCGGATCTATTTGTCCCTCTACGATGTATTTAGTCGTTCGCATATAAGTGGTATCGGAGTTGTATAATTTTTCCGTAGAAGTTGCCATATGTGATGTTAGATATTCGTATTTAGTATTACCAAACCATCCCCTATTTTCGTTAAAATTACTAGCCGCGGCAGCATCTAACGTATGGTTCGCCGTTACGACGAAATTTCGTCCGAGTGAAGTAAAATTTCCTTTATTATTCCTAGCGCCGCTATTTGGGATTTTATCAAACGTGAATTTGTCGCCGTTTCTTTGCGCAAATTCTAGCGGAGCGTCTTGTGGAGCAAAAGCTCCCTTATTTTGCGCGAAATCAAGATAATCCCTATAATAATTCGTTCCTATATCCATAACCTGCGCATTTGCACAAGCGCATAAAATGCTTGCCAAAGCGATAGAAATACCGAATTTGTTATTTTTCAAGATAAACCTCCATTTTGTGAATATAATTCCATTTAAAATAAAGGAAGTATTTTACAATATTTTTTACGATTTAATAATTAAAACCTTAATTATTTTTTAGACATTAAATTTACAATATAAATTTTTTATCTCATTAAAATTATCTCGCTTTTTAAACTTACTTTTGGTTATAATTACACCAAATTTGGTCGCAGTTGCGATTTACATTTGCATAAATTTACCTTCAACTACCATTTTTGCAAATTTCAAAAGTCAAATTTCACAAGTTTCGCGTGCCGAAAATATCAAATTTACATTTCTTAAATCCCAAAAGGAGATTTCATGGAATTAAAACAAACCGGTATATCACGCCGTGGCTTTTTAAAAGGTGCTTTAGCCACAGCTGCTGTTGCCACTCCGCAAACGATGCTAGCTGGCTTTACGCCCTTTAAGTCTGACTCGCTTCAAGTTTGGTCGTGCGGTGGCCTATCTGAAGCATTTAATGAGCTAAATGCCATTTACGAGGCAAGAACAGGGCACAATATCCAATACACTGGCGCATTTGCTGGTGCTCTTGGCAAGTCGCTTTTAGCACTTCAAAGCACGACCGAGCTCTTTGGAGCAAGGGTTTTAGAGCTTTCTAAAAAACTTCGCAAAGCTGACCTTAGCCTTCACTTTAGGCCACTATGCTTTACCGACTACGTCCTAGTCGTGCCAAAAGGAAACCCTGCTGGCATTCGCGACTTAAAAGACCTTGCTGAGCCAGGAGTTAGAGTGATGCTGCCTCTTAGATCATCGCCCCCTGGCAGTGGCCCCGTCAAAGGGATCTTAAAAACTCAAACCTTACTGATGCGGTGATGAAAAACCTAGTCGCAAACGGATCATGCGTCATAAATATTATGCGCGAGCTAGTTGATGGCAAGGGCGATGCCTCGATCATCGAAAAGCGCCTAACAACACACGATAGGTTCAAAGACAAGATCGAGTATATGCCCATCGATGAAAAGCTCATCCCGCCTGGACCGCTCATTTTTACGCTAAATATAATGAAATATGTAAAAGATGAAAGGCTCGCAAATGACTTTGCAGACTTTGTTTGCGGCACTGAAGGGCAAGAAATTTTTGAAAAACATGGCTTTACCTCCATTTATTCAGCGCGTGGGCTAGAGCTTATAGAAAGGTTTGGTGTAAAAGATGTGTAGTAGCTGTAATAGCGCATGCTCTAATAGCAGTGCATGCGGCAATGTAAATTTAAAACTCTCCCACAACAAAGATAAGACGCCTAGTGCAGATCATCTTCATAGCAGGCATCGGTCAATGGACGTATTACGGCATTTTTAGATGCCCTTTTGTAGTGCCATTTGTAAATTGCCAAAACTGCCCTATCATCACCTGTTGGGGGCGGATCACATCGCTGTTTTTTGGATTTTGGCTATTTATCCCAGCGCTTGTCATCCTCTTTGGTAGGGCATTTTGTGGCTGGGCCTGTCCAGCAGGCTCTGTCAATCAAATGCTTGGTAAATTTGCCTTTTTCAAGCTAAAAATTCGCAGCAAAAAGCTGATAATCGCTCAAATAGGCATGCTAATTGCCATAGCAATCAGCCTTTGGGTCTATTTCATCTGGGGTAATCCTCGCATGATGATACCTATAAGAACGAGCGATGAGTACCTAACCGCTCTTACTTTGTCACTTCGCTTTGGCGAATGGGAGTGGGTCACTCGCACGGTGATCATCATCTCGGTCATGCTAGCCTCACTGATCGTAGCTAACCTTTGGTGTCGTTTTGTCTGTCCATCAGGTGGCGTGCTTGAAATTTTGCGTAAATTTTCGATATTTCTCGTCTATAAAACAAGTGCCTGTGACGACTGTGACGCGTGCTTGCGTAAGTGCGAAATGGGGACGAGACCTGATGAGATAAACTGCACAAACTGCGGTGACTGCCTCAATGTCTGCCATGCAAATGCTATTAAATTTGGAAGGAAAAAGAGCTAATGATCTTTCGCACTAAGGCTGAACTAGACAACCACCCATGCTTTAACAAAAAAGCATCCGCCAACTACGGACGCGTGCATCTGCCAGTTGCCCCTCACTGCGACATCCAGTGCAACTTCTGCAACCGCATATATGACTGCGCTAATGAAAATCGCCCTGGCGTAACGGCAAAGGTGCAAACGCCAGATGAATCGGTGAAATTTTTAGAAAAGCTCTTTAAATTTAGACAAGACATCTCCGCCATCGGCATCGCTGGTCCTGGCGATCCGATGTGTGACGCTGACAAGACGCTAGCAACCTTTGAAAAGTGCAAGTCCTACTTCCCAAACGCCCTACTCTGCCTCTCAACTAATGGCTTAGCGCTGCCTGAGCATGTGGATGAGATCGTGCGTCTTGGCGTGAGCCACGTGACAGTGACGGTTAATGCCGTGACGCCAGATGTTGGCTCGAAGGTATATTCGTGGGTAAGGTATGAGGATAAAAACTACTACGGCGAGGAGGCTGCTAGGATACTGCTAGCGCGCCAGGACGAGGGCATCCGCAAGCTAAAAGAGGCTGGCATGTTAGTAAAGATAAACACCGTTGTCATCCCTGGTGTCAATATGGACCACGTCCAAAGCATCTCGGCAAAGGCAAAGCAGTGGGGAGCTGACATAATGAACTGCATGGCGATGATACCGGTGCATGATACGCCTTTTGAAAATTTAAAATCCCCTTCAACTGATGAGATCCACCGCATCCGTAGATCAATAGGTAGTGACATAAATCAAATGTCGCATTGCAGTAGATGTCGTGCTGATGCATGTGGCAAACTTGGCGAAAGATAGAGATAAAAGGAAGGCACTGAATTTAGTGCCTTCTGCATTTTTGTTTTTTTGTTTTTACTTGTAGCTCTCTGCCAAATTTTGTAAATTTTGTTAGATATCAAAGTTATAAAAAGGCACTGAGAAGTGCGGTTAATTTGCAGTTAGAGCAAGCTTTGCTCAAAAACAAAGTGACAAAAATTCTTTACATTACTTTGCAAAACATCTTTTTACAAATTCTTTTAAAAGCCATTTAAGTGAGCTTTAAATCAGACATCTTAATGCTTTACTTACTATATAGACCTCAACCGCTACTATCTTCATCTATCTCGTAGCTTTGAAGTCTTTGTTAATGCTTATGATATGAGTACGCTCTCAGAGCTCTTTTGAAGCAACCTAACCATGAAATTTCTGTAAAAAGTTTATAAATTTAACTTTGCTTTAAAAATATAGACATCATTTTATGCGGCGTTTAAATTTATGCTCATATTTGTTTGCTATTGCGTAAATTTTGTCTTAACAAACTGCCTAAATTTTCACTTCTTTTAAATTTACAAGCTCAAATTCAGCCCAAAATTCGCTCCCAGCTCCAGCTTCACTTTTTAAGCCAAGCTTTGCGCCGTGAATTTTAGCGATGTTTGCAGCAATAGCTAGGCCAAGACCACTACCTGTGTTTAGGCTTTTATTTCTTGAGCTATCAGCTTGATAAAATTTATTCCAGATTAGCTCGCTATCTTTTTTAGAGATACCCGCACCATCGTCTTTTACAGACAAAAGTACGTGTGTTTTTGACATGCTTAAATTTAGTTCTATTTTGGTTAAGGCAAATTTTAGTGCGTTGCTTAAAAAGTTATCCACCAGCCTTGATATCATCAGCTCATCGCCGAGGATTACGGCACCTAGTGCTACCACGCAGTTAAATTTTAGCCCCTTTGCGTCTGCTAGCTTCTCATAGTCGGTGGCTAAATTTTGCAAGATAGAGCTTAAATTTATGCGTTTTAGCTCTAAATTTCTGCCAGCCTCCAGTCTTGAGAGCTCCAAAATTTGATCTATAAGCGAAGTTATTTTCCTTGACTGCCTAGAGATGACCTCCAGTGACTCTTTGGCCTCGTCCAAATTTTGTGAGTAGTTTTTAGCGTAGTCGCTCTCAGCCATGATGACAGATAGCGGCGTTCGCAGCTCGTGCGAGACGTCTGAGGTGAGCTGTTTTTCGCTTTGATAGACCTTCTCAAGGGAGTCAAGCATCTGGTTAAAAACGCTCGCAAGCGCGTGCAGCTCGTCTTTGCCAGCAGGCAGGTCGATACGCTTTGAAAAGTCCCGGCTGCTGCCTATCTCAAGCGCAGTTTTAGACATCGTGGCGACTGGTTTTAGGGCATTTTTTATCGTTTTGTAGCCACCATAAAGTACAAAGGCAAATAAAACCGGCACAAAGACGCCAAGGGCCAGCAAAAATAGCCCCTCTTTTTTGAAAAATCTCTCCGCATTTATGATGCCTCTGATCCAGACCTTTTTGCCTTTGGCCGCGATGTCGTAGTAGTAAAAGCGGTTTTCGCCGTTTTCATAGTATCTCACCTCGCCACTATCCATCTTAAGCGAGCCATCAAAATTTTTAGGCACTAAACCGCCCAGCACTTCGCTGTTTGCGCTGTATTTTATAAAAAATATCCCATCATCATAAGGTTCAAATTCTTCCGTATCATTGGCGATTTTAGTGACTGATTTAGCTAGCTTTTTTTGGCTCACATCTTCAAAAATTTCATCCGCAACAACCGCTGAGATAGCGATGAGCGCCGCCACGATAGCGATGATAAAAAACGAGTACCAAAGCGTTACGCGCGCCGTTATTGGTATGTTTGCAAGCGCTTGTTTAATCCTTAACAACATAGCCAAGCCCTCTTTTGGTTTGGATTATTTCGCACTCGCCGAGCTTCTTTCTGATATTTTTAATAAGCACGTCGATGACGTTTGAGCCGCCCGTGTAGTCGAAGTCCCAGACGTGCTCTTTGATCTGATCGCGGGTTAAAATTCTGCCCTTATTTAACATCAAAAACTCTAAAATTTCATACTCTTTGCCAGTTAGCTCTATCTGCTCACCACCAAATTCAACTGACTTTTTAGAAAGATCGACCTTTAGCTCGCCTGCATAAATTTCATTAGCCGTATTGCCGCTATTTCGGCGAATGAGCGTGCGTACCCTAGCTAGTAGCTCCTTAAAGTCAAATGGCTTTACCAAATAATCATCCGCGCCCGCATCGAGCCCCTTTACGACGTCGTCCACATCGTCTTTTGCCGTTAGTATCAGCACAGGTGTCGCAAGCTTTGCGGCGCGCGATCTTTGCAAAAATGTAAGGCCGTCCATCACCGGCATCATGATATCAAGCACTATGAGGTCGTAGTGCGCCACGGCGGTAAAGTCCATCGCCTCCTCGCCGTTAAACGCACTATCGACGCTATATCCGTTTTTCTTAAGGTGCTTTGTGATGACGTTGTTTAGGTCTATCTCGTCTTCAACGACTAAAATTTTCATCTTTGCCTCTTTTTGGTTTTGCTCGCTATTTTATCAAATTTAACTCTTTATTTTTAGGCTAAGTATCTCTCCGTTGCCGGCTGCTATTTTAAAACAATATAAAAAGTCGTTAAATTTAGCCTTCGCCTCGTAAAAATACTCCCTGCTAGCTTTGTTAAACGCCTCCATCTTGCCTAGGTAAATTTGACTAAATTCAACATTGTCAGCCTCTGTTTTTAAGCGTTTAGCGACGATATCTTTGACTAGATCACTTGAGATGATCTGTGCGCCGTCAAATTTAGCCTGCTCTTCATTTACCTTTGAAAGCTTCGCCTTTTTGGCCTCATCTTTTAGCTCGTTTGCTAAATTTCCCAACCACTCTCCAGCCTTACCGGCACAAGCTAGCACGCCACCGGCGCTTTGGAGTGAAACTTCTAATGTCTTTTTGGCTAAATTAAGAGCCCAGTTAGCGCCGCAGCTTATTTTTTTAATATTTTCTTCTAAATTTTCTCTTCTTTGCTCTGTTTTATCTAAAGTCTGGCTAGCATTTTCATCTAAAATTTGGTTTTCGTTTTTGCTTGCAGTAGCCATCTCAACATCTAAATTTTCGTCTAAGTTTTTATTTACATTCTCGTTCATCTTTTTTCCTTAGTTAAATTTAGCGCCCAAATTTCTCTGGGCGCACAAGATCACTTCGTGTAGTTGCCGATGATCTCGCCTGTTTGAGCGTTTATTATCACCTTTTTCTCGCTCATGCCTTTTTTAAGCTCGACCTTGTAGATCCAAGTGCCGTTTTTATTATCAAGATCTGCCTCATCAAGACTCCAGCCAGCCTCAAGGGCGAGCGCTTTATTTACGGCCTCGTCGATATTGAGGGTGAGCTTTGAAAAGTCTATCGCCTCATTTGGTAGGATCAATTTTTTATTTTTATCCTTTTGTTTTACGATCTGACCGCTGTTTGCGTCGATCTTGATCTCTTTTTTTACATTATCTTTAAAAGACTCTATCTCATAAAATGTCGTTCCTTTTTTAACATCTACTGAGATATCCTTGACGCTTGAGCCTGGGAAGTTTTTCTCCGCTATGTTTAAGGCATCATTATATGTGATAGCCGCTTGTAAGCCTGTGGCACCTAAAATCGCTGCTAAAACAGCTGCGCTTAATACTTTGTTCATTGTTTGTCCTTTTTATTTTTTATTTCCAACTCTTTGTTTGGATGAGCGCATTATAAAAGTCTTAAATGAAGCTAGGATGAATAAAGGAAAATTTATTTTAACTTCGTTTAAATATGAATATCTAATTGCATTTTGACAGCAAATAAAATAATATACTTTGAAACAGCAAATAAATCTGAAGGGAAATAAAGAGGAAAAATACAAAAAACAAGAAAACTTAAAGCTCTTGAAACATCATTAAAATCGTGGGTTTAAAAGGAATTTTTGAATATAAATGGCTCCGGATGCTGGTTCAAAAATATATAATTCTTAAACACTCCAAAATACTCTATAAATCCCTAAAATATCATGCATTTTTACAAATTTTGGGAATAAACAGGGAACAAATTTAGGGGGTATTATGGCAGGAAAACTTAAAAATTACAACTCATCGTTCGGAGTCAATAAATACCCGGGAATTTTCTTTAATAATCTAGCTAGCGGCGACGTAGTTTTTTATATGAGAGTTACGCTTGATGGTAAAAAGGCAAACGTCAAAATCGGATCGAAATCCGAAGGTGTAAATATAACCTACGCATATAACAAAAAGAAAGAATTCGACGCAAAGCAAAGAAACGGAGAGCTTCCCGATAGCATATCCAAGAAAATAGCTGCCAAGAATAACAAAAACTCGCTTAAATTTGATGAGATCGCAGACGCCTTTTTTAATTTTAAACTAGAAAAAGAACCTGATAACGCCATCAATATAAAAGAGCAAAGGCGAGATTATGAAATTTACCATAAGGATAAGTTAGGTGGTCTAGCCACGACGCAGATAACGCCCGAGACGATAAGCGAGCACCATAAGGATATCTCTCAAATCATCTCTCCTAAAACCAAACGTAAATTATCGCAATCTCGCATAAATGCCATAATGGGTATAGTTAGGACGATTTTTAATCACGCTATAAAAAATGACCTTATCGATCATATTAGCCCGTACAAAATAGAGCTAAAAAAACCAAACAACAAGCGAGAAAGGTTTTTGGAGCTTATCGAGATAGAACTTTTACGCAAAGAAGTAGCGGACAAGAAAGACTTCGCCCTAGGGCTGTTTGTTGAGCTTGCTTTATGTACGGGAGCTAGGTTAGAAGGAATTTTAAATATCAAGAAAAAGGATTTAGCGCTATCGACCAAGTCGGTCGCTATAAGCGACTTTAAGACAAAGAGCACGTATACAGGGTTTTTAAGCAAAATGGCGTTAGAAATGATAAATCAAATTTATACCGCCCTATCCCCGAACGATTTTTTAGTAAATAAGCCAAAAGCCACTATCCAAAACGTCTTACAGCCGTTACTAAATAAGCTTTTTAATCAAAATTTAGATATAAGCGACGCAACCAATAGAGTAGTTATTCATACCCTTAGGCATACGTTCGCTTCGCATCTTGCTATAAAAGGCACTCCTATACTAACGATAAAAAAGCTCATGAATCACTCAGACATCAATCACACCCTAAGATACGCTAAGCTGATGCCCGACAGCGGACGAGAGATGGTGGAATCTTTGTATGAATAGGTTTATATCAAGTTGTTTATTCAGCAATAAGCATATAAAACAAACTGCATTTTATATCATATATGGCACAATAAGACTTAGTCGCATAAAATGGTTACGATGCGGAGCGTAAAATTTGCAAACGAAGCCATAAAAGATGAGTTCTTGGAGCTACCGACCGGTCTCAGGCAAAGAGGTTATAAAATGTTCGAGCTCTTAGAGGCTAGGGGCAATACCTTAGGAGAGCCGTATACTAAAAGCCTAAAAGGCGGACTGTTTGAGATACGCATAAAGTCTGATGAAGGTATAGCTAGAAGTATATATTGTTATGAAATGGGTAAAAGGATAATAATCCTGTTAACTTTTGTTAAAAAATGCAAAAGACACCAAAAAGCATACTAAATTTGGCGGAACGAAGATTAAAGGAGTTTAAAGATGGGAACCGTTAATTTTAGAGAAGTTTTAAAAGAGGAGCTAAAAGACCCAGAATTTAAAGCGCAATACGATGCGCTAGAGGACGAATATAAAGCCATATAAGCTTTAATAGACGCCAGAAACGAGGCCAGACTAACTCAAAGCGAAGTAGCTAAAAGGATGGGCATAACTCAGTCTGCCGTAGCTAGGATAGAAAGCGGAGCGTATAATATCAAGTATAAAACATTCTTTAACTACATAAAAGCTTGCGGTAAAAGAGTGGCGATAGTTTGAGTGAGACTAATTATCTAATAAATACTCAAGCCGACACAGGAGAAAAGTATTAAGCTTTGTCGATTCTCAAGACGGGATTCTTGCGGATACGATAGTTAGGATTTGGAAAAATAAGGCTCTTATAACATGGGCATATTCAAAACGCAACTAAATCGAGGGGTTAATACGACTGCGAAAACGAATACGGCTATATTATAGCGACGCTTGTTTTATTAAATAATCTTAATCCCGCACAAAAATACTCTTCTTTTTGATTTTTATTTCTTGCTCAAAAAACAATCTCTACTTTAATCTTTATTTATGCTATATAAAAACCAACAAAATCTCAATTTTTAAAATTTGTGCTAAAATACCAAATAAAAAAACAAAAGTAAATTTCCCTATAAACCAAAATTTACTTTAACTTAATAAAAAATAACAGCTTCTAATTCCGTCGTATAGTCTTAGAACTTAATATCATTTATCAAAATATTAAGAACAAATAACCTCTACATAGAACAATATGTTAATACTTACTTAGCAAACTCAAATGAGTTTGCTATAAGGTCTTGGCAGACGGCCGATATTTTTCTTTGGCCGAGCAAAAGAAAAATATAAAAACTTAGACGAAACCTTATCGCTCGAAAATGATTTTTCATCGGCAAAATGTCTAAGTTTTCATATAAAAAGCCCTTAATGAATATAATTAAGGGCTTTTTATATACGGTCGGCGTGCTTGAGTCGTGCACGGGCCATATAACAGTAAAATACAGCTTGATAAAAATTAGTTTTTTTAACTTGACTCTATAATATAAATTTCCTTCTCGGTCTTACGTCAGGCCGCAAATTATATTTATAATTTTTCAAGATTTAACCTATATATAGCAAGTTATGTGCGATCCAATTCTAGCCTTATACTATTTTTTACTATTCTTTTATTTCTTATACAAATAATAGATAATGATAAAATCTTAGTCAAAAAATATCTTAAGATATATGCTAAATTTGCATATATAAATCATCATCAGATACCGATAAAATCGTACTAAAAATAGTTTAAGTTTTTGCTTGATTTAAGCAAGATTTCACTACAATCAAATCCTAAATTTAGATTTTCAAGCTATCATTTCGCAAAAATTAAGGAAAATCATGCAACCTATTTTTACGACGCAAATCATCAAATTTAAAGGCGCGCAAAAAAGCGCCGTGGATGATATTTTGGTGCGTGAGATCAAGCTTGAGATCTACATAAACGGCAAGCGTTTCGGCGCGCTCATGGCAACTCCGACCGATCAGGAGGCACTAGCTGCAGGCTATCTCATCAGCGAAAATTTGATCGAGAGTCCTGAGGATATCGAGAGTATCGAGCTCTCAGACGACGCTTTAAGCGTGCAGGTCAAGGCCAAAATCAACGAAAAGCGCCTCGAGCAGTTTGACGAGGAAAAGGTGATAATCAGCGGCTGCGGACGCAGCTCGACGGCAAATATCGATCCTGAGGCTATGGCGGCGCGCTCGATAAAGGGCGAGGTTAAATTTAACAAAGACGAAATTTTACGCCAGATGGGGCAATTTTACACGCAGTGCGAGCTTTACGAGATGACTGGCTGCGTGCACACGGCCAAGCTTTTCGTGAGCGGCGAGCAGTTTTACATCGGCGAGGATATCGCTCAGCACAACACCATAGACAAAGCCGTCGGCAAAGCGGTACTAGCAGGCTCGCAGCTACAAAATTCGTTTTTGATGGTGAGCGGCAGGCTCAGCTCCGAGATGGTCGCAAAAGCCGTCATGCACGGCATCCCCGTGCTCGTCTCGCGCACGGCTCCGACTAGCCTAGGCGTCGTGATAGCGCGTAAATTTAACCTCACGCTATGCGGCTTTGCTCGCGGCGAAAACATAAACGTGTATAGCGGCGCGGAGAGAATCCATGAGTGAGCAAATCCGAGAACTGATCGCAAAACTTCTAAATCCAAAGGGTAGGCTAGACTGCGGCGCGGCGTTTAAGATCGCTGCAAAGCTAGGCGTAGAGGTCGGGCTGGTTAGCGACGAGGCCGAAAAAATGGGCGTAAAGATCGACAACTGCGAGCTAGGGCAGTTTGGCAGGCTGGAAAACGGACGCGGCAAATACACCGTGATGACGCAGCTAAAGCAGATGACCGACGAAAAGGACAGGATACTGTGCAAAGACGCTAGAGACGCGGCTGCGGGCGTGGGACTAAAGACGATCCGATCGACGCTAAAAGACTATAAAATCGACGTAAAATACTGCCAGCTGGGGTGTTTTAAGGAGAAGAAAGGAAAAAAGATGAGAGTAAAAACCAAAACTTGGATAGAAAACGACGAGGGCGAGCTGATATTCGGTAAGGGCAAAACCGAAGTCCTGGACGTCATCGCCGAGGTCGGCTCGATCTCAAAGGCCGCCGAAATCCTAGGCATGAACTATAAAAAATGCTGGAATCATCTGCAAATTTTGCAAAAAAATCTAAAAGAGGAGCTCTTTACCACCAAACAAGGCGGCGGCGAAAACGCCGGCACGACGCTAAATGAACGCGCGCATGAGCTCATAAACGCCTATAGACAGCTACAAAACGATATCGAGGACTTTGCGGATAAGCGCTTTAAGGAGTTGTTTTTGAAAAAAGACGGCGAGAAAAAAGACGAGACAAACGATAAAAATAAATAAAACCACATCAAATTTAAGGGAGAAAAAATGTACGTAAAACTAAACGATAGGGTCTATCTAAACAAAGACAAGATCACTAGAATAAAGGTAGATAGCGTCCAAGACGGTATCAGGATCCGCTTCTACGAGGGGCAAAATCAAGTCGCTAAAAGCGGACGCTTTGAAACCGAAGCAAAAGCTATCGAGTGGCTAGAGAAAAATTTTATAAACAAATAATAAAATGGTTGTGAGCCTCTGTGTCTCGCGCTTCTATGCTTTATCAAGTTAAATTTGCCGCTTTGCGGTTAAATTTAACTTGCTCAAATTTAATCTCCAAATTTACTAAATCATTTCCAACGCAAAAGTCCCAAATTTGCGAAAATTTACTATAATTACCGTATCAAATTTAAAGAGTAAAAATGGCAAATTTAGACGAAATAAGAAAAAATATCATCCTAAAACAAGGCGTGCACTATTTTGATTACACTGCTTCGGGGCTTGCTTATGAGCCCGTAGAGCGCGAGATAGCGGACGTTTTAAAAACCTACGCCAACACACACTCCGACAGTAGCTCCAGCGCTATCATCACGCAGCGGCGCTACGAGGGTGCGAGAGAGAGTCTAAAAAAGCTACTTGGGCTTGACGAGCGGTTTTGTCTCATCGCCTGCGGACATGGCGCGACGGCCGCGATCAAGAAATTTCAGGAGCTGCTAGGTATCTACCTGCCGCCTGCGACCAGAAGTGCGATCGGCGAGGCAAATTTACGCACCGCGCAGCTTCCGCTCGTGCTCGTTTCGCCCTACGAACACCACTCAAACGAGCTTAGCTATCGCGAGGGGCTTTGCGACTACCTGCGCGTACCTCTTAGCGAGGGCGGCGAGATCGATCTGCTAGCGCTTGAGCGCATCCTGAAGCTAAATGCCGGACGCCGCATCATCGGCTCGTTTAGCGCCGCCTCAAACGTCACGGGCGTCATTAGCGACTATAAAAAGATCAGCGAGCTAATCAGAGCTGCGGGTGGCATCGTGGCCTTTGACTGCGCGGCGCTGAGCTCACACGCAAATTTAGATTGCGATTACTTTGACGCGATTTTCCTCTCGCCTCATAAATTGCTCGGCGGACCTGCTAGCTGCGGGCTTTTGGCGATCAAAAAGAAGCTGTTTAACAGCGACGTACCGACCTTTGCCGCGGGCGGGACGGTCGCCTACGCTAACCGCGAGGGCCACGTGTTTTTGAAAAATCCAGAGCAGCTAGAAGAAGGTGGTACGCCGCCTATTATCGGGCTTATGCGGGCAAATTTGGCATATGCGCTGCGAAACGAGGTGGGCTTCGAGCAAATAAAAAGTGCCGAGGACGAGCTAGCGCGGCTTTTTGAGAGCGAGCTAGCGGGCGTAGACGAGGTCATAAACTACGCTCCAAAGGGCACGCCGCGGCTGCCGATAATCTCCTTTAACGTGCGCGGCGTCTCGGCGTATGATTTCGCCGCGAGCCTTAGCAACGACTTCGGCATCCAGACGCGTGCGGGCGTGATGTGCGCTGGGCCCTACGCTCACGATCTGCTGGGTATCAAGGAGGGGCGCATGCCAGAAGCCAAGCCCGGCTTCGTGCGCGTGAGCCTGCACTACACGCATATCGAGCAAGACGTGCGTTATCTGGTAGGCGCGATAAAATCCTGCATCAAAAAGCACCGCGAGTTTTGGGGCGAGGAAAAGGCGATGTATGAGATGTTTGGCGGGAAGATTTAATATATATTGCCATTAAAAAAACGATATAATAGTGAAATATTAAAATTTAGGAAGGTTTAGTAATGTTTACGCAGTATGCAAGAGATCAATTTGATTTATATCAACGCGCTGTCGATTTTTATAAAAAAAATTATAAAAATTTAATAAATATAGAGTATTTTATTATGAAGGAAATATGTCATTTTATTGATCTATATTTACCTGAAATTCAGAGAGATTACAATGAAGCGTCTTATTTATACTCATTTTGGAAAAATTACCCACCTTTAGATCGTGGACGCTCTCCAAAGGGTGATCAATATCCTTGGATTGAAGTTGGAGAGCAAGTTTTTGGCAATAAACTCTTAAGGTATTTTTCTGCAAATTTTAGAATAAAAGATTCTGGGATACCGTCAGGGTCAGATGATCGCTGTATTATTTCTAGCCCAAAAATTGAGCAAATTTTAAATTTCACCGATTCTATTTGGGTATTTGTTGATATAAAATCTGCAGGCCCAAGAGATGATTTTAATCATGCGGTTATGTCTCCCAATCAAATATCCGGATCGGGAAACTGGAATGCGATCGATATTGGTTTAATAAATAATAATATTGTAGCCAAAGGCAATAGAAAAGCACATAATTTCTCATGTTCCTTGTCTCCAATTTATGTCCTAAGCGACGGAACGGTCGCTCCATTGATTACATTTGTAATTAAGCCAGTATATAAAATGATATTTGATAAAGGGAATAACATAGGCCAACCTATACATAAGATAAAAATTGCATCAATTCCAAATGGCATACTTTTAACTCATCAGCCAAATTATTTAAAAAAGTATCCGCAGTTATTTTTTCCAGGCAAAGATGACAAAAACAAAGACACTAGAAAAATTAGAGCCAGAGTTTCTTTTGATATATTGAAACAAATTGACAACTGGCGTGTCTCTGAAGTAGAAATTTAAAATATGAATAAATTGCATATTAATTCTGTATATTGCGGAGATTCATGTAAATTATTAAAAAAAATTTCTCCAGAGTCTATATCCCTATCGTTTTGGTCGCCTCCATATTTTTTAGGTAAAGACTATGAAGAAGGGCTAACATATGATGACTGGCAATCTTTATTAAAATCTGTAATAGAGCTCCATTTTGATATTTTAAAGCCCGGCGGCTTTTTAGTTATTAATATTGCGGATATTCTTGCTTTTAAAGATGTAAATATGCCTAAAATCATGGGACTAAACCCGTCTAACCGCAAATGTGCCGTTACCTTAGAGATGATTCTTGAAGCTAAGTCGAATTATCCTGATTATAATCGAAACCAACTAGCCGCGCTTCTAAACTGTAGCGAGCAAACTATAGATAGAAGACTGAACGGTAATAACATCCGTGGGGGAAGATATTCTACAGGAACAAGAGTGAAATTATCCGGCGCTAGATTGGAGGATTATGCTTATGAAGTAGGTCTGTATTTATACGATAAAAGAATTTGGAAAAAGGATCCAGCATGGGCAAATAGCCGCTGGACGACTAATACTTTGAAGGCTGTAAGCGAAAGTGAGGATTTGTATGTATTTTGGAAACCTGGCGAATATACCGTAAATCGAGATAGGTTGTCTGAAAAAGAATGGAAGGAGTGGGGTTACAGGCAAATTTGGGAAATATCAAGCGTAAGAAAAAATAGCGATCATCCGGCTATGTTTCCGCTTGAGTTAGCTAAACGCGTAATTAAACTATACACTGACAGAAACGATATTGTTCTCGATCCTTTTCTTGGAAGCGGAACAACAGCTGTAGCCGCCATACAAACAGATAGAAATTTTATAGGAATTGAAAAAATGGAAAAATACGCCAATTTGGCGATTAAAAATATTAACGAAGCTAGAGATAGCGTACATTCAAATTTATTTAATATTTTAAGCTATTAAGATGCTTCCATAAGAAAAGGGCGCAAAGCGCACCTGAATTTGCGCGAGTAGAGTCAAATTTGACCTAAACGCGCGAAAATTAGTTTTTGCGACTGTTTGCGTCAGGCGTGAAAAGCGGCTTATCTAGTAGCTTAAAGTCACCTATAAATTTCTGACCCTCTTCGCTTGTAGCCCATTTTATGAATTTCTCTGCATTTTCGATGTCAGTTTTAGGGCAGTGTTTTGGATTTACTGCGATTAGAGAGTAGAAGTTTTTAAGATCGTTGTCGCCCTCGTTGATGATGACCATCTCAGGATGACCTTTTTGGTTTGCTTCATATTTAATGTAAGTACCACGATCAGTAAATGTAACGCCTTTTTGCTCAGCAGCAGCATTTATCGTAGCTAGCATACCTTGGCCTGTTTGCATATACCAGCCGTCTTTTTCAGGGACTTCACCAGCGATCTTTTTCCAGATGCCTTTTTCTTTATTGTCTGTGCCTGATTTATCGCCACGTGAGAAGAATTTGATACCATCTTTTTTGATAAGCTCAAAGCTCTCTTTTATATCTTTACCTTTAAATTTATCAGCGATTGATTTATCAGCGATAACGACGAAGTCATTATACATTACGGCATTTCTTTTTAAGCCAAAACCTTTTTCTACAAATTCTTTCTCAACTTTTGGTGAGTGAACGAAAAGTATGTCAGCGTTGCAGTCTTCGCCAAGCTTTAGTGCAGCGCCTGTGCCAACAGCTGTCCATTTTATATCAACGCCTGTTTTTGCCTTATAAACTGGATAGATCGCGTCAAGCAAGCCAGTGTTATCTGTACTTGTTGTAGTCGCCATGATTAGTTCATTATCAGCGCCAAACGCCAAAACTGCGGCTGCTAGTGAGCCTAAAATAATCTTTTTCATTTTTCTCCTTTAAAAAATTGTGATATTATAGCACATTTAAAATAATCTTAAGAAATATGCTAGGAAAGAATAATTGGATTTTTTACTTCACGGCTTTGCAGAAGCCTTTAATCTACTTTTAAACGGCAATCTTGAAACATATTCAGCCATCAAGGCTACCCTTTACACATCAAGCGTGTCGATACTTTTTGCCGTTCTAGTGGGCTTTCCACTTGGTTTTTCACTTGGATTTTACGACTTTAAAGGCCGCAAAATTTTACGCCTTCTAAGTGACACAGCTCTTGCCATGCCAACGGTTGCGATCGGCCTTATTTTATATGCGTTTATCACGAGAAATGGACCGCTTGGCAGCTTAAATTTACTCTTTACACTAAAAGCGGTCATGCTAGGCCAGTTTGTGCTAGCCCTTCCTATCATCATCTCGCTTACTGCAAGCGTGGTTGAAAATATGGAGACAAAGCACTATCTAACTATCCTAAATTTACGCCTTGCGCCAGCAAAGCTAGTTTTTTGCGTGCTTTATGAGTTGCGCTACGCTCTCATGGTAGTTATCGCCACAGCCTACGGCAGAATCGTGGCTGAAGTGGGCATTGCGATGATGATAGGTGGCAACATCAAATATTTTACCCGCACGATCACGACCGCGGTGTCGCTAGAGACGAACAAAGGCGAGTTTGCGATGGGTATCGCGCTGGCTTTGGTGCTCATCTTTATCGCATTTGCGGTAAATTTGGCGATACACGCGCTAAAAAGGCTGGATAAATGAAATTTGATAAATTTGAAAATTTTAAGCTCGTAAAAAGCGGGCTGGGCGCGTCAAATTTGAGCCTTTTATTTAAATTTAACGAGAAAGGCGCAAAGTGATAAACGTTAGAAATTTACGCCTAAACTACGGCGCGAGCGAGATTTTAAACATCCCGCGCCTTGATATCGACGTCACCAAAATCACCGCGCTAACGGGCAGCAACGGCAGCGGCAAAAGCACGCTGATGCGAGTTATGTCGTTTTTACAAAAGCCAACTAGCGGCGAAGTGCGGCTGTGGGGAAGCAGTGCGCCTAGCTTAAATTTACTGCGCGACATTAGCGTTTTGCTACCAGAACCCGCGCTTTTAAAACGCTCCGTGAGGGAAAACTTTAGGGCCGTTTTAAAAAGCCGCGGAGTGCTGGCGGAATTTGAGCAAAGGGCGAGCGAGGCGTTAAATTTGGTCGGGCTTGACGAGAGCTTTTTAAACAAGCGTCACTTTGAGCTTAGCTCGGGACAGACGCAGCGCGTTAGTTTTGCGCTAAATTTGGCGCTTAGATCGCGTCTTTATCTACTCGACGAGCCGACAAATAGTGTGGACGTGGGCACATCAAAGCTTTTCGGCAAGGCGGTGCTTTACATGCGGCAAAGATACGGCTGCGGCTTTGTGATCGCTAGTCACGACGATAAATGGCTAACCGCGATCGCCGAAGAAAACGTCTTTTTGCACAAGGGGCGCGTGTGCGAATTCGAATACAAAAATATATTCGACGCGCGAGACGGGGTTTTGAAATTTGACGAAAACGCGATCGTAAATTTGCCGCCAAATTTGCGTAGCGCCGTAAAGATCGCCATAAACCCAGGCAAAATAATGCTGAGTAAAACGCCGATAGAAGGCTATCTTGAAGGTATTTTGCACTCGGTTTCGCTCTATCTTGGCAAAGAGCTTTTGGTGAAAATCAGAGTCGGCGACTTTTTGATTAAAACGCTGGCGGCAAATTCGCAAAATTTTAACGTCGGCGAAAATATTTATTTTAAATTTGACGAGGAAGCGTTTTTGGGGCTTGAGTGAGCCCCGAAATTTTGCAAATTTCGCTTCAAATTTTAAATTTAGACTCGTTTAACGCCCGTTAAAAGAGCCTAGTTAAAAGTAAATATCAAAATGAAGCGTAAATACAATATATATGCGGAAATTTCATATTTATTTTATCCCCTAAAATTCGCCGTAAGTAATATGCAACTAAGGCATATTTAAGCATATATTAATTTTTTTAATTTATTTTTTTTTAAGTATAAGAAGTAAGCCAAAAAGTAGTATAGTTTCATGATCGAAAAAAATATCAAAAAATAGACAAAAATGATAAAGGAAGGCGATGACTAGCAAGGGCGAATTTGCGGCGGGACGCGGGCTTTACTACTCGCTGTTTTCGCGTTTTTTTGTTTTTAGCCAAGACGCCGATAGATTTGCAGGCGTAAACGCGATGCTAGGCCTTGCCGCAGCGCACGCTCTAAACGAGGAATCGGCCGCTGCCATAATGCGCATACAGGCAAAATTCGACGAGAAAAATCCGCAAAATTTAGTGGATGAATTCGATGAAATTTTCCACGCTCCGCCAAGTCCGCTTAGAAACTCGCTATCGTACTACGACGAGGGTTATGAGGTCGGGCATGCCTGCGCGAAAGTGCGTAAAATTTTAGCCCGCACCGACCTTAGACGCGACGAGGCTAAATTTAAAGAAAACGAAGACAACGTGGGCTTTCTATTTGCGCTGATGAGTGAATTTATCGCGCGAGAGAGCGAGCTGGAGCTATACGGCGAGCTTGAGGAGCAGCTTTTTAAAGAGGTCATAAATCCAAACGTCGATGAGTTTATAGAGAGTCTTTTTAATCACGAAAGTAGCGAAATTTACAAAGACGTCGCAGTACTACTGCAAGGATTTATCGAGTTTGAGCGCGTAGTTTTAAGCGCGCCGCGTCCTGTAAATCACGGCGAAAACAAAAAGACTTTGGACGGAGTTTCAAGATCTGAGGCTATAAGAAGACAAAAAAACCGAGTGAGAAAGCTAAAAGCTATGGAGGAAGAAAATGCAAAAAAATAGGCGAGAATTTTTAAAAAAGGCGGGGCTAGTCGGAGCGGTAGCGGCTACGGCCGGAGTAGCGACGGCAGCGGCGTCAAACCTAAAATACGGTAAAAGCAAAAAGACCGAAGTGCTTTATAAAAGAAGCAAAAACTGGGATCTATACTACGAACAAGCAAAATAATAAAATTTAAGAAAGGATAAATATGTCTGAGGCAAATTTACGTCTTATGCCCCACTCAAACGCAGTCGGGCGAAGATCGTTTTTAAAAATGGCCGCGCTAGCGGGCGTTGCGGGCAGCATGAGCGGACTGGCTGCTAGCGGCGTAACTAGAAGCGCGACCAAAGAAGAGATGGCAAATCCGTTTCCAAACTCTAAAATCGTAAAAACTATCTGTACGGTTTGTTCCGTGGGATGCGGAGTGCTAGCCGAGGTAGAAAATGGCGTTTGGGTACGCCAAGAGGTAGCTCAAGATCACCCGGTGAGCGCGGGCGGTCACTGCTGTAAGGGCAGCGATGTCATCGATATGGTGCGCTCTCATTGCCGCGTAAAATACCCGATGAAAAAAGTAGGCGGCAAATGGAAACGTATCAGCTACAAAGACGCGCTTGACGAGATCGGCGCCAAACTAAAAGCTTACCGCGAAAAAAACCCGGAGCAAGTTATGTTTCTGGGCTCAGCAAAAGATAGCAACGAGCAGAGCTATTACATCAGTAAATTCTCTGCGATGTTTGGGACGAACAACCTAGATCACCAAGCAAGAATTTGACATAGCGCAACAGTCGCCGGTGTGGCGAATACGTGGGGTTATGGAGCTATGACTAATCACCTTGGAGATATCCAAAACGCGAAGTCTATCTTTATAATCGGCGCAAATCCGGCTGTAAATCACCCGGTAGGATTCAGACATTTTCTAAAAGCGAAGGAAAATAACGGCGCGAAGCTAATCGTGGTTGATCCAAGATACACGAGAACTGCGGCTAAGGCTGATTATTTCGCTCAAATTCGCCCGGGCACGGACATACCTTTTATGTACGGTATGATGAATCTCATCTTTGAAAACGGCTGGGAAGATAAGAAATTTATAGAAGACCGCACATACGGCATTGACGAGATCCGTAAAGAGGCCGCAAAATGGACGCCTGAAGTGGTCGAGAATGTCACCGGCGTACCTGCTGCGACGCTAAAAGAAATAACCGAAGTTTTTGCAAAAAACCGACCGGGATCAGTTGTTTGGGCGATGGGTTTAACTCAGCACACCATAGGTAGCTCAAACACTCGTATCGCTCCGATCCTGCAACTAATACTAGGAAATATGGGCGTAAGCGGCGGTGGCTGTAACATCTTGCGCGGTCATGATAACGTACAAGGTGCTAGCGATATGGCAAACGCGCCCGATAGCTTGCCCGGATACTATCCTAAAAACGAAGCTACGTGGAAATATTTCGCCAAAATGTGGCAGGTGGATTACGAGTGGCTAAAGGGCAACTACGTAAAACCAGAGTGGATGACGAAGCCTGGATTTACGCTAGCTCGTTGGTGGGCTGGCGTACTTGACGGTAAAAACGGAAACGATGCGATAGAAAACGCAGGCGATAGCCTAAAAGCGCTAATCGTCATCGGCAATGGTATAACTTCAACAGCGCAACAAGCAAAAGTACAAGAGGGCCTTGACGGGCTCGAACTTTTGGTTTTGGCTGACCCGTTTGTAAACGATGCCGGCGTTATAACAAATAAAAAAGACGACGTCTATCTACTACCTGCGGCAACGCAGTTTGAGGGTGGCGGCACGGTCGTAGCTACAAACCGCAGCGGCCAGTGGAGAAGCCAGGTTGTAGAGCCTTTGTTTGAGAGTATGCCCGATCAAGAAATTTTATTTGAGCTTGCAAAGAGAATAGGCTTTTACGATGAGCTAACTCGCACGATCAGAGACTCTGAAGGCAAGATCGAGTGGCCTGAAGCAGCTACTCGCGAGATCGCTAGCATCGTAAAAAGCATCGGTTTAACGGGCTGGACGCCGGAGCGCCTAAAACGCCATCAAGCTAACTGGGATAAATTTGACGAAAAAACGCTAATGGGCAAAGAGGGTACCGAGGTAGCCGGCGAATACTACGGCTTGCCGTGGCCTTGCTGGACGGAAAAGCACCCGGGCAGTCCAAATTTATACGATATAAATAAACCGGTAATGCAAGGCGGCATGGGCTTTAGAAACCGCTTTGGCCTAGAGCATAACGGCGTAAATCAGCTAGCGGCCGACGGTAGCGCGCCTGTAGGCGGCGCTCAAAGCGGCGGATATCCGGAGATCAAAAAAGATAACATCGAAAAGATACTAGGCATCACGCTAACTGATGAAGAGCGCGAAAAAATGGGAGCGACGTGGGCAACCGACGCTAGCAACATAATCGCCGAAAAATGCATGGAAAAGGGCATCGCTCCGTACGGCAACGCAAGAGCTAGAGCGGTAGTTTGGACCTTCGTCGATCAGATACCGCAGCACAGAGAGCCTATCCACTCGCAGCGCCAAGACCTTGCGCAGAAGTATCCGAGCTTTGAGGATAAGCCGAACCACTACCGCGTATTTACGAAATATAAGAGCTTGCAGTTAAGTAAGGACTTCTCGAAAGAATTCCCGATAAATCTAGTCACGGCTCGTCTCGTAAACTTTAGCGGCGCGGGCATGGAGACGCGTGCTAGTATGTATTTGTCGCGTATCACGCCTGAGATGTTTGCGGATATCCACCCTGAGCTTGCGGCTAAACACGACATTAAAAACTGGGATTTCGTATGGATTCATTCGCCTGAAGGCACTAAAATCAAGGTACGCGCTAGAATCGTACCGTCGGTCAAGCCTGATATGATTTTCTTGCCGTTTCACTGGGCTGGATACATGCAGGGCGTCGATATGACGGGCAATTTCCCTGACGGCACGAAGCCTTATACGGTAGGCGAGAGCGCAAATACCGTCACCAACTACGGCTACGATATAGTCACTCAAATTCCAGAAACAAAAGGCGGTCTATGCCGCATAGAAAAGGCGTAAAATGAGCGAATTTAACGATAATAATAGACTTAAATTTTACTGCGACGACGATAGATGTATCGACTGTAACGGCTGCGCGGTAGCTTGCGACGAGGCTCACGAGCTGCCTCTTGGCATCCGCCGCCGCCGCGTCATCACGCTAAACGAGGGCGTGCCAGGTAAAGAGATATCAACCTCGATAGCCTGCATGCACTGCGAGGACGCTCCGTGCTCGCTGGTTTGCCCGGTTGATTGTTTTTACATCAGAGCCGACGGCGTCGTGCTACACGACAAAGATATCTGCATCGGCTGCGGATACTGTCTATACGCGTGTCCGTTCGGCGCGCCTCAGTTCCCGCGCGAGGGAGTGTTCGGTGCCAAAGGTTCGATGGATAAGTGCACGATGTGCGCCGGCGGTCCGGAGGCTACAAATAGCGAAGTAGAGCGCGAGGAATACGGTCAAAATAGAATTTCCGAGGGCAAAGTGCCGGTCTGTGCGGCTATGTGCTCTACAAAGGCTCTGCTAGTAGGCGAATCTGCAATGATAGAGAAAATCTACGGCGACAGAGTAAAGGCTCGCGGCTACGGCTTTAAAGACCTAAAACAAACTCCGACCTGGAAGCTTGCTTATTACGCAGGCGATAGGCTAAAATACAGCTTCTAAATTTATCCGCTCCGCTCGCTTCGACGGCGGATAATCTCATCAAATTTGACGCGGTTTGTCTGCGTCAAATTTGACTCAAATTTAAATCCTGCTCGACTTGGTTTTAAAACTTCATCAAATTTCTCCCACTTTAGCTCTTTAAATTTAATCAAATTTTGCGCGAACGGTTTATTAAATTTGAGCGTTAAATTTGTGGTACGGGTAAATTTGAAATCAAAAAGTAGATAAAATTTAAGTAGAAAAAGGGCGGTCTCCCGCCCTAAATTTAAGCCCTAACAGGCGACAAATAAGGATTTGCCGAGTGCATCGACATCTCGTTTTGCTCTCTGAATTTGATAAATTCCTCTTCGCTTAGACGCCTGATGTTTGCTATCGTCATCTTTAGCGGCGTGATGCCTGAGAGCGGATCGGGATCGCCCGCGTTGGCTAGCTCGTTACCGTCGGCCTCGCTATAGTGGAAGGTCGTAAATATCGTGCCTTCTTTTAGATCCGGATTTACGCGAAGCTTGGCCGCGATCTGGCCGCGTTTGTTTTGCACGAGCGCGTAGCAGCCTTCCTCCAGCTCTCTCTCGCGAGCGATATCGGGACTTACCTCTATGAGCGCGCCCTCGATGCCCGCACCGTATTCAAGAGCCGGACACTCTCTAGTCATAGTACCCGTGTGGTAGTGATAGACCTTGCGTCCGGTCGTAAATAGGCACGGATATACCTCGTCGGGCACTTCGCTAAGCGCGCCGCTACCGACCGGATAGCCCTCCGGGATATTCATCTTGGCTCTAAATTCGGCTTCTGCTTTTGCGCGTTCGTTTTTATCGTCTAAGTAAAGCACCGGCGCAAAGCGGAATTTACCGCCCGGCAGCATGGACTTGTGATCTGCGTAAAGTACCGGCGTGCCAGGGTGTTCCTCGTCTGGGCACGGCCAGCTGATACCGCCTAGTTTGCCTAGTCTATAATAGCTTATGCCGCCGAAAAATTTAGGCATGAGCTCCCTTAGCTCGTTCCAAATTTGCTCAGGGCTCGCAAAGTCAAATCCCTCTAGTCCCATGCGGTTTGCGATGTTGCAAACGACTTTCCAGTCAGGCTCCACGCCGCTAACGGGCTCGCTAGCCTTTCGCGTGCGTTGGACGCGGCGAGAGGTGTTGATAAACGTTCCGTCCTTTTCGCCCCAGCCAGCGGCAGGTAATACGACGTCGGCCTTGTGCGCGCTTTCTGTGAAAAACAAATCCTGCACGATAAAGCAGTCTAGATGGTGCACGGCGTGGACGAAGTGCTCGGTCCAAGGATCGCTCATTACGGGGTTTTCGCCGTAGACATAGAGGACTTTTAGCTCGCCGCTATCCATTTTATCGGGCGCTTGCGTTAGCTTAAAGCCCGGAACCGGATTTAGCTCAAAGTGCCATACTTTGCGCGCTTGCTCCTGTGCGTAAGGGCTGTTTACCGCGCCGGCCGGGATGACGTTAGGCAGCGCACCCATATCGCATGCGCCTTGGACGTTGTTTTGACCGCGCAGAGGATTTACGCCCGCGCCCTTTTTACCCAAATTTCCCGTTAGAACGGCTAAATTTGATAGCGAAAAGACGTTTGACGTGCCGTCGCTAAACTGCGTGATACCCATCGTGTAGCAAATCGCCGCCGCGCCTGCTTTAGCATACATTCTAGCTGCCTCTATGATGAGCTCTTTTTTTATACCGGTTTCTCGCTCGAAACGCTCAGGCGTAAAGTCCTTAACCGCTTCTTTTAGATATTCAAATCCCTCGGAGTACTTCTCGATAAACTCGCTATCTTGCAAATTTTCGGCGATTATGACGTGCATCATCGTATTTAGCGTTTTGATATTCGCTCCGATCGGGATTTGCAAGAAAATATCGGCTTTTTTGGCCATATCAGTGCGCTTCGGATCCACGACGATCATCTTTGCGCCGCGCTGAAGGCCGCGCTGCATCTGCATAGCGATAATCGGGTGGCACTCGCTCGTGTTGGTACCGATGAGTAAAAACACGTCCGTATCGGTCGCAAATTCGACTAAATCGTTCGTCATCGTTCCGTTTCCTAACGTGCTGGCAAGACCTGCCACTGTAGGAGCGTGTCAAAGACGAGCGCAGTGATCGACGTTGTTGCTGCCCTGGGCGCGGAAAAATTTCTGGAAAACGTAGTTGTCTTCGTTATTTGAGCGCGCGGAGCTAAAGCCCATGATCGAGCTTGGGCCGTATTTTGCGACGGTGGATTTAAATTTATCCGCGAGGAAATCATAAACCTCCTCAAAACTCACTTCTTCAAGCTCTCCGTGCTTGTCGTAGACGCCGTTTAGCTTTCTCATCATCGGTCGGTTTAAGCGTTTAGGAGAGTTTACGAACTCCCATCCGAACATTCCTTTCAAGCAAAGCTCGCCGTCGTTTACGTGATGGTCTTTACTGGGTTTGGCATCTACGATTCTACCATTTTGCACGATAAGATCGATGCCGCAGCCCGTACCGCAATATGGACAGGTGGTCTTTACGATCTCTTCCATTTTTGCTCCTTTCTGGTATTACTGAAAATTATGAGATTATTATACAATGGCAAATATAAATTTAATTTTAAAATTAATATATTTTTTTAAGAATTATTTAAGTAATATGCAAATTTAGCATATTACTCTTTTGGCTAAATTTGTCTTTAAAATCGTATTTTGAAAATAAAATAACATATTAGTCATTTTGGTAAAATTTGTCCCACCGGTACCACTCTATAACAATCTATTAAAAATTTCTCGCTGCCGATAACTTGATTATATCTCCATCCTATCCCTACTATACTTGCCTTTTATCTCATTTTTTATCTCCGTAGGCTCGTCATCCAGCAGCTTACTAAAATTCGGTGTTAAATTGCTTATTTTTAAGATAAAATTAATAACTTTCGTTTTAAAGTTTTCTGATATAGTTAACTTATCCTGTAAATTTTCTATCGTTTCGTCTTTAACTTTTGCTTCTTCTTTCGGCTCCGATATTTTTCGGCATTATGTAGTATCCGCACAAATTCATTTTTTTATTAAATCTAAATAATGTTCGCAAATTTTAGTGTTTTTATGTAATTTTCCATAAAATCCCAATCTGGCTCAAAATCGGTTTCGTCTATTTTTATGGCTGGCAACAAAATGTTTGTTTTTAGGAGCCTATCGCCTGTCCAACTTCTACCGTATGAAAATTTATTTCTTTCTAAGTCTAATATAGTGGTTAAAAACAATCCATTATATTTATTTAGGCGTTCACTGTATCCACAGGAAGTCTTTCCACTCATTCCGATAAAATCATATCCTTGATACAGCGAGTAGTCTGCGCTTCCTTGCTCAAGTTGTATGAATAAATACAATTGCCCCTTGAAATGTATTCTTTATTGTCATTAAGCGACCACATAAATTCGTATCCGTTTGATTCTTTTTTGCGGCTATATACGCAATGTCTCGCCCCCCCCCTCTATTAAATTATTAGTATTATTTCCTTTTGTTGATTCAATTTTAAATAAAGTTCCCAATTCAAAATACTTCCAATTAGAAATATTTAAATTTTTATTTATTTTTTGCATCTTAGGTGCAGTATTGCTCAGATTTGCTTTTCCTAATTTTACGACAAAAGACGCATATTCTCTTACGGTTTTTTCAAAATTCTTTATTGATATACTAGAATAGTTTGTTTTCATATATGCTTCAGCCAACCATTCGTCATTTGCATTTATTGTTTTTAAAACAGGGATTCCGTCTTTTTAATTTTTTTTTAAGCCCACGAGCCCTCAGCCTTCTCTACTCTACCTAATTTTTTTCTTTTTTGAAAAGCATCATCTTTATAATATCCAAAAAATGTTTTATGGGTGTAAGAATACCTAACACCCAATTCAAAAACCATACAACACGCTACTAAAGAAGAGTCGGAATGAAAGACATCCGAAGGCAAAGAAAATACTGCTAAAAGAGTGTGTTCTTTCAGCATTTTTTCTTTATAATTTTTAGCTCTCTTTAACTTAAGCTCACGCAAAGGAGCATTAAGTTACGATGAGTTCGATGAAAAACAAATATATAATCCGTTCCCGAATTTCAGAGAAGAAATTTAGAGAAATTCTAAAGTACTTCGCGGAAGATATAGAAGCATCAAAGATATCGAATTTAACTAAAATTTCAGAAGCAACCCTATGTAAAATCTTTAGAGAAATAAGAATTCTTATGTCTAAAGAGCGCGAGAAGATATCTAAGTTTTCAGGCGAGATAGAGATTGACGAAAGCTACTTTGGAGCTAAGAGAGTAAGAGGTCTTGCGCTTGCGCTCTCTTTGAGAAAAGAGGCAGAAGCGCGGCAAATAAAACACCGGCGTTCGAAATGTTAAAGCGTGACGGTAAGGTCTATACCCAAATAGTTAAAAACTGTTCTGCTAATGAACTGATATCGATATTATCGGAGTTTAGTGATCTGGACGAGAGCGTTATTTACTCTGATTGTTGGAAGGCTTATGATGGCTTGGTTGATTACGGAGCCAAAGCGCATTATAGAGTGAAGCACTCTAAAAATGAATTAGCAAATGATAAAAATCATATCAACGGTATAGAAAACTTTTGGGGATATGCCAAACATAGATTATCTAAATTTAAAGGCATTAAGAAAGAGAATTTCTTGCTTCATCTTAAAGAGTGCGAATTTAGATATAATACTAAAACTACACAGGAAAACTTATCAAAAACTATTAAAATTGATAAGAGAGAATCCGCTTAAGTTTAATTGAGCCTTTAATTTTTTAGCTCTTGCTTGTCGTTAAACTCTTTTTCGTCTAGGTGCATTTGCTTTAGATTTTTATGTCTTGCCTTACTGCCGATTTTGCCTCTTAGAGCGATGCCGTCAAATACTATACCGCCCATTTCTTGCATGCTTCTACCGAATTTACTCGTATTTCCTTTTCCGTCGAATCTTAAATTTCTATGTTCTTTAAAGAGATAATTCGTAAAAATAAGCTGATAATGTTTAGTCTTTTCGTCGTTGTGCTCGCTAATCAATAAACACTTTACGCCGTATTTTGCACAGTATGATCTCGCAAATTTAAGGACTCTATCAAGCGAGACTTGGGCGTTGATAAAATTTGTCTCGGTTTGGCTTAAACCTTCTTTGGGTTCTTTTGGCCTTTGAGTACCAAAGCTAATAACTATCTCTGAAAATCCGACCATATTTTCACGCCAACGATTCTTTACCGCCTTGCCGTTTTTATCAATTTTAGTTTGGGCTTCGTAGTCGGCTTTCATTTTTTCGTGATATTCTCGCAATATCGCTTTTATATATTTCTTATCGTTAAATTCTTTATCTCCGACTGCGATCTCTCGCATGTGGCCGTTGTTGTTATACTCACTAAGCACTATGTATCTATTATTTCGGCTGTTACCTCTAAGATATCCGATTTTAGAGGCATGCTTAGCCTCTCTAACATTGTGCTCATACCTTATAGTAGCCTTTTTGAGCGTCAAGAATTCGCTTCTCACGCAAAACACTAGGCTGTGTCCGCCTATTTGAAGGGCATTACTCATTTTTGATCCTTTTCTTTATTATCTACTATAGAAATTAAGAGCATGTTTTAACCCTTTTTTAAAAAATATAAGCTGCAATATCGGTTATCGCAAACGCCATGCGAGAATTATTTGCATCTCCCATTTTGATATAACGCGGAATATTCCTGCCCTGCGATATGCGAAGATCAAGAGTGGATATACCAATACCAAGAACCGCTGCGGTTTGCTTTCTGTCTAAAACCACCTTTCCTTTATATTGGCTAGATATGTGCTCAAGAAGCACTTTGTATTCCGTGTTAGTAAAATAAATCATTAAGTATTTTATTTTTCTCCTTTTGCTTAGTTCTTACATAACTAATTACGGCAACTTTTCATTTACTTTTGCTATTTTGAGTAGTTTTTGGATAGTTTTTGAAAAATTTTTAATACCCTATGGTTCCTTAGAGTATTTTAGAGTAGTCGAGAGTAAAAAAATTGTTTTCTTGTTTTTAAAAACAAAAATAAAGCATCTTAGGTTGACTTAGAAAACATGACGAGAAATTGGAATATTAAAAAATTTCGGGAACAAATAGGGAACAAATTTTATAAAACTAAGAAAACTTAAAGTTCTTGAAATATCGGTAAAATCGGAATTTGAAAGGGATTTTTGGGTATATATGGCTCCGGATGCTGGGTTCGAACCAGCGACCAAGTGATTAACAGTCACCTACTCTACCGCTGAGCTAATCCGGAACACTTGAAAAGAGTTCGTATTATAGACGAAAAGATATGTTTTGTCAATAAATTTTAGCTTAATTTAGAAAAAATCGCACAGAGCTCAATAAATTTTTATAAAAGGCCAAAACTAGCCTTTTATAAATCCACTTGCAATAACCTTATCGCCATCATACATAACACAAAGCTGGCCTTGCGCCACACCAAGTGCATTTTGATTTAGCGTTAGTTTCGCTGTTTTATTCTCTTTATCAACCTCAACAAAAGCATCAAGTTTAGGGCTTCTATATCTTATCTTGGTTTCGCACTCAAATTTATCTTTATCTATAAATAAATTTACGTTTTCAAGCTCGACTACCTTTTGAGCCAAGTCATCTTTTGTTCCTACAACGATCTCATTTTTGTCGGCATTTATCTTTATAACAAAGTGTGGCTCATGGGCGCCAAAAACTTCAAAACCACGGCGCTTACCGATAGTATAGTGCATATAGCCTTGGTGACGGCCGATTATTTTGCCATCTTTATCAACTACGTTTCCTGGTAAATTTGTATTGTAATGCTTATTTAAAACTTCGATATAAGTATCTTCCACAAAGCAAATTTCACTACTTTCTGCCTGCGTAGCAAATTCTTCAAGCACTTTTACACTTCTTGCAAGCTCTTTTATATCTTTTTTAAATTTATCCCCAAGCGGGAAAATAACATCTTTTAGTATCTCTTTTGGCACTTGGGCTAAAAAGTAGCTTTGATCCTTACTAGGATCTTTTGCACATGTGATAAATCCATCAATAACTTGCACATAATGCCCAGTAGCAAGCTTCTCACAGCCATTTGCCTTTGCAAAATCAAGCAGTGCACCAAGTTTTATAAATTTATTGCACAAAGCACAAGGATTTGGCGTCTTGCCCTCTTTATAGAGCTTCACAAAAGGATCATAGACAAACTCGTTAAATTTATCCTGCAGATCCAAAATATGCACCTTTATGCCAAGATACTCGCCTACTTTTTTCACTTTTCTGATATTTTCTTCGTGATATCCTGGCTTTTGATGCAGCATCATATAGCAACCTTGCACTTCATGACCAGCTTCTTGCAGAAATTTAGCAGTCATAGTGCTATCTACACCACCGCTCATTGCAACCATTATTTTCATATTTTTTACCTCTTTGAAATTTAAAAGGGGATATTTTATATCTTATTTTTAAATAGCCAAAATTTCATCTACAATAAGCTCTAAATCATCGGTGATTTTGTATAAATTTACATCTTCTTTTTTTATTGTTTTTTGGCTAACTAGCGTATTTTTTATAAACTCATCAAGCCCTTGCCAAAATTCGCTCCCAAAAAGAAAAATTTTTACTTTTTTACTACCAACTTGAGCAAGTACTAAAATTTCAAAAAGTTCATCAAGAGTGCCAAAGCCACCTGGAAAGACAACAAATGCGACTGAACGATCGGTGAGTGCAAATTTTCTTGGGCTTAAATTTGAAAAGAGATATTTTGCTGTGACGTAAGGGTTTGTATTTTGTTCAAACGGAAGTCTTACATTTAGAGCTATGCTTGGCGATTTTGCACTGTCAAACGCGCCCTTGTTTGCGGCTCTCATTATGCCGTCTCCGCCACCAGTTAAGATGGCATATCCCAGCTCGTTTAGCTTATAAGCTAGTTCATAAGCCTTTTTGCAGTAGAAATTTTCTTCATCAAATCTAGCCGAGCCAAAGAAGGTAACATTTTTATTTTTATATTTTAAGACGTTTGGAAAATTTAAAAGATCACTAACTAATTCATTATTCATTATTTTAACTGTTGAAGCCTCTCGCGTTTTGAGCCTATCTGAGTGATCTGGATGCCAAAGTTTCCATCGATTATGACAACTTCGCCAAGAGCTATTACCTTATCGCCGATCAAAATTTCAAGCGGATCATTTGCTAATTGATTTAACTCGATAACTGAGCCAATATCCATGGTAAGCACATCTTTTAAAAGCATTCTTTTTGAGCCGATACGAACACGAATAGGCAGCCTAACATCCATTATAAGACCGATATTTCTCATCTCTTCAGCGCTAAAATCGCCCTTAGCTACGTGAGGAGTGCTCGCTGGTGCAGCTGGTGCTTCGGTCTTTGTTGGCTCAAAAAATTTCATCAGCGAATGATCGCAAGCAAAACCGATATGCTCACTTAGATCTTCGATTTTGACATTAAATAAAAATAACTTTTCATAAACACTAAAATCAAGCGAAGAATTTTCATCTAAAAAATTTACATTTATTACTTCAAAATTTATCTTTGGCATGCCCTTTTGAGCACCCAAGGATGTACTAAAAGCACTAAAAAGGTTTGAAAATATCTCTTTTGCGGCGTCAAGCTCATCACTGCCTAAATTTTCATTCTTTGAAATTTCCTCTTCGCCCATCATCCATTCGCTAATGGCACTTATTAAAACCGGAGTGCATACTATCTCTGTTTTAGCATTGATATCGCCACTTAAAGAGATATTGGCCATCACTACCGGCGGCTTTATGCCATTTTGCGTTGGCGCGTCAAACTCATTTCTTTCACCAACCTCTGGAGCTCTGCCCGTAAGTCCTTCGATAGTAGCTTTTAATTCGTTAGAAAATATATTAAAAAAATCATTCATCATCTTCGTCGTCCTCTTCTTCTTCCATTTTGCGCTCATTAGCTTCATACGCCATCAGCTTTGCTTTTCGCTCTTCTTCATATTTTTCTAAGATATTTTTGATCTCGTCTTTATCAGAGCGTATTAATTGCTCAATCCTTATAGATTTTCTAAATCTATGAAGCCCAACTTCAGCTAAGAAAACTTCTTTTTTATCGATACAAACGATCGCCTTATCATCAGCTCCTCTATCAAGCCTTAAAATATCGCCTTCTTTTAAATTTAAAAACTCATTTACGCTGATGATCGATTTGCCAAGTATGGCTTCATATAAAATTTCTGCTCGTCCGATAAGTGTTTTTAGCTCTTTGTTTCTACTTTTTTTTGCACTCGTTTCGCCAAGCATAATGTCTCTGTTTGCAAGGCGTGAGAGTATCGGTTCTAGGTAGATAACCGGATAGCATAAATTTATCATACCGCTTGAGCCACCAACTATGATCTCCATAACGACCATGATGACGATCTCATTTTGAGAGACGATCTGTACGACATTTGGACTGCTCTCTTTTGCTTCCACATTTGGGTACATATCAGTTATCATCGACCAGCTCTCTTTAAGACGCTGCATGATCATTCTAAGCACTGCATCGAGTAAATTTACCTCGATGTCAGTTAATTCTCTATTTGCCTCGAAATTTTCACCAGTTCCGCCGAGCAAACGATCTATCATCGGAAAGGCAATGCTTGGATTTATCTCCAAAACACAGTTTCCATCAAGCGGCTTTATAGAAAAGACATTAAAACTAGTTGGACTTGGCAAACTCATCAAAAATTCGCCATAAGTCATTTGATCGACACTGTGAAGTCTGATCTCAACAATACTTCTCATCACACTAGAAATTTGACTAGCCAAATTTCTAGCAAGCTTATCATGGATGCCTTTTATCGCACGGAGTTGCTCTTTACTAACGCGGTTTGGACGCTTAAAATCATAAATAATAATCTGTTTTTGTTCGCCTTGCGATCTCTCTTCAACCTCGATATTACTCGTATCGCCGTCTTCATCAACAACTTCAAGTAGCGCGTCTATCTCTTCTTGACTTAAAATATCAGCCATTAAACCCCCAAGCTACGCCTGATACGATCAAGCAAACGTTTATGAATTTGTGAAATTCTACTCTCGCTGATATTCATGATCTGGCTTATCTCTTTTAAATTTAGCTCTTCATAATAATAAAGCTGAACCAACATCTGATCTCTTTCGTCAAAATCTTTTAAAGCCTCTTCTATTTTTAAAATGAGATCCTCTCTCTCAATACTTTTCTCGACATCATTTTGACCAATTAGCTCCATTTGCTCGTCTATTGGCAAAATAGTAATGATACCGCTAACGCCTCTTGCCTCTCTTATCTTCTCAATATCTTCATTAAGCTTTTCGGCCAAATACTCATCGCTTGGCTCTTCTTCAAATTCGTTAAAGTAGTTATCTATCTCGCTATTTATACTCTTTACCAGCTTTCTATCACTTCTGCTAACAACATCAAGCGTCCTTAGATAATCAAGCATAGAGCCATAAATTCTCTTTTTGCCATAACCCCAAAAAGAGTCATTTTGCTCCTTGTCATACTTCCTGCTAAGTTTTATCATCTCTTCAACACCAATGCTTATTAGGTCATTTGTATCTATACTTGATGGCAACCTCTCTTTAAGTCTAAACGCCATTGCACGCAGTGCTGGCATGTATTTTAAGACGATCTCGTCTTGTTCTTTTTTTATCGTGTTTTTATAAGCGTTAAGCTGCTTTTGCTTTAACTCGTGCATTTCGTTTACCAGAATCAAAATTTTCAGCAGTCATTTTTACCATTATATTTTCCATACGCTTTTCTCTAGTATTTAGCTCAGAGATGAGATAGTCTGCGATCTCTTCGTGTTTTTGTTTGTCAAAAATTTTAGTTAAAGCCCTTTTCACATCGATGTAGTTCATGATAACAATGTGAATTATAAGATAAAAAAACAAAGTAATAACTAGTGTATAAACAAGCATTTCGATAGGCTCACTCACCTTTAGCAAGGTAAAAACTATACCTACAAAAAAACCACAAACCGTAAAAAATGCTATAAAATTTTCTGCACGCAAAGCTCAATCTCCATCAAAATTGTTCTATCAAACGCTTAAAGAAGCCCCCAAAGCTCCTGCTTTGCTCATTGTTAAGCACTTTTCGTTCCAACCTATAAAGCAAATTCGAAGCTATCTGTTTTATCTGAGCGCTAGGCTCAGCATAAGCAGCGTCGTCTGTAAAAAGCGTTCGTTGCTTTATGCTTCTTGAAACATTCTTATCAGAAGCCACAAATCCTATAAGCTCTAAATTTAAGCTAGGTCCGATATTTGCATTTGCCACTCGCTTTATATTTTCATAAATTCTAATCGCCTCAGCCTCATTTTTTACCATATTTAGCAGTAAAAGCTCGCTATTTTTAAACCTTGAAACGATCTTTATAACAGCGTACGCGTCAGTTATCGCCGCAGGGTCAGGCACAGTCACCACAACTACCTCATCAGCCGCTTCTAAAAAGAGCTGCGTACTGCCGCCTATGCCAGCTCCAGTATCAATTATCAAAAAGTCAAGCTCATCAAGCTCGCTCGCCTCGTCTAAAAATCTTTCAAATAAAAATTGGTTGTTAAATTTCAAAATTTCATCACCGCTCTCGCCAGGGATCAGGATCAAATTTTTATTTATAGGTATCAAGATATCTTTTAAATTGCACTCGCCTTTTAGCACGTGAAGCAGGTTTTTACCCATTTTTACATTTAGGATCACATCAAGGTTTGCAAGGCCGATGTCAGCGTCAAAAAGCCCTACTTTATAGCCATTTTGCGACAAAACATTTGCCAAATTTGCACTTATTGTGCTCTTACCAACGCCACCTTTGCCGCTTGTGATCGCTATAAAATGCGTATTTTTGCTCTTGTTTTGAGATTGGACTAAATTTTGTAGTTTTTGTGCTTGATTATTCATCGCTAGCCTTTTGCTTTGTAAAGCCGTCAAACACGCACTCTACTAAAAATTCGCTCTTTGCCTCCACAAGATCATCAGGCACCTCTTGGCCCACACTAAAATAGCTAACTGGCGTATTTGTCTCATATATCAGCGAAAAGACATTGCCAAAAATTTTTGTCTCATCAAATTTGGTTATTATAAGTGTGTCGATGTCTAAAAACGAAAATCCATTATAAATTTCTATCAGATCCTCAACTTTTGAACCAGCCGAAAGGACCAAATTTACATCAATCTTTGCACCGCTATGCTTTAAAAATTTATCAAGCCTTTCAAGCTTTTCTTTGTCATACTGTGAATTTCCAGTCGTATCAATAAGTACCACATCACAATAATTAAGCTGTTTGATAGCATTTTGAAAGTCATCTATCTCGATAACATCGAGAATAGGCAGCTTCATCATTTTAGCGTATTGAAATAGCTGCTCAACCGCTCCGATACGGTACGTATCAAGCGTGATGATGCCTGTTTTATACCGCTTTTCATTGCCGTAAGCAAAACGAGCCGCTAGCTTTGCAAGAGTCGTCGTCTTACCAACTCCAGTTGGACCAACTAGCATCATAATACGTTGTTTTTTATCGTTTGGCTCTTTTCTGCAAGGTAGCATATTTCGCAAAAGCGAGTAAAAATATCTTTTTACTGCGGTTGGATTGCTCTTCATCGAGACTGGCAAATTTTCAAGCGTCGTTTGCATGATAGCCTCTAAATGCTCATCTTTCATGCCGCTTTGTTTTGCGAGCTTATAGATGCTGGCAAACTCAGGTGGGATCGAAAGATTGTTTCGATTTGGGGCTTTTTCGTCCCAGATCATGTCAGTTATCAGCCCTATTTTTTCGCTTAGCATGCTTACTTGCTTTGCCACATCGTCTATTTTTTTATTCATACCATTTGGTATGCTTGACTCCTTATCTTTGACATCATCGATATTTACATTTGCGATCGTACTTATCTCTTTTGCAGCAGCTGAGATATTTAAAAGCACGCTCTCATTTGGATCGTAAGGCTCGGGCGACGCTGTCTTTGCCTCAAATTTAGCTGGCTCTTCTTTTATCTCAAATTTTGGCTTAGCAGGTTCATAGTTTTTATTAAATTTAGAGTAGGCATTTTCGTAGTTTATGGCTTTTGTATTTGGTTTTGCGGGCTGCTTTACGTCGTCTTCTTCGACGCTTACTAAAATTTCATAAAGCGGTTTTTTATTTATAGTTTTGGCTTGAATCTGTTTTGTAGTAACTAGTATGGCCTTTTCGCCGCACATTTCTTGAGCCTTTTTTAAAGCCTCAATGGTGCTCTCGCCTGTAAAAGTATGAAATTTTGTAGCCATTTATATCCTTTTAACCTCTCATAAGCCCTAGTGGCACGATCACGCTAAGCCTCTTGCTAGCTCCTGGGTGCGGAACGATAAGGCGCGGCGTCTTATAGACTTTTTTACTAAAATACAAAATATCCAGATCAAGCGTACGTGGGGCATTTTTAAATGTCCTGATACGCTTAAATTTACTCTCATAGTGCCTTAAAATTTTTAGTAAATTTCTAGACCCCAGAGATGTTTGTAAATTTATAACAGCGTTACTAAAATCATCCTGCGCTTCGTAGCCAAACGCCGCATTTATAAGGATCGGCGAAACTTCAACTACATGAAATCTGCTATCACTTGTAATCGCTCTTATAAATCTATCAAACCTCTTTGCGCTTTCGCCGATGTTGCCACCCATGCCAACTAGCGCCTCATACTTAAACTCATTTCTTTTATGAAAAAAACTAGGGCAAAAACGGCTTTTTACGATCTTTCTTGCTCCAGCTAGCCTCATAAAATTTCGCACCCACCTTCTCTTGCGACCACCACGTCCTCGATGCGTACGCCAAATTCATTTTCTAGATAAATTCCAGGCTCTATACTAAAGACCATGCCCTCTTTTATAAGCGTTTCGCTCCTTGCTGAGATGACTGGAAGCTCGTGTATATCGACACCCACGCCGTGCCCTGTCGAGTGAAAAAAGGCTTTTTCATATCCAGCCTTTGCTATCACATTTCTTGCTGCAAGATCTATCTCGCACGCCCTAACTCCAGCCATTGCGACCTTTATCGCAGCAGCCTGAGCCTCTTTTACGATCTCGTAAATTTCTTGCATTTTGGCGTTTGTAAATTTTTGCTCCTTTGAGAAGTTAAAATTTTCATCAAAGCAAGCAGTTCTGGTGCGATCAGAGCAGTAACGCTTAAATTTAACCCCAGCGTCAAGTAGCAGCAAATCATCTCTTTTTAAAATTTTATCCCCAGGTAGCGCATGCGCCTTTGCGGCATTTTCGTTTATCGCCACGATCGGATCAAAGCTAAGACCTAGCTCGTTTTTTTGCCTAAAAATAAGCGTTGCGTTAAAATGAAGCTCTTTTTCGCTCATTCCTTCGCCATTTTCACGCACAAATTTAGCAAATTCATCAAAGCATTTTACTCCAAATTCACTAGCTTTTTTTAAAATTTTTATCTCATCTTCGCTCTTGCAAATTCTATTTAGTCTAGAAAAATTTGCCTTTGGCTTAAAATTTATCTTAAAACCTTTGCTAAGTGCGTTATACTCGCTCAAACTTAGCTCATCAGGATTAAAAACAAGGCTTTTTGGTTTCATCTTTCTTAAAAAAGCCCTGACCTCGCTTATTAAATTTCTCTGCGCCAAAAGAACGACTACACCAGCATTTGCGCAGCTTTTTGCCTCAAAATAATACCTCGCGTCCGTGAAAAAGTATTTCACGCCATCAAGACATAGCAAAAACTCATTATCGCAGCTATATCCACACTCGTAATATACGGCGTTTTCGTCCTTTAAGATGAAATTCATTGTGCGTTTTGATTTGCTCTTACTGCTTTTATTTGCTCAAAAATTTGAAGCATTCCTATCATTGCTAAATGATAGCCAACTGGTCCAAAGCCCACGATCTGACCTGCTGCAACTGGCGCGATAAGACTTTTGTGGCGGAACTCTTCTCTTCTATAAACATTGCTGATATGCACCTCGATAACCGGTAAAGCGACCGCACTTAGCGCATCACGGATAGCTATTGACGTGTGAGTGTAAGCGGCTGGGTTTATGATGATGCCATCAGCATCGCCCAAGCACTCTTGTATCTTATCAACTAGCTCGCCCTCAAGGTTGCTTTGAAAAAACTCGATCTCGACGTCATTTTGATCGGCGACAATCTTCATTTGAGAGTGGATGTCCTCCATCTTCATAACGCCGTAAATTCCAGGCTCTCTAGCGCCAAGCATGTTGATATTTGGGCCTTGGATAACCATTATTTTTAGCTTCTTATCCATGTCACTCCTTTTTGATTAAATAACCTAAATTATACATTTTCGTTCCTAAATTTTCGCTACAATAACAAAAATTTAAGGCCAAAAATGGAAATTCTAAAAGCAAAAAAGATCATCACTGGCGGAGAAAATCCAAAAATTTTAAGAAATTCTTGTGTTGTCATCGATGACGATAAAATTTTAGAAATTTTAAGCGAAAAAGCAGCGATTGAGAAATTTAAAGAGGCTAAAATTTGCGACTTTGGTGACAGCGTGATCACCCCGGCCTTCGTAAATACTCACATTCATTTAGAGTTTAGCTCAAACATCAGCACCCTAAAATACGGCGACTTCATAAAATGGCTTGGCTCTATCATCGATAAAGGTGGTGATCTAGCCAAAATAGACGCTAAAAAAGCGATGAGCGAAGCTATAAATTCACTGCTTAAAAGTGGAGTTTGCACCATTGGCGAGATATCTAGCTTTGGCAGTGATCTTGAAATTTTAGCCGCTAGCCCTCTAAAAGTCGTGCTTTTTAGTGAAATTTTAGGCTCAAGCGAGCAGATGATTGATCAAAATTTGCAAAATTTCTTAGCTAAATTTGAAAAAACAAAGGGCTATAAAAGTAAAAATTTCACCCCAGCCATCTCGCTGCACTCGCCCTACTCTGTGCACCCAAAGCTAGCTAAAGCTGCCCTTGAGATAGCCAAAAAAGATGACTTGCTAGTTAGCACGCACTTTTTAGAGAGCAAGGCTGAAAAGCAGTGGCTAGAGCACGGCAGTGGTGGCTTTAAAAAGCATCTTTTAAGATTTAGCCCAGATCCAAAGCCGATGTATGACGCGGAGGGCTATTTTGCGATGTTTCGTGAGATAAATACGCTGTTTATACACTGTGTTTATGTGAGTGATTTCGCTAAATTTAAGCCCCATCACAGCGTGACGCACTGTGCCGTTTCAAATAGACTGCTTGGCAAAAAGGCGCTAAATTTAAAAGAAATTTTTAAAAACAACGTTAGCCTAAACATCGGCACAGACGGCCTTAGCTCAAATATCAGCCTAAATTTCTGGCATGAGCTAAGAGCCGCCCTATTTACCCATACAAGCCTTGATCTAAACGAGCTTGCCACGAGGCTTTTTGTCGCTGCAACGCACGGGGGCGCAAAGGCGCTTAGGACAAATAACGGTGAGATAAAGGCAGGACGCGCAGCTGATATCGCAATCTATAGCGACCTAGAGTGCGATGATAACGAGCTAATACTGCAACTCATACTTCACACAAACGAGGCTAAAAAACTATATATCGGAGGCAAAATTTGCAAATTTTAAGGCTTATTTTTAGAGGAATTTTGGGAATTTTTAAATTTATCAACAACTACTTTAAGGCGCTCATATTTTTACTGATCCTATTTTTCGTATTTGCGCCAAATGGCAAGATGCAAGAGCCAAATTTAGCCCGCATAGACATCGTCGGCACAATACTTGACACAAGCGAGATCTTAGAGTCGCTAGAAAAAGCAAGGCTTGATAACAACATCAAAGGCGTACTGCTCTACATCGACAGCCCAGGCGGCTCACTAAGCCCCAGTGTGGAGCTAGCCATGGCGGTCAAGCGGCTAAAGGAGAGCAAAAAAGTGCTCGCATACGCAGCTGGCAACATGGCGAGTGGTAGCTACTACGCTGGCGTAAATGCCGACGCCATCATCGCAAACCCTGGCGCTTTCATCGGCTCGATAGGCGTCATCATGCAAGGGGCAAACATCGAAAATTTAGCCAAAAATTTAGGCGTGAGCGAGCAGGTGGTGAAGGCTGGCGAGTTTAAAGAGGCTGGCACCTTTATGAGGAGCTGGAGTAAGCAGGAGCGTGAGAGCTTGCAAGGGCTCGTAAATGACGCTTATATGCTCTTTGTAAGTGACGTGACGGAGGCTAGAAATTTAGATATCAATAAAAAAGATGAATGGGCAAATGCAAGGGTCTTTTTAGCGCACAATGCCCTAAAAATGGGGCTAATTGATAGCCTTGGCAGCTACATAGACGCTCAAAACGAGCTAGCTAAAATGAGCCTCGTAGATGAGCCAGTCTGGCAAGAAAAACCGCAGATCGAAAAGATAATGGAGAAATTTACAAAGCAAGGCATAAACTCGCTTTTTAACGCATTTTTCGAGACAAAGCTTAAATAATCAAAGCAACACATGGCTAATCAAAGCAAAAGATCAGGGCGGCGATAAACTGCATATATAGTATAAATTTAGCTCATGCTTTGCAAAAATTTTTTGGCTATATTTTTTAGCTTAAACTCATAAAGTAGATTTTGGATTTTGTCTGCTGATTTTATATATAAACCAAGATCATTTGCTAAAATTTTGTAATAAATTTGCGGGCTATCTTTTAGATTAATTGGTGGTGATTTTGAGCTTTTTGAGAGCTTTTTGCCATCTTTTAAAAGTAGCTTATGATGAATAAAATTAGCATTATAAAAGTTAAGATTTAGCCTTTTTGCAAGGTATCTTTGAGCTAGCGTGCAAGCCTTTAAATCCTCACCTCTAACAACCAAATTTATACCCATATCCTCGTCATCTATCACGCTTGCAAAGTTGTAAGCAGGAGTAAAATCTTTTTTGTAAATCACAAAATCGCCCATTTGCTCTGCCACAAGCTTACCAAGAGGATCACCCTCATCCACGCTTAGTCTAATGGCGGTCCTGTCTTTTATAAATTTTAGATTTTTATTTTTGCATATTTTAGTGTAAATGCCGTTTTTGTAGGCACCTTTTGTAGTCCTTGAACATTCACAGATATAAATTTCATCTAGTTTTTCAAGTACGTCTTCGTATCTTTTAGCTCTTACTTTAAAGCTAAAATTACGCTCAAAGTCACTTAAGCTAATTGGGCCTTTATCGTATTCAAGCCCCAAAAAATCTAAAACATCAAAGATATTTTGAACAAATTCTTGCCGGTATCTACTAAGATCATAATCATCGATACGTAAGTACAAAACGCCATTTGCCGAACGTGTCAAGAGATAAGTTAAGATGAAGTTATAAGCATTGCCAGCATGCAAAAACCCACTAGGCGTAGGAGCTATACGGGATACTATGCCACCACTTGGTGGCAAATAGTCATTAATCTCTTGGTCTAGCCTCATTTACCCTTAAAGTACGTCCGCCTAGTTCTTTTTCATTTAGCGCGTCTATAGCTTTTTGTCCCTCATTTGCATCGTCCATTTCAACAAAGCCAAAGCCTTTTGAGCGATCAGTTTCTCTATCTTTTACTATTTTTGCTCGCCTTACTTCACCAAATTGTGCAAAGGCTTCCTTTAATTCTGCCTCTGTCGTCCTATACGACAAATTTCCTACATAAATATTCACAGGAGTATTCCTTAAAAAAATTACCGATTTATTCGGTTAGTGTGATAATAGCTAATTTTCGTCAAAAAGATGTAAAAAATCAAAAATTTATTATATTTTTTTGAAAAATATTCTTAAAAGCTACAAACTCGTATATATAGAGCTTCTATAACTATCGCTAAACAAAATCTAATCTTAAGTTTAAAAAGAATAATTAAATAAAAAACTATTTTATCTTTATAAGCTATTTATAAAGTAAATCATTCTTTACTTGAAGATAGGCTTCATCGCCAAGTAAATTTTTAACTATAAAAAGTGCAAATTCCATTGAAAATGCAGGACCCTTTCCTGTGATGATGTTTTGATCTTTTAGCACGTTTTTATCGCTCACGTAGCCTCTTTTGTCGCTTCTTACATTTTCTTCAAATCCAGGATAGCAAACAAAACGATCTTTGAGTACACCAGCATGCTCAAGCACCATAGGAGCAGCGCAAATAGCACAAATAAGTTTATTACTTTTATCAAAATTTTGCAAAATTTCTTTAAGTCTTGCGTCATTTGCTAGGTTACTAGCTCCTGGGAGTCCACCAGGAAGGATGATCGCATCATAGTCTAGCTCTCTCATTTCACGAAGCGTCACATCGGCTTTTACGTATATATTGTGACATCCCTTGATATTTACATCATTTAGCCCGACAATAGAAGCTATCGCCCCGGCTCTACGCAAAACATCAACAGAAGTTAGCGCCTCTATCTCCTCAAATCCGTCAGCCAAAATCACAGCTATTTTTTTCATGACTTTTCCTTTGAAGTAGTATTGCCTGTTTGTTAAGTAAAATTCTATATAATTTTGGCTTATTTCACAAGAAAGGACAGAGCATGCAAGTAAAAATTATTTACTGCAACTCTTGAAACTATCGTCCGGTAGCTTCTCGTGTAGAAGATGAAATAAAAGCGAACTTTAGTGATGCAAGAGTCGAAAAGGTTATAGGTGATGGTGGAAATTTCATCGTCGAGGTTGATGGAGATGTTATATTTTCTAAGAAAGATCGCATCGGAAATGATGAAGCGAGATTTCCTCACGGTGAAGAGATCACAACTCTTATAAACAAATATCTTAAAGAAAAGTCGGCTTAATGCTAGCTACCGAGACGGGAAACCGTCTCGTTTTTTCCCATTTTTAACTTGCAATTCTACTATCTTGATATAAAAATTTTATAATTAAAACATTAGTCTATCTCGCTAAGAATTTTCATTTTTTTATATATTTTTTGATTCTTAAAGATTTTACTAGCTGATGTTTGGCCATATTTGATTTTTATCGAGCATAAAAATTTTATGCATTCTATACTAGTGCTACTTAAAATTTTACAATATATGAAATGAAGTTTTTGCTAAAGCCAATACTTTTTTTAAATAGTGACTTTAGCTAAGCATTGGGCTTACTAAACGTAAATTTAGCAAGAAAGATTAAGCTGCTTTATTTATTTGCACGCTCGATATACTCGCCGCGAACAGTATCCACACGGATAACTTCGCCCTCAAGTACATGGAATGGTATCTGAACTACCGCGCCGCTCTCAAGAGTAGCTGGCTTTTTACCGCCTTGCGTATCGCCCTTGAAATTTGGTGGAGTCTCAACTATCTTTAGCTCAACTACTTGTGGCACTTCAACGCCGATCGCATTGCCATTGTGAAATAAAATTTCAACCATCATGCCATCGATCATCCATTTTTTTACATCACCCACATCCTCATCGCTAATAGCAACTTGTTCATAAGTAACCGTATCCATAAACTGACAATACTCACCATCATCATAAAGATACTGCATCTCTTTTTCTTCAAGATGTGGTTGCTCGCATTTATCGCCTGCGTGAAAAGTCTTTTCAAGCACTTTTCCGTCGATAAAAGATTTGATTTTCGCACGAACAAAAGCTGCACCCTTGCCCGGTTTAACGTGTTGATATTCTACGATTTTATAAGGAACGCCATCGATCTCGATCTTTAGCCCTTTTTTTAGATCGCCCATTGAATATGAAGCCATTTTTTATCCTTTCAAAATTTTATATAACTGCGTATTGAGCCCAAACGCAAGCTTCAAGTGCGTTTAGTCTCTCTAACGTTTCTGCTTTTATATGTTCATCAACCAAGATTACAGCAAGTGCCATATTGTGATCATCTCTACCAAGGCGGAAGTCTGCAATGTTTATCTTCTCGTCAGCTAAAATTTTACTGATTTGAGCAATAACGCCTGGCACGTCATGGTTTTTAAAGATGATCATCTTACCTTTTGGCTTAAAGTCGGTCTTAAAACCATTTATCGTTACGATGCGTTGCTGATTTTCACCAAACACCGTTCCACCTACGGTTACAATGCCATTTTCAGTAGTTAAGCGAACGGTGATTTTATTTTTAAAAATACTATCTCCGCCAAGACTAGTTTCGGTCACTATACCTTTTTCATCGCATAAAAATTTAGCATTTACATAATTTATCGCATCACCAAGACTCTCTTTTAAAGCACCTACGATTGCAAAAGTTAGCATTGAATTTGCATATTCGCTGATTTGACCATGAGTTTCTATACGGATAGCCTTGATAGCGCTTTTATTTATCTGTGCAGCAAGAAATGCCATCTTGCTTGTAAGATCGATATAAGGCTCAACAAATGGCGGTAGATCTTCTGTTTTTATAGGTAAATTTAACGCATTTGGATAGCTTATACCACGAGCTGCTAAAATAGCTTGCTCGACTGCCTCTACTGCGATATTTCGCTGCGATTCAAGCGTATTTGCTCCAAGGTGTGGGGTGACACTTACATTGTTTAGATCAAGAAGTGGATGATCAGTTGCTGGCTCTCTTGTGAAAACATCAATACCAGCAAATGCTATCTTGCCACTTTTTAGTCCTTCATAAAGCGCTTCTTCATTATAAAGACCACCTCTAGCACAGTTTATAAGTCTTACACCATCTTTCATTTTTGCGATCTCTTTGGCGCCGATCATATTGGTTGTCTCTTTAGTCTTTGGCGTATGGATCGTGATAAAATCACATGCTAAAATATCATCAAAATTTTTAGTGTAAGTACCGCCCATATCGATAACTTTAGATGGGTCAATATATGGATCATAAGCAATGATCTCCATACCAAAAGCTTTTGCACGAACGGCTACCCTTGAGCCAATATTTCCAAAGCCGATCACGCCAAGCTTTTTCTTAAAAAGCTCAACCCCATACCACTTCTCGCGTTTCCAAATTCTATCTAGTTTTAGATCGTTGTGAGCGTATTCAAGAGATCTAGCTGAAGCTAGCATATGCGCCATTGTTAGCTCAACTGCAGCAATAGTGTTTGCAGTTGGAACGTTCATAGCTATTATGCCACGCCTTGAGCATCCTTCTATATCGACATTATCTACACCAACACCAGCTCTAACGATGGCTTTTAGTTTTTTACCAGCGTTTAAAAAGGCCTCGTTTACTTCAGTTGAGCTTCTTGTTATAGCAACATCAGCCTCGCCTAAAATTTTTAAAAGTTCATCTTTGGGAGTATTAACTGCATCTATTACGTTTATATCTTGCTCTTTTTTTAAAAGTTCAAAACCTACTGGATGTATCGCATCGCAAACAATGATAGTTTTCATAATTTTACCTCTCTCACACTTGAATGGATATCATAAGCTCTTAGTTCTAAAATGATATTTTGTAGAAGTTTAGAGTCTTGAGTATTTAAAAATATCTGGCTTTTTGCACCATCTTTTACAACAGTAAAATCGACCTCACTTTTTCTTAAAGTCTGCATCAAACAAAACATTGAATAGATATCATTTTTATCTATCAAAAGCTCATATGCAGTAATCTTTGGCTTTTCTATTTTGGGTCGGTTGTATTCTATAAAAATTTCATTTACAGGCAGCACATAATCTCTTTTTCTAATAGTTGCTAGCTCACTCATCCAGTTGGTATTGCTGGTCGTATTTTTGGTTAAAGTTTGCTCATTTGTGATATTTTCTTCATATATCTGGCTGAAATTTACACTTGCAAATTTAACAAGAGAAATTCCAACCAAACCCAATATTACAAATAGCAGGACAACTACTAATAAAAGTATGCGTCTGCCCATTTAAACTAAAGTAATTGTTCTTTTATAATATCGCCAAGTGTTACTTTATCATCGTTATCATTGATCTCATTTAACACTTCACGCTCTTTTTGTTTTGCTAAACGGCGTATGCTCAGGCGAATTCTATTTTTCTTCTCATCGATAAATGCGATAGCTGCTTCGATATCATCGCCAATCTTAAGTGTACTAACGTCTACACTACCTAAATCTTCTTTGCGGATCAGCGCATCAACGTTATCACCAAGCTCTACAAATACGCCAAAGTCTTTAATGTCGCGAATTGTTCCTTTTACGATATCACCTACATTAAATTTATCAGCGAATGCTTGAACTGGACTTTGTTTTAGGTCTTTTAGGCTAAGTGAAACTTTTTGTTCAGCACTATCGATTTTGATTATTTTTACTTCAAGCTCGTCACCAGCTTTAAACATATCTTTGCATTTATCGTTTCTATCCCAAGACGCGTCTTCATTATGTAGTAAGCCTTCAACGCAACCCACTCTAACAAATGCACCAAAATTTGTGATAGTTGTCACAACGCCTTTTACTACGTCGCCCTCTTTGTGTTTTGCCTTAAACTCATCAAATGGCTTTGGAAGTAAATTTTTAAGGCTTACTCTTAGGCGGTGTCCTTTAGCATCAATTTCAATAACTTCAACATCAATCTCTTGACCTTCATTGATGTGATCTTTTGGATTTTTGATATTTTTATCCCATGAAATTTCAGATATATGTAAAAATCCTTCAATATCATTTCCAAGATCAACAAATGCGCCATAAGGCTCGATATTGCTAACTGTAACTTTGATAGTGTCACCAACCTCTAGTCCATCATTTATGATCTCTTCCCAAGGATCTGGAGTAGCTGCCTTGATAGATAAAGATAGGTGGCGTTTTTCGTTGTCATAACTGATAACTTTAACTAAAACTTTATCGCCTTCTTTATATAGTGAGCTAGGGTTTACTGGGCCTTTATAACTTATCTCGCTGTAATGCACAAGCCCATCAACACCGCCAACATCAACAAACATACCATAAGTTGTAATTTTTTTAACTGTACCCTCTATAACGCTATCATTTTCTACTATGCTTGATAGAGCTTCTTTACGCTTTTTGCGGTCGTCATCTAAAATTTTCTTTCTAGAGACAACTATGCTATTTTCTTCTTTATCAATTTTTATAACTCTTACTTTATATGTTTTACCAATTACGCCTTCAGCGTTTTTAAAGCCGCTGTGAGTTTTTGGTAAGAAAAATTCCACCCCATTTGCATCTTGAGTTATAAAGCCACCTTTATTTTTTCCAACTACTTTTACGTCGATTTCGCCAGAATTTTCAGGATCGTAAGCTTCGATGAAAGCTTTAACTTTCTCTTTTCTAAGTGCTTTTTTGTGCGACACTATAGGTCTTCCATTTCTTGATCCAGTTATTACAACTTTGATCGTATCGCCAACTTTATGTGTCAGGTTGCCGTTTGCATCAGTGATCTCAGAAACATTTAAAATGCCTTCTGACTTCTTGCCAACGTCAATCAAAACCTCATCGCCATTGATACTGACGATCTTTGCGTCACTATCTTCTTCAGTCTTTTTAAAAGACTCCTCTAACATCGCAGCAAAATCAATATCTTCGATATCTTCGTCTTTTGCTTTTCCTAATTGAACACTTTTGTTCACAGCCATCTTGATCCTTTAAATTTTATTATGCCAGTAGAGGCAAATTGGCTTATTATAGTTAATTGTGGCTTTAGCTAGGATAAATTTTATACTTTTTTGATTCTGTCAACGACTTTTTGTATGATCCAGTCAGGCGTACTTGCACCCGCACTTATGCCACACAAATTTTTGCCATCAAACCATGATTTTTCAAGCTCTTCTTCGCTTTCTATCAGGTAGCTATCTTCGCAGAAATTTTTAGATATTAGATAGAGTTGTTTTGTGTTTGAGCTATTTTTTCCGCCGATGATTATCATCACGTCAGCCCTTTTTGCTAAATTTTTAGCAGCCTCTTGGTTTTCAAATGTTGCGTTGCAAATCGTATTAAAAACACGCACCTCTTTTACGTGAAGCATAAGGTAGTTTGCGATCTGCATAAATTTCTCGACTTTTCTAGTCGTTTGGCTAACAAGTGCGACCTTTTGCTTAAATTTAATGCCCTCCAGCTCGCTCTCTTCAAGCACGACATAGACGTTACCCTTGGCATATGACTTCACGCCCTTTACCTCAGGGTGGTGCATGTCACCATAGATCACCACATCGTAGCCCTCTTCACTCATTTTTTCACAAATTTGCTGTGGCTTTGTCACAAATGGGCAAGTTGCATCTATCACTTTTATATCGCTCTTTTTTAGCTCTGCAAGGTCGTTTTTGGTGATGCCATGAGTGCGGATGATCGCCTTTTTCTCATCTTTTAGCTCGTCTATGCCCTCAAGTGTTTTTACATTGTAGTTTTTCTCAAGCCTGTTTATCTCTTCATTATTATGAATGAGTGGCCCAATAGTTGCAGCATCTCCTGCATTTTCAGCAATCTTTATCGCCCTTTTTACACCAAAGCAAAATCCATAACTACTAGCAAGCTCAATCTTCAACTCTAGCTCCCATTTTCTTTAAAATTTCAGCAAAATTTGGAAATGAAGTGGTGATAAATTCACTCTTCTCTATCTGCATGCCACACTTTAGCCCAAGCACAGCAAAACTCATCGCGATCCTGTGATCCCCGTGACTATCTATCGTGGCAAATTTAGCCTCTGAACCATTTATGATAAAGCCATCTTCAAGCTCGCTAGCATCAACGCCGCACTGCTTTAACGCATTTATCGTGACAGCTATCCTGTCGCTCTCTTTTACACGAAGCTCTTTTGCATTTGTTAGCTTGCTTTGGCCTTTGGCACAGGTAAATACGATGGCCAAAGCTGGAGCTTCATCGATGAGCCATGAGATATTTTCGCTAACCTCTACACCTTTTAAGTTTGGTGAGTATTTGACCTCGATATCACCGATATCTTCGTATTTGCTTGAAGTTTTGTGAAATTTTATCTCAGCACCCATTTTTTCTAAAATCTTGTAAGCTTCGATGCGAGTTTTATTTAGTAAGATATTTTTTAAAATAATGTGCGAGTCCGGAATGATAAGTGCTGCGACTGCAAAGAAAAATGCCGAGCTTGGATCATTTGGTACGTCTATATCAAGTGGCGCAAGTGAGGCTTTCATCGGCTCTAGCTTGATCTCTAGGCCGTCACGCTTTATATCAGCTCCCATGCCAGCAAGCATGCGCTCAGTATGATCCCTACTTAGTTCTGGCTCACTAAATTTGCAACCATTTGAGTAAAGAGCTGCCAGCAAAAGCGCACTTTTTACCTGGGCTGAGGCAATCTTGCTTTCAAAACTAAATCTTTCAAATTTCGTCCCTCTTATGCAAAGTGGAGCGTTGCTTGCGTTGTTTGCACCATCTATCTTTGCACCCATATCGTTTAGAGGTTTTGCTATTCTAGCCATTGGACGTGAGTTTAAATATCTATCGCCACTTAGTACGAAAAAGCCATCCTGTACGGCTAGTAATCCCATAAAAAGCCTCATCGCTGTGCCTGAGTTGCCACACTCTAAAATTTCATTTGGCTCTTTTATCTTTTGCGGCGGTGTGATTGTTATTTCGAAACCATTGTCCTCAACTTTTGCGCCTAAAAGCTCGACTATTTTTAGAGTATTTAGCGTGTCGCCTGCTCTTAGATAGTTTCTAATGCGAGATGGCTTATCGCTCAAAAGCGAAAAAATCGCACATCTATGCGATATTGATTTATCCGCTGCAATATCGTTGATAGTTAAATTTAGACTTTTTTCTAATGGATAAATTCTCATCTTATTCCGATATTTAGTTTATCTTTTAGCTCATTTAAAATTTTATCCATAAGTGCGTTTATATCATCATCTTCAAGCGTTTTTTCCATATCCTGAAATGTAAATTTCAAACTAAGACTGATCGAGCCATTTAGCTTCGCATCTTTATAAATATCAACTGGTAAAAATTCTTTTAGCTCTTTTAAATTTAGTCCTCTTATGCACTCATAAATTCGTCCAGCCTCAAAATTTTCAGGCACAATGAGGCTAAGATTCCTTGTTGTGCTTTGAAATTTAGAGTATGGCACTGCCAAAATTGGCTCAAATTTAAGCTTAGCAAAATCAATCTCACAGACGTAAGTTCTTGGCAGATCTCTCTTTGCCTCAACTCTTGCATCAACTCTACCGATATAGCCGATATTTTCGCCATTTTGATAGATGTGTGCTTGCTCGTATGGGCTAAGATATGAGATGCCCTGGCAAGGTTTTAGCTCAAATTTACTTATGACGTTTTGCACCATCGATGCAAATGCGTAGAAATTTGCCTCCTCACCTTTTGCGCCGTTTATCAGAGTCGGCTCTTTCAAAAGTCCAGACACAACAAAGCCTAAATTTAAGCCCTGATTTGCATTTTCATCAAAGATTTCTCCAAGCTCAAATAGTCTAACTGAGCGTTTCGAGTTTTTGATATTTTTCTCGCTTGAGCTTAGAAGGTGATTAACAAGTGTCGGTCTAAGCGTGTTTAACTCGTTATTTATAGGATTTAGTATCTTGACTTTGCATGGCTTAAAATTTAGCTCACTAAGCTCGTCCTCACTATCAAAGACATAGTGCACACTTTCAAAAAAGCCATTATCAGCTGCACGGCGTCTTAAATTTAGGGCGTTTTTATAGTCAAAATATGTCTTATTTAGCCTATTTTTCTCAGAGAAATTTAGTGGTTTTGAGGCGATATTGTCTATGCCTACTATCCTTACAATCTCCTCGCAAACATCGTGAGAATTTACTATATCATGGCGAAATAACGGTACTTTTACATTAAAACTCTCTTGCTCAACATTTACTGCGATCTCAAAGCCAAGTTTCTTTAAAATTTTAACGACGTCATTTCTAGCAATATCTTGACCGATCATATTTTTAAGCTCAAAAAGAGAGATGCTTAGTGTTATAGGCTCGGTGTTTAAAAGCGACTGCTGTGAGCCAGCAAAGAGATTTAGAGTATCTTTAAAATTAGCAAGTCTTTTAAATAAATAATCCGCTCCATAAGCTAAATTTGGCTCGCTACCACGACTTGAGCGATAAATTTGATCACCCTTTGGTAAATTTTTATTTTCAAAAATAGCTTTTGAAACAACATCTGGCTTTACGTAGCTAGCTTCTACTAGGATCACTTTTGACTTCTCATCTACCCTTGCTACGTCACTTTGGTAAATTCCAGCAATGCCTAAATTTTTATCCCCGCAATAAACGACACATTCGCCATTTTCGCCATTTTTTATATCAAAAACAGCTTTTTCGCCTTCACTTACTAATTTAGCGTGATCATAAGCCCTAAATAAAACACCCGTGCAAAATATCGCGTATTCAAGCAATCTCTCAACTAAATTTGTCTTTTGGCACTCTATTAATGCTAGACGCATGCGAGTTATTAGATTTTCATATAGTCCCTCTTTTAGCTCAAAAGCCTTATACAAAAATGACCCATTTACTTTATCCTCTGCTCGCACAGAAGCTATTCTGCCAATACCTAGTAAATTTTCGCTTTCATCGTCTTCGTGGCTATCTTTCATATTTAAATCAAGCGCTGCACAAATTTCTCTTGCGATGCCATGTAAATTTTGGCAATCACCCCTGTTTGCTGTGACATCAACTTCGATTATCGTATCTTTAAATATCTCAAATTCGCTAAGACTTGTACCAAGTTTTAGCTTGCCGATACTCTCATCAAGCGGTAAAATTCCATCGTTTACCTTTGGAAGTCCCAGCTCACTTGAAGAGCAGATCATACCACTTGACTCGATACCTCTTAGCTTTGCTTTTTTTATCTCAAGACCATTTGGCATAGTCGTGCCAATAAGTGCAACTGGCACAAACTGGCCAGCTTCAACGTTTTTAGCCCCACACACGATCTGAAGCGTCTCTCCACCAACATCCACTTGACAAATGCTTAGTTTATCAGCATCTGGGTGTTTCTCTCTACTTTTTATGTAGCCAACCACAATACTCTTTGGTAAATTTATCTCTTTATAGCTATCAACCTCCAGCCCGATAGAATTTAATGTCTTTGAAAGTGTCTCGCCGCTAACGTCGCTAAGGTCGATCCACTCGTTTAACCAATGCTTTGAAATTATCATTTAAACTGCTCCAACAATCTTAAATCTCCCTCAAAAAGCGACCTTAGATCAGGCACTCTATGAAGCAACATCGCAAATCTCTCAACGCCAAGGCCAAAGGCGTATCCACTTACATTTTTATAACCAACTGCCTTAAATACATTTGGATCAACGACGCCACATCCAAGTACCTCAAGCCAAGTGGTCTGCTTGCACACTCTGCAGCCCTTGCCATGGCAGAATATACAACTAATATCAACCTCTGCGCTAGGCTCCGTAAATGGAAAGAAGCTAGGGCGAAAACGTACTTCAACATCGCCAAACATATGCTTTAAAAAGCCTTCTAGCATTGATTTTAAATTTGCAAAGCTAACTTTCTCAGCATCCTCAACCACAAGGGCCTCGACCTGGTGAAACATCGGTGTATGCGTTAAGTCCATATCGCGTCTAAAGACGGTGCCAGGCGCTATCATGCGAATAGGCGGCTTTTGATTTAACATGGTTCGCACCTGAACTGGGCTTGTATGAGTCCTTAAAAGTCTAAAATCATCTAGGTAAAATGTATCTTGCATGTCCCTTGCTGGGTGGTATTTTGGTAAATTTAGCGCCTCAAAGTTGTGAAAATCATCTTCTATAAGCGGCCCAGTTTCAAGTGAGAAATTTAGAGCTAAAAAATATTCAATTATCTTATCCATCGTGGCCATTACAGGGTGCAGCGCCCCACTAGCAACAGGCTCGTTAAAGAGCGTGATATCAGCAGCTTCTTTTTTCATCTTGTTATCTATCTCTTGCTCGCTAAGCTCAGCCTTTTTAGCTTCTATTAGCGCGCCAAGCTCATCTCTTTGCTTATTTAAATTTGCTGCAAATTCCTTTTTCTCGTCCTCGCCAAGCTCTTTTAGCTTTGCAAAGCCTTGCGCCAAGATGCCCTTTTTGCCAAAAATTTCTACCCTGACTTTTTCCAAATCATCAAGCGTTGAAATTTCATTTTTGATTTTATTAACGAAATCTTGCAATTTTTTGCCTTTATAAATTTTTGAGTCGATTTTATAGAAAAAGAGTTAAAATCAAGATAAAGAGCACGAAATTTAAGCACACTTTGATATAATTTTGCAAAATTTCAAAGGAGCTAAAATGACCATATTTGAAAAGATCGTAGCTGGTGAAATCCCTTGCAACAAAGTGCTTGAAAGCGAGAAATTTCTAGCTTTTAACGACATTAATCCAAAAGCGCCGATCCACATCCTAATCATCCCAAAAAAACACTATAAAAATTTCCAAGAGATGGATCCGATTTTAATGGGAGAGATGACAAAATTTATCCAAGAAGTGGCGACCTTAATGGGCGTTGATAAGAGCGGATACCGCCTTATAACAAACTGCGGTGAAAACGGCGGTCAAGAAGTTATGCATCTACATTTTCACCTGCTTGGCGGAGCTAAGCTTGGCTGGAGCGAAGGCGTAGCTGATCCACAAAGCACATTTTAATAACTTCTAAATTTTAGACTCAAAGCATGAGTCTAAAATTTTATTTTCTTGCAGACTTAATAGCTTCAAGCAACTCTTCAAAACCTACTTTACTTGAGTTTTCGACATCTTTTAATATTTCAACGCCAGGTAGATTTCCTTTGTCTTTATCAGCAAAAATAACCATCGCTTTTTCTAGTCCATGATGAACATTTTCATGATGAGCTGCGATACTTGAGAGAATTTTGGCATCTTTTACAAGAGTATTTTTCACATCTTTTTCATACCATTTGCCAAATCTACACTCATGAACATCTTGAATCTTATTAAACTCATTTAAAAGTACGCCTCTATATCCATTTAGCTTCATATTTATATGATCTATTTTTCCATTACTTACATAGACTTCATTTGTAACATTTAGAGCCTGATTTAGGATATTTTGCGTATTTGAGTTTACGCTTGAGATATTTCCTTCAAATCCACCTAAAATTTTCATAGCATTTGCAGAAATTTTTGAAAAATTCTCACTCATTTCGATCATCGTGTTCGCACTTTGCTTAAGGCCATTTATATTTACTTCTACTTCAAGTGTCGCTTTTTGAGTGCGCTCAGCTAGCTTTCTAACCTCATCTGCCACGACAGCAAAACCTCGTCCATGCTCACCAGCACGGGCCGCCTCGATAGCAGCATTTAAAGCTAGTAAATTTGTCTGATCTGAGATATCTTTAATCAGATTTATAATCTCAGCAATCGAATTTACGCTTCCATTAAGCGAAGAAGCGTCATTTGAAAGGTCATTGCTCATCTGGCTTACTTGCTCGATCGAGTTTAAAATTTCAGCCGTTTGCGACTTGAGTTCGCCCGTCTCTTTGAAAGTCTTTTCATTTAGTCCATTTATACTTTCAAGCATTTTTAGATTTTCTTCCATTGTTAATTGCAAGAAATTTATACCATCTTGATAACTTGAAAGCAATAAATTTACAGCCTCTTGCTTATCCTTAGCTTGTTCTTTTGGTTCGCAAATTTTAACGTTTTTTAGCTCATTTTTAAGTGCTAAAATTTCAGCCTTTAAAGCTTCATTTTCTCTCTCTAAAGCTTCGTTTTTACTAGAAAGCTCTTTATTTTTGCCATCAAAAAACATTTTTCATCCTTTAAAATTTGTAGATTTTGCGTAATTATAACTCTTTTTTCTTAGAGCCAGTAATCTAAAATTTCTATCTGCTCATCAACGCTTTTATTTGCCGTGCCGCCTTTTGAAGTGCGTGCCTCTTTGGAAGCATAAAGATCTAAAAATTTAATAGCATTTGCATCTAAATTTTCATCCACACTTTTTAGCTGCTCTTCGTTTAATTCACTTAAATCAAGTCCCAAGTTTTCAGCCTTTGCGACAGCTTTGCCTGTGATAAAATGCGCCGTTCTAAATGGAATATTTTTTTCACGCACTAAATAATCCGCCAAATCAGTGGCACTTAGATGTCCAGTTTTTGTCGCTTTTAACATGTTTTTTTCATTAAATTTAGCCGTTTTTATCATCTCATTTAGGATGGTAGCCGAGCTTAAAATGGTTGAGACGCTGTCAAACACACCCTCTTTATCTTCTTGCATATCTTTATTATAAGCAAGCGGCAGACCCTTCATCGTAGTTAGTAGCGCTACTAAATTTCCATTTACACGTCCAGTTTTACCGCGTATGAGTTCGGCTACATCAGGGTTTTTCTTCTGTGGCATGATAGAGCTTCCTGTACTATAAGCGTCACTGATGCTTACAAAGCCAAATTCTTGCGAGCTCCAAAGTATGAGCTCCTCGCAAAGCCTAGAAGCGTGCGTCATAAAAACGCTAATGTTAAATAAAATTTCCAGCGCAAAATCACGGTCGCTCACGCTATCCATCGCATTTTGCGTGCAACCTGCAAAGCCAAGCTCACTTGCAACGATAGTTCTATCTATCTTATGAGGAGTGCCTGCAAGGGCTGCTGAACCAAGCGGACTTAGGTTGTTTCGCTCATATGAGCCAACAAAACGCTCGAAATCTCTTTTAAACATAAATGCATATGCTAGCAAGTGATAGCTAAGGCTTACTGGCTGAGCGTGTTGAAGATGTGTGTAGCCTGGCATTAGCGTATCTTTGTGGTTTTTTGCCAAATTTGTAAGCGTGGCGATGAGCTCTTTTATACATGAAGAAATTTCTAAATTTTTCTTCAAAACGTAAAATTTAAAATCAAGCGCAACTTGGTCGTTTCTGCTTCTAGCTGTGTGCAATCTACCACCAAGCTCAGCTCCGATGATCTGGCTAAGGCGCTTCTCAACTGCCATATGTATATCTTCATCTTCTAACTTAAACTCAAATTTACCTGCTCTTATCTCAGATAAAACCTCATCAAGCCCCCTTATGATTGCCTCTGACTCATCTTTTTTCAAAATTCCGCAAACCCCAAGCATCTTTGCGTGAGCCTTGCTACCGGCAATATCTTCTTCAAAAAGATTTTTATCAAAATTTATAGAGGCATTAAATTCCTCAAGCAGCTTCGAGCTAGCCTCGCTAAATCTACCCTCCCACATCTTTTTATGTGCGTTTTCATCTTTTTTCATAGCTTTACCTTTGATTAGTTTTGCGTGATTTTAACAAAATAGCACTTAACTGGGTATTTTAACTATAAAGTTGCAAAAAAGTTATAAATATAATTTATCTTTAAGGATATAGAAATATAATTCAAAATATAACTTTTTAAAAACTATTTTAATTTTCTATTGAATATAGTTTAAAATAAAAATAATCTATAAGAGGAAGGATGATATGCAAATAGATGCGAACATGAACTCAAATATTTTCTATCATGATGGCTATACATCTATCTCTTCAAATAGCTCAAAAACAAGCATGCTAGTATCTTCTGGCTATGACAAGAAAAATATTGTTAGAAGCAATGAAGTACATGTAGAACAAAGAGAAGATGCTAAAATTTCCTCTATAATTATTAATAAGGCGAGTGCCACACAGTTACAAAAAGACTTAGAAAAATTACAAGATCAAAAGCTAGATATCTCACATCAAATTTCAAGCATCCAAAGCCTAAAAGATCGTAATTCTATGCAAATGCTTCATTACTTAAATTTAGAGCAGTCAACCATTCAAAATAACATTTTAAGTATTAAAACTCAAATGATAGAGATGGCACAGGCTTAAAACTAAGCCTTACCAATAATAGTTTCTAGAACTAAGCAAAAATCCTCTAAAAAATATCCCATTGATTTATAAAAATTGCTAGTTGCGTCTTTTTGGATATCTTTTGAAAGCTGTTTAGCATAAGGCAAGAAAAATGAGACACTAAAAGCTGCAAGAAGCTTCATAGACTCCTTAGATGCTTCACTTTTTAAAATATTTGCTATTAAAATTAGCTGATTTGAGATGCTATCAACCTCGCCAATTTTTGGCTGAAAATTTATAGCTTTATAAAATTGAGCTAGATCATCTTTTGCAGAAGAAAAATAGTAACTTGCCTCAAATTTTGACTTTAAAATGACAAAATCATCACATAAAGCCGCACTACTTTCATCTTTGATAAATTTGGCATAAAGCTCGTTACCTTTTTTATTTGCTTCGCTATTTGTCTGCGTTATCCACGCATTTGTCTTTTTGATACGCATAAAAGATGAAACATCTAAAATGCCACTAAAATTTGTAGCAAGTGCAGCCGCTACAACACTATAAAGTTCTCCAAGTTTCAAATTTTAATCCTTAAGTCGTAGATATCTAAGTCTAAGTGCGTTTAAAACCACTGTGACTGAGCTAAAACACATCGCCATTGAGCCATAAACTGGATTTAAAAGTAGTCCAAAGACTGGATAAAACACACCAGCAGCAACTGGGATGCAAATAGCGTTATACATAAACGCCCAAAACAAATTTTCTTTTATGTTTGCTATAGTAGCATTTGCCAGTCTAACCAGTCCTGTCACACCATGCAAATCATTTTTAACAAGCACGATATCTCCAGCACCTTTTGCTATATCTGAGCCTGAGTTCATAGCGATACCAACACTTGCTTCTTTAAGTGATGGTGAGTCATTTACGCCATCTCCAACAAAGATAACGCCACCGTGGCTTGCAAGCTCTTTTATCTCATTAAATTTATCTTCAGGCAACATATTTGCGTGATATTTGCTTACATTTAGCTTCTTGGCGATACTTGCAACTACTTTCTTGTCATCGCCTGAGAGGATCACACTTTGTAAATTTAGACTACTAAGCTCGTTTATAACATCGCTTGCTTCGTCTTTTAGCTCATCACTAAGCGTTAAAAAACCAACAAATTTTTTATTTATAGCACAAAGTATGATGCCACTTCCATCATTTGTAGCCCCTTTTATAGCTTTACTTTCATCCGGATTTAAACTCACTTCATTTGCCAAAAGCAGCTTTTCGTTTCCGATTATTATCTGATTATTCTCATCCTCATAGATGATGCCTTGCCCGACAATATTTTGAAATTTACCATTTAGCTTTTGTAAATCTATACATTTTTGTTTTGCATATCTAACGATAGCTTTTGAGATGAGATGCTCACTTAAATTTTCAGCAGAAGCGATAAGAGCTAAATCTTGCTCGCTTAAATTTGAGCTTTTGACGCTGATTTGCCCTTTACTAAGTGTGCCAGTTTTGTCAAATGCTACAAATTTAGCATCTTTTATTAGCTCTAAAACTTCTGGATTTTTTACTAAAATTCCAGCTTTTGCACCACGTGCAAGCGAGCTTACTATTGCTATTGGCGTAGCAAGTCCAAGAGCGCATGGGCATGAGATTATTAAAACGCAGATCGCACAAGAGATCGCATAAGCAAAATTTCCATCAAAAATGATCCAAGCCAAAAACGTAAGCACCGATATCGCTACCACGCTTGGCACAAAGATATTTGCTATCTTATCAGCGAGCCTGCCTATTGGCATCTTTTTCGTACTAGCATCATTTAGTAAGCTTAAAATTTGAGATAGCAAGCTTTCAAACGAGCTTTTTGCCATCTTGACACTTATATAGCCATTTGTATTTAATGTACCTGCAAATACATTGTCGCCCACTTCTTTATAAACTGGCAGGCTCTCGCCCGTTAGCATCGAAGCATCGATTTCAGCTCCGCCTTGGACTATCACACCGTCACATGGAACATTGTAGCCATTCTTTACAACGACGATATCTCCTATTTTTAGCTCATTTACTGGTACTTCTTTGCTTCTTCCATCTGGCATAAGTAAAAATGCAGTTTTTGGAGAAATTTTAAGTAGTCTCTTTAGATAATCCCCTGCTTTTGCCTTTGAACGCTCTTCAAGATACTTGCCAAGAAGCACAAAAGCTATTATCATCGCTACGCCTGAAACATAGATATTTTTTAGATCATTTGGTAGAAATTTTTCAAAAAGCACTACAAAAAGCGAGTATAAAAACGCACTACCACTTCCAAGAGCGACAAGCACATTCATATCGTAATTTCTATTTTTTACCGCTTCGTAGGCATGAGTAAAAAAGCCTTTGCCGCTAAAAATAAGAACTAAAAATGCCAAAGCTAGCATAGCTAAATTTACTAGCATGCTGTGAGGTGCAAACATCTCAAGTGCCATTATTACGATACTTGCGATAAATGCAAATATAAATTTATTTCTAATATTTCTAATGTGAGCTTTTCTTTTTGCTTCAAACTCATCAATATCAGTTGCCACAAAATAGCCAAGCTTCTTTATCTTTTGCTCTAAAATTTCACGCACACTCGCGTCTTTTAGGACAAACTCGCCGCTTGCGTTTGCAAAATTTACATTTGCTTCAAGTACTCCATCTATCTTTTTTGAAACCTTTTCGATAGCATTTGAGCAGTTTACGCAGCTCATTCCCGCTATATTTAGCTTGACTTTTAAAGACATATCAGAGCTCTTTTATTATATCAAATCCCAAATCAGCCATTTCAGACTTAAATTTCTCAACATCGCTATCTTTTATATCAAGACTAACTTGTCTTGGCTCTTTGCTAAGATCAACTTTTATCTCGCCAAAGTAATCTTCAAGTGCGTTTTTTATAGTGTTTGCGCAGTTTTGGCAGTGGATATTGTTTGCTTCAAATGTTTTCATATTATCTCCTTTATCATATGGTCGTATTCATGTAAATTTACAATTTTCTTAACATTAAATTTAAAGCCCAAACTCTCGTAAAATTTACGAACTTTTGGCTTGTTTGTATCTACTATTAATGAAACCTTTTTATGCCCTAGCTCTTTTGCCTTGACAAATGAATGCCTTATAAGCTCTTTTGCAAGCCCTTGGCCTCTAAAATTTTCATCAACAGCGATACTATCTATATAAAACTCATCATCAAAACACTCTTTTTCTACTTGAGCGTCTTTGCCAAGAGCCACTAAATGTTGTGAAATTTCTCTATCAAGCATTGCCGCATCGCCACCAAAGTAAGCACACATCGCAGCGATAATTTCCTCATTATATTTATAAACAAAGACATTTTTATAGCTAAGTCTATTTGTCTCACTTTTGAAAAAAATTTCTAAAATTTCATCACTTTTAATAGGATCATCGTAGCCACTTAGCTTGTAGGCGATATCCTCCATTGCTAGATTTAGTAGCTTTATGCATCTTTTTGCATCTTGTTTTTGAGCATTTTGTATCATGTGCGTCATTATAAAACTCTAGCTTAAATTTTTACCAAATATCAACCTGCGATTTACAAATAAATAATCCCCAATAGGCAAACTAAAAATGTTTTAAAAAAGTATAAAATTTTTTTAGTTATAATCCGTAAAAAATTTATTTAAGGATATTTATGGGACGAGCATTTGAGTACCGAAGAGCGGCAAAAGAAGCTAGATGGGATAAGATGAGCAAGGTATTTCCAAAACTTGCAAAGGCTATAACAGTAGCGGCAAAAGATGGCGGATGTGATCCGGATATGAACCCTAAACTTCGCGCAGCTATCGCAGCGGCAAAAGCTGAAAATATGCCAAAAGATAACATCGATGCAGCTATAAAAAGAGCAAATGGCAAAGATAGCGCCGATATTAAGACTATTTTTTATGACGGCAAAGCAGCTCACGGCGTGCAAATTATCGTTGAGTGTGCGACCGACAATCCAACAAGAACGGTTGCCAATGTTAAAGCGATATTTAGCAAAAATGGTGGAGAAATTTTACCAAGTGGCAGCCTTAGCTTTATGTTTACAAGAAAGAGCGTTTTTGAGCTTGAAAAACCAAGCGTAGACATTGAAGAGATCGAGCTTGAGCTGATAGATTATGGTCTAAGCGATATCGAGGCTGACGATGAGACGCTATTTGTATACGGTGATTATGCAAATTTTGGCACACTTCATGAAGGTATCGAAAAGCTAAATTTAGTGGTTAAAAAAGCTTCACTTCAATACTTACCAAATCAAACCGTGAATCTAAGCGAAGAGCAAATGCTTGAGGTTGAGAGACTTCTTGATAAGCTAGAAGATGATGATGATGTTCAAGCAGTTTATACAAATATCGAATAAAAGGGAAATACATGCGTTTTGATGAATTAAAAGTTTATGATATAAATTTAGACGAGCTTAAAAAAGATAAATTTGTAGTTTTAGAGACAGACAAAGGCGAGATCAGACTTGAACTTTTTGCCGAGGAAGCTCCACAAGCTGTCGCAAATTTTATCCATTTGATAAAATCAGGCTTTTATAATGGTCTAAATTTTCACAGAGTTATACCAAATTTTGTCATCCAAGGCGGTTGTCCAAATGGCACAGGTACAGGCGGTCCTGGCTGGAGAATAAAATGCGAATGCGACAACCAAAAGGTAAAACACGAGCGCGGTAGCCTAAGCATGGCTCACGCGGGGCGTGATACTGGCGGATCACAGTTTTTCATCTGTCATAGCAAACAACCTCATCTTGATGGCGTACATACAGTCTTTGGAAAATGCGTTGATGAAGAGAGCCTAAAGGTGCTTGACGCTATAAGACAAGGCGATAAGATCATCTCTGCTAAGATCAGAGAAAGCCTGTAAAGGGGAAATTTATGAATAATACTAAAAAGCAAGGAAATCTTGCTGTAAGATTATTTACCAATCTTGCCTTTTGGGTTGTGATCGGTATTGTTGGTGGCGTTATCGTTGGCATGGTCGCACCTGAGCTTGGTATAGCAAGCAAGCCAGGCATTGATTATTTTATAAAAGCACTTAAAATTTTAATCGGCCCTATTATCTTTTTAACGATCGTTTCAGGTATCGTTGGGCTTGAGAGTTTAAAAGATCTTGGGTCTATTGGATTAAAGGCATTTATCTATTTTGAGATAGTTAGCACACTTGCACTTGCTGTCGGTATCATCTTTGGCGAGACACTTCGTCCAGGACATGGTATGAATCTTGACTATACTCAGCTTGATGCCTCAAGCGTAGCTAAATTTACATCTCAAGCTGCAAATATGGACGCAAATAGTGGGTTTGTAGCACATACACTTCATCTTTTAAGAGGTGCAGTGCCAGTAGATGACATTTTCCCATACGTGCATATACTTGATCCATTTATAAAATCAAACACACTTCAAGTACTTTTTATGGCTATTATCGTTGCCATCGTGCTTTCGCTGCTAGCTCATGATAAAAAACAAGCTTGCCTAAAGCCACTTGAATTTATCCAGCACTATGTCTTAAAACTTCTTAGTTGGCTTATGCTCTTTAGCCCAGTGGCTGCATTTTCAGCTATGGCTTATCTAATCGGCAAATTTGGTATCGGAACGCTTCTTGGCATGATGGAGCTTTTGGTTGTTATGGCACTTGCGAGCTGCTTTTTTATCTTTGTCGTGCTTGGCATTATTTGCTATTTTGCAAAAATCAATGTCTTTAAATTTATGCGTTTTATTTCAAAAGAGGTATTGGTAGTCTTTGCGACAAGCTCGAGCGAAACAGCTCTTGCGCCACTTATGCAAAAGCTAGAATCAGCTGGTATAAATAGAGGCGCAGTTGGACTTATTATCCCGACTGGCTACTCATTTAACCTTGACTGCACCAACATCTATCTAAGTCTAAGTGTTATTTTCCTAGCTCAAGCATTTAACATCCCACTAAGTTTTGAGCATCTAATAAGTATACTAATCGTACTAATGATCACAAGTAAAGGCGCTGTTGGCGTTACGGGATCTGGTTTTGTCGTCCTTGCAGGCACACTAAGCGCACTCCCAAGCACTGGCATACCAGTCGTAACCGTGGCCGTACTACTTGGCGTTGATAAATTTATGTCAGAGATGCGTGCAGTTGGTAATCTCTGCGGTAACGCGGTTGGCTGCATGATAGTTTCTATCTGGGATAAAAAAGTCGATATGGATAAATTTAGATATGCGCTAGATCATCCAGAAGAATTTCACTTTCACTCATAATATACATTTATAACTATAAGGGCAACTTTGCCCTTATTTTTTCTTTTTACCCTAAATTTATGCAATCTATCTCCTCCTCAAACCTATAAAAATTTTTAGAAAACAGTAGCACAATAAATGATATTTGATACTTGGTTCAAGCACAGAAAAAACTAGGCTAAGTGTAATAGGAAAATTTTATTAGCAACTCATATATTTGGCAATATCTAATATTTTGTTACTTACTAGAATAAATTTACAAATGTAACAATTGAACTTGGAATTTAGAAGAAAGATACTTTAATATCAAAAATGCCAACTAAAAAAACTAGCCTTGCAAAATTTTTTGCAAGGCTATGCAAATTAAGCTTTTGGACCAGCTTTAGCGTACTCAACGCCCTCTTTTACATCTTCGTAACGTTTGAAATTTTCAACAAACATTTTAGCTAGCTTGTCACGTGAAGCGTTATACTCAGCCGGATGCGTCCATGTGTTTATAGGATTTAGTAGCTTTGTCTCGACGCCATCAAGCTCTTTTGGGATAGCGAAGTTAAATTTATCAAAATTTTCAAATTCGCATTTTGTGATGCTGCCATCAAGGATCGCATTTATGCAAGCACGTGTCGCTTTTATGCTCATACGCTTGCCAACACCGTAAGCACCGCCGCTCCAGCCTGTATTTACAAGATAGACATTAACGCCGTGTTCATCGATCTTCTCGCCTAGTAGTTTTGCATAGACAGTTGGGTGAAGTGGCATAAATGGCTCGCCAAAGCAAGCGCTAAAAGTAGCGACTGGCTCTGTTATACCACGCTCTGTGCCAGCAACTTTTGCTGTGTAGCCACTTAGAAAATAATACATCGCCTGCTCTTTTGTCAGCTTTGCAACTGGAGGGAGCACGCCAAAAGCGTCAGCGCTTAAAAAGATGATATTTTTTGGATGGCCAGCGCTTGAGCTTGGCTCGTAGTTGTCGATGTGATAGATCGGATAGCTCACGCGTGTGTTTTCAGTCTTTGAACCATCTTTGTAATCAACCACGCCGTTTTCGTCAGCCACAACGTTTTCAAGTAGTGCGTCACGCCTGATCGCTGCGTAAATTTCTGGCTCGCTACTTGGATCAAGGTTGATGCATTTTGCGTAGCAGCCGCCCTCAAAGTTAAACACGCCATCATCGTCCCAGCCGTGCTCATCATCGCCTATTAGTTTGCGTTTTGGATCGGTTGAAAGTGTCGTTTTACCAGTGCCAGATAGGCCAAAAAATAGCGCTGTATCGCCCTTCTCACCTACGTTTGCAGAGCAGTGCATGCTTAGCTTGCCCTCAAGTGGCAACCAGTAGTTCATCATAGAGAAAATGCCCTTTTTCATCTCGCCACCATACCATGTGCCGCCGATCACCGCGACATTTTCCTCGACGTTAAAGATGACAAAGACCTCTGAATGCAGCCCATCGGCCTTGTAGTCCTCATTTTTTGTCTTGCAAGCGTTATATACTACAAAATCAGGCTCAAATTTAGCCAGCTCCGCTTCACTTGGGCGGATGAACATATTTTTTACAAAGTGCGCTTGCCACGCTACTTCGGTGACAAAGCGGACTGATTTTTTACTCTTTTTGCTAGCTCCACAAAATGCGTCTTGGATAAAAATTTCCTTGCCACTTAGCTGCTCTTTTGCTTTTTTAAGAAGCTTGTCAAATAGCTCTTTTGTGATAGGCTGATTTATCTTGCCCCAAGCGATATATTTTTGGCTTGGGTCTTGCTTGACGAAATACTTATCTTTTGGGCTTCTTCCAGTAAAAATTCCTGTATCAACCATAAATGTGCCGTTGCTTGAAACCCTGCCCTCGTTGTTTGCCTTTTCAAGCTCAAAAAGATCGTTGTAACTTAGATTGTGATTTATCTTTTTGATCTCTTTTAGACCTAGCTCGTCTAGTTTATTTATCATGTTGTTTCCTTTAAAATTTTCATTTCTTTATAAATTCTGACCTAAAAGTCATCAAAATGTTAATCAAATTTCGCTTAACACTATCTTTTTAAAAGTGGCAAATTTATTTAAATTTAGCCACTACTTGATTGTTCGCAACGCTTTGACCTTTACTAACCTCAATAGAGCCTATCACACCATCTTTTGGGGCTTTGACCTCTATCTCCATCTTCATCGCCTCAAGCACGACTACAGCTTGCCCTTTTTTGACTTGATCGCCAGGACTTACTAAAATTTTATGCACAGTGCCTGGCAAGCTAGCAACGATATCATTTGCTGTTATGCCTGCTGCTGCACTTTTAGCATTTTTTACGCTCTTGCCTTCAACTTCAGTGATCGATTTTACTTGGATGCTATCGTTAAAGCCTTCGCTTACTTCGACATTGTAGCGGCTACCATTTACAACGACACTATATCTGCCACTTTGAGTTTGTCTGCATTCATTTGCCTTAGCGTTTGGATCGATCTTTCTTACATTTACTTTGGCTTCGCCTTTTAAGAATGCGATACCCTTTTCTTTACAAGCTGCTGCTATAAATATATTTTCTTCAGTGATTTTTATATTGTTTTGCTTTAGAATTTCTTCTACGTGAGCAAGCGACTTACTCTCATCTTTATCAGCTATATCAACTGCATGTTTTGTAGTTGGTTTTAAGCCTAGTTGCTCACTAGCAAGCTTAATGATCTCTTTATCAGGCGTAACTGGGGTCTTGCCAAAGTAGCCAAGCACCATTTTGCCATATCCCTCAGCGATCTTTTTCCACTTGCCAAACATTACATTATTAAATGCTTGTTGGAAGTAAAACTGGCTAACAGGAGTTACTGAAGTGCCGTATCCGCCCTTTTGCACCACTTCGCGCATAGCAAGGATGACCTCTGGGAATTTATCTAAAATGTTGTTATCTCTCATCATCTGGGTATTTGCAGTGAGCGCGCCACCAGGCATCGGTGAAAATGGTATGAGTGGGCTTACTTGCACAGCTTCAGGTGGCAAGAAATACTCTTTTAAACAATCATTCAAAACGCTTTCGTATTTTAAAATTTTCTCCACATCAAGTCCGCCAAGATCGTAGTCTTTGCCTTTTACTGCGTGAAGCATGGTTAGGATATCTGGCTGACTTGTACCACCACTTACTGGGCTTGCGGCTAGATCTATACCATCGACACCAGCCTCAAGCGCTGCAAGATAGCAAGCGACACTTACACCTGCGGTTTCATGTGTGTGAAGTCTGATATGAGTTTTTTCTGGTAACAATTTTCTAGCCATTTTTATGGTTTCATAGACCTTTTGTGGGCTACTTGTGCCACTTGCGTCTTTAAAGCAAACGCTGTGATAAGGGATATTTGCATCTAAAATTTCTCTTAAAATTTTCTCATAAAATTTAACGTCATGAGCTCCCACACAGCCACTAGGCAGATCCATCATAGTAACGACGACTTCGTGTTTTAGTCCGTGATGAGCGATCCTCTCGCCTGAATATTTTAAGTTTTCAACATCATTTAGTGCGTCAAAATTTCTAATGGTAGTAGTTCCGTGTTTTTTGAAAAGTTTTGCGTGAAGGTCGATTAGCTCGCGACTACCGGTGTCAAGTGTTACAGTATTTACGCCCCTGCTTAGGGTTTGAAGGTTTGCTTTTGGTCCTACGATGCTTCTAAATTTATCCATCATCGCAAAAGCGTCCTCATTTAGGTAAAAATAAAGGCTTTGAAATCTAGCCCCACCGCCAAATTCAAAATGCTCTATGCCAGCCTCTTTGGCTGCTTCAAGCGCGGGTAAAAAGTCGTTCATAAGCACTCTAGCGCCATAAACCGACTGAATGCCATCTCTAAAGGTCGTATCCATAACATCGATAAATTTCTTTGCCATATTTCACCTCATTAAATTTATAAATTTATTTAAAGAATTCATAGAAAATGGCTAATCTGGTTAGAAACTCAAATTAGCCACTTTGCTTATTTCTTGGTATTTTACAACCAAAAACTTTTATATCATTTAAAAAGTGAGAGCAAGAAGTTAAATAATCCGCCGTGGCTCACATCAAGCATTGGCTTTAATTCCATTAGAAAGACGCAGAAAAATACAAGTACAGCAAGCTGAATAAAAATATAAGGCACAACACCTTTATAAATAGCAGTCGTTTTTATCTCAGCTGGTGCGACTGATCTTAGGAAAAATAAGCTAAAACCAAATGGCGGCGTTAGGAATGAAGTTTGCAAATTCATCGCAACTAAGATTGCTAGATAAATTGGATTTATACCAAGCTTTGCGGCTATTGGCACCAAGATAGGAAGCACAATGTATGAAATTTCAACAAAGTCGATAAAAAAGCCAAGCACAAAGATGACAACCATACTAAAAATAATAAAGCCCCACTTCTCGCCTGGCAAATTTGTCATAAATTTTTCAACAATCTCATCGCCACCAGTGTAACTAAATACCATAGAAAAGGCTGTCGCACCAACAAGTATGGCAAAGACAAGTGCTGTGGTTTTTACGCTTTCTGCCAATGCCTCTTTTATCATAGAAAATGAAAATGTCCTATAAAAAATAGCTAAAATAATGGCTCCAACGCAGCCAAAAGCTGAACTTTCAGTTGGTGTAGCGATACCTGCAAATATAGAACCCAATACACAAATAACCAGCAAAAGCGGCGGAAAGATAGCGATTAGCGCTCTCATGATCTGCTTAAATTTACTAACACCGCTCTCATCTTTTACTACCGGTGCAGTATCTGGTTTCAAATAAGCAATAATCAAAATATAAATGATATAAACTGCTACAAGTGTGAGTCCTGGGATGATGGCTTGATGAAAAAGCTCACCAACTGGCACTGAAAATATATCACCCAAAATAATCAGCACGATAGAAGGTGGAATGATCTGCCCAAGCGTACCAGCGGCACATATAGTGCCACAACCTAGCGCTTGGTCGTATTTATACTTTAGCATGACAGGCAAGCTTATAACGCCCATTGCAACGACACTTGCACCTACAACACCGGTTGAAGCTGCAAGAAGTGCTCCAACCAAGATAGTGCTAATAGCAATACCTCCGCGAATTTCTCCAAAAAGCATACCCATGCTCTCAAGTAGCCTCTCAGCTAGTTTTGACTTTTGAAGCACAACGCCCATAAAGACAAAAAGTGGAACTGCTATAAAAATTCTACTCTCCATGATAGAGAAAATTCTATAAGGCATGAAGTTAAACATATCTTTAAAAACTTCGATGCTTCCAAGTAGCCCATCTCCGTCTCCAATACTCTCAACAATACTACCAATCATGCCAAATATCATAGAAACCGCACCAAAGGTAAAGGCTACTGGAAAGCCAATACCTAGCATCAAAAGTGCAGCTATAAACATTATCAAGCCAGCCATTATTCCCCCTTTTTAGCTTTTTTGTAAAGATTAAAATTTCTTATAAAAAAGCCAGTCGCAAAAAATACAAGCAGATAAAAAGAAAAAGGAATAAGTGCTTTTATGATCCATCTGTGAGTAAGACCACCTGGATCTGCACTAGCTTCAGCTGAAGTATAAGCGTCACTCACAAATTCAAATGATAAATTTGAAACTAAAAGTGCAAATGGTATTACAAAAATAACAGTTCCTATCATATTTACAAGAGCTTTATTTTTTGGTGAAAATTTAGCATAAAAGATATCAACTCTAACGTGCGCATCTTCTTTTAATGCATAGCTCATGCCAAGCAAAAATATCACAGCAAAAAAATGCCACTCAAGCTCCTGAAATGCAACGTTTCCATAAGAGAAAAAATATCTTGCCACAACGTTAAAAAAAACATCTATTATCATCAAAGCCATAATAAACATGCAAATATAGCCGACTATATCACCGACCTTATCAAAAAATTTCTCAACTTTTTGCATAAACAACCCTTAAAAAAACAATTTATTTATCATGATGATAAATACGCAAACTGGCGCCACATATCTTAATAAAAAATACCATGCACTAAATACAAAGTCGTTCATATATGGACTAAATAGCACATAAAGTGCTTCTCTTTTCATAAAATATCCAACAAATATCGCTCCACCAATACCACTAATTGGAAGCAGAACATTTGAAGCGGTAAAGTCAAGAAAATCAAAGAAATTTTTACCAAAGAGCATAAATTTGTCGCCAACATTTTCTATATTTGATAAAAGACATAAAAATCCTAAAACAAAAACACCAACTCCAACTATACTAAGAGCTTTTATCCTGCTAATGCCATACTCTCTGATCAAGAAAAATACAAACGGCTCTACAATAGAGATAGCTGAAGTAATACCAGCAAAGATAAGTGCAGCAAAAAATGCTACAGCTAAAATTTGACCTATCACGCCAAGCTTAGCAAAGAGCGTTGGAAGCGAGATAAAGACAAGTCCTGGTCCTTGAGACGGCTCGGCACCAAATTCAAATATAAATGTAAAGATAACAAGACCCATCATGATGGCTAAGACGATATTTATAAAGACGATACTTAGCGTAGAGGTGGCTAAATTTGTATCATCGCTTAGGCTAGCTGAATATGTAATGATCGCTGCCATACCAAGAGATAGTGTCCAAAAAGCAAGCCCAAGAGCAAGCAAGAGTGAGTTAAATGAAATTTTACTAAAATCAGGAACAAGTAAAAACTCAGCAGATTTTGTAAAGCCATTCATTGTCATAGAAAAGATAAGCATGATTAAAACCATGATAAATAGGCTTGGCATCATCCAAACATTTAGCTTTTCAATGCCACTTTTCACTCCTTTTGAAAGGATAAAAAAGCAAGCTACAAATGCTATAACAAAATAAAGCGTCTGCTCGCCAAGACCATGCGTAAGAAGCTCGTTAAATATTACTTTTGAACTTTCTATATCGTTTGGAAGACCGGCAAAAGATAGTGTGAAATACTTAAAGACCCAGCCGATGATCACAATGTAGTAAGATGAGATTATAGCTGCGGTTACCATAGCTAAAATTCCAACTAGTTGCCATAAATTTTTATTTTTATCCGCCAACTTTCTAAAGGCATTTACACTATCGCTTTCGCTAAGCTTGCCGATACTTAGCTCTGCCATAAAGATAGGTATGCCAACTAAAAACGTTATCAAAAGATATAAAATAACAAATGCTGATCCGCCATTTTCACCGACCATATATGGAAATTTCCACGCATTGCCAAGTCCAACAGCTGACCCTGCAACTGCTAAAACATAACCTATTTTAGAAAACTGTTCTTTTGCCATTATGCAATCTCCCTTACTAACACCACAAAAACTAGAACTGGTGCCACAAACCTTATTAAAAAATACCAAATTTTAAAAACAATCTCACCCATATAAGGCAAAAATAGTTCTTTTAAAAGCTCAAATTTCATAAAGTACCCAACAAAAATGGCAAATATAATGCCACCAAGTGGGAGCATAATGTTTGAGCTAAGATAATCAAGCAAATCAAAAAAGCTCTTGCCAAAAAATGTAAGTGCTTCTTTAAAATCGCCAATACCGCTTAATGCACATAAAATCCCTAAAACATAAACTACGGCACCGACAATAATAATTGATCTATTTCTAATAAATCCCAAGCTTTTATTTAAGAAAAATATAAATGGCTCAACTAGCGAAATGACCGATGTTATACCAGCAAAAAATAAAGATGTAAAAAATGCAAAAGCTAAGAAATTTCCAAGCAAACCAAGCTTTGCAAAAAGCGTTGGAAGCGAGATAAATGCTAACCCTGCACCCTTTGATGGCTCTGAGCCAAATTCATAGGTGAATGTAAAAACTATAAGTCCTATAATTACGCTAATGATTATATTTGCAAAGACCACATAAAGCGATGAAGTGAACAAATTTGTATCATTGCCTAGGCTTGATGAGTAGGTTAAAATGCAGCCAATGCCAATACACATCGTAAAAAAAGCTAACCCAAGAGCATTTAAGATAGCGCCTTGATCTATCTTTGAAAAGTCTGGTACTAGTAAAAATTTAGCCGCCTCATCAAATCCATTCATGCCAAAAGAGTAGCCAAGCATAAGCAAAAGCAAAATAAAAAGTGCTGGAATAAGATATACATTTATACGTTCTATTCCACTTTTTATACCTTTTGTAAGTATAAAAAAGTATGCAAAAAAAGCGATGCTAAAATATAAAATTTGCTCCTCTATTCCCTTTGAAGTAAAATTTACAAAAAGCGCTTCTGAGCTTGCCATATCTTTTGGAAGCTCACCAAGACTTAAGATAACGTATTTTAAAACCCAGCCGATAATGAGCGTATAAAAAGATGCGATGAATATCCCGGTCACCATCACAACACCAGCAAATTTCCAAGAATTTGCCCCCTTTGTAGCTAGACTTTTAAATGCCCCAACCGTATCAAGGCGTGAAATTTTTCCCATTGCCATCTCAGCAAAAAATATGCTAAGCCCAACAACAAAAGCAAAAAATAGATATATAAGAATAAATGCTGAACCGCCATTACTACCGACCATATATGGAAATTTCCATGCATTACCAAGGCCAATAGCCGCTCCAATGATAGAAAGAACAAAACCAACTTTACTAAATCTATCCATCATTTACCTGCTATTTGATAGATCATGATGGCGCAAATTGCAATTGGCACTATATATCTTAGAGTAAAGTACCAAATTTCAAAAAATACTTTTCCCATAAATTCACCAAAGAGTAGATATAAGCTCTCTTTTTTAAGTTTATAGCCAACAAAAAAACTAAAAATTATGGCACCTATTGGCATCATTATATTTGAAGTAAGAAAATCAAGTGCGTCAAATACTGGCTTGCCAAATATACTAAATGTGCTAGCCGTATCAGAATAGTATGAAAAAATACAAAAAAGGCCTAAAATATAGACAAAAATTCCAATATAAATAAGAGCCATTTTACGTGAAATTTCAAATTTTCTAACCAAATAGTAAGCAAATGGTTCTATCATCGAAACAGCACTTGTAACACCAGCAAATAAAAGCGAAACAAAAAATGCGATAGCCATAATATTGCCAACTATCCCAAGCTTTGCAAAAAGCGTAACAAGTGAGATAAAAATAAGCCCTGGTCCACTTGCCGTACTATCAGCCCCATAAGCAAATATAAATGTAAAGACCACAAGCCCCATCATAATGCCTATTAATATGTTTATAAAGATGATAGAAAGCGTTGATTTTATAAGATTTGTCTGCTCCGGTAAATTTGCAGCGTATGTCGGTATGACGCCAACACCCATAGATAGCGAGAAAAACGCAAGTCCAAGAGCTTGCAAAACAACATCTGGCGTGATCGCGCTAAAATTTGGTACAAATAAAAATTTAGCCGCCTTAACAAAACCATCACCCATACTAATTGCATAAAAAAGTATACAAACAAGCAGTATAAAAAGACCCGGCATCATCCAGATATTTAGCTTTTCAATACCACTTTTCACACCTTTTGAAACAGCAAAAAATACCATTAAAAAGACTAGACTAAAGCAAAGCACGGCACTGGTTAGATCATTTGCCAAAAGTGTATTAAACTGCGCTGCTGCTTCTTTAGTATCAGCCAAAAGTGGCGAAAAACTAAGATAGATATACTTTAATATCCAGCCAATGACAACCATATAAAATGAAGCAATAAGTATCGCTCCTATCATAAAAAAGCCTGAAAGGGACCATATTTTTTTATGTTTTGGAGCAAGTTTATAAATAGAGCTTACAACGTCACTCTCACCAAGCTTACCAATGCTAAGCTCTGCTAAAAACGCCACAAAAGCGATAGCAAACGTAAGAAGCAAATATAAAACTATAAACGCTGAACCACCGTTGTTTCCCACCATTGTTGGAAATTTCCATGCATTACCAAGTCCAACAGCCGATCCTGCCATCGCAAGAACAAAGCCTATTTTTGAAAATTTTTCATTTATCATTGATTACCTGAGATTAAGAATAAATTAATTTTTTCAAAGATAACATAAAAAAACTTTTATTTTTCTAAGCCAAGAATTTTTTATGGGCAATTTAAATTTTTAGTGTTTTTATTTGAAACAAAGTTTTGTTTTTGTAATATTACGGCTCATAAAGTTTAAGTAGGGGACAGATCCGAAAGAGCTTTAAAATTTTTAAAGGAGCAACGATGAAAAAGATCGTGTTTTTAATTCTTGGTCTTGCTGCATTTGCATTTGGCGCTGATGGCGAGATGATTAGATCATATTCAGTTATCGCTGGTGGTATTGGCCTTGGCCTTGCAGCCCTTGGTGGCGCTATTGGTATGGGCAATACAGCTGCTGCAACAATTAGCGGAACAGCTAGAAACCCAGGTGTTGGTAGCAAACTTATGACTACAATGTTTATCGCTCTTGCGATGATCGAAGCACAAGTTATCTATGCACTTGTTATTACGCTTATCGTTCTTTACGCAAACCCAATGCTTGGCTAAGCGTAAAGCTTAAATTTGGCCCCTCTTTGGGGCTTTTACTCTTTTTGCGATCATGGTGGAATTGGTAGACACGCTATCTTGAGGGGGTAGTGCCGCTAGGTGTGCGAGTTCGAGTCTCGCTGATCGCACCATCTAATCTTACACTTCAAAATCCAAAATCTTACAAAATTAAAAAAAGGGGAATTTATGCTAGATAAAAAACGTGCTTTAAAACAGCTACAAAATGAAGCAGATGATACCGCTATCTATACGTTACTTGAAGCTAGTGAAAAAAATGAAGAAAATAAAAAAATACTTCGTAAATTAATCACTGAAGAAAAACGACACTATGCTTTTTGCCAAAAGATAACAGGTGAGAGTAGAACTGCAAATTTATTCAAAGTTATCTTCTATACGATACTCGTTAAAATTTTTGGTACATCTTTTACTTTAAAATTTATGGAGTCACGCGAAGAAGACGCAGAGCAATTTTATCTTGGTATTGTTGATGAGTATCCTGAAGCTAGAGATATTTATGAAGAAGAAGTAAATCATGAAAACAATTTAATCTCTATGTTAAAAGATATGAAACTAGTCAATGCCGGTGGCATTGTTCTTGGTATGAATGACGCATTAGTTGAGTTAACTGGCACACTAAGTGGTATCGCTCTAGCTTTTTCAAATACAAAATCAGTTGGCGCAACAGGCCTTATCATGGGTATTGCAGCTGCTCTTTCCATGGCTGGCTCAGCATATCTTGAGTCAAAAGAAAATCCAAGTGACGAGATCAAACCGCTTACCTATTCGCTCTACACAGGTGGTTCATACATCATAACAACGGCGTTTTTGATACTTCCATTTTTCATCTTTTCAAGTGGTCTTTACGCTGTCTTATCGATGTTTTTCTTTGCCTTTATTGCCATTATCACTTACAACTTTTACATAAGCGTGGCAAAAGAGCTTAAATTTTTGCCAAGAGTGATTGAAATGTGTGTGATAACTTTTGGTGTTGCGATCATTTCATTTGGCATTGGCTTTTTAGTTAAGCACTATTTTGGCCTAGATATTTAATCCAAAATTTCATACCAAGTGTAGCTATCGTTTCCAAAATTCCCACTAAATAGTGGCTTTAAATTTAGATCAAGGCTCAAGCTTTTACCATCCTTAAAATTTGAGCTTTGATAGATAAGTAGCCATTTTACGTTTGCTAGCTTGCCATCTTTTGCAAGTTTTAAAAACTCGCCAGCACCTTCAAACATACTAAGTCCTGTTAAGATAAGCTTTTTTTGAATACTAACTTTGCGCCCTGGCACGCTAAAAAGCGGTATAGTTTTATCAAATTTATCACTTCTTGAGTAGATTAAGACATCTGGATTTTTGCCACCACTTACTAGCCTGCTATCAAGCTTTGGGCGATCAACTCGCACTGTGTTGCCGCCGATCACTAGCGTATCTATGATGCTTCTTAGTTTATGGACGTGCGTGCGGCTAAGCTCATTTGTGATGATGCCACCACTTGCTACGCCATTTTTACTAATTGCGATTTTTAAAAAACTAAAACCACCATTTTGATATGCCAAAAATGGTTCAAGCAGCTTATCGCAGCGCTCTTTTAAAACGCCAAATTTAACTTTTATACCAGCGCTTTTAAGCAAATTACTACCACCACTTGCTATTTGATTTTCATCATGACTGCCTATTATCACATCTCTAAAACCAAGCTCTTTTAGTAAATTTGCACAAGGTGGCGTTTTACCATGATGCGAGCAAGGCTCTAGCGTAACGTAAGCTTTTGCATTTTTTAGTAAATTTGAGTGATTTTTTAGTATAAATTCATAGGTAAATTTTGGCTCCAAAAGGCCAAATTCGTCCTCTTTTATATTAGAGCTAAATTTAGCGTTATATGCTTTTATAAAATCATCTTTAAATTTTTCACTTTTTTTGCAAAGCGCAAAGAGTATCGCTGTCGGTTCAGCGTGTAAATATCCAGCTTTTTCATGAGCCTTGCAAGATAAAATTTGCCCATTTTCATCAAGGACAAGGCATCCAACGGCTGGATTTGGATAGGTCAGGATCTGAAATTTCCAAGCCTCGCTTAAAGCAAGACCCATGTAAAATTCGTCGTTCATCCATGCCTCTTTAAAAAACACACCAGCGTTTGCCAGTGTGTTTTCATAAATTTACGACAAGCCGTCAATCTTGCCCTCTGCGTCTATCCTCATATTGACCGCAGCTGGCACTTTTGGAAGTCCTGGCATCAGCATGATCTTACCGCAAACCGCGACGATAAAGCCAGCTCCCGTTCTAATGTCAAGATCTTTTACGCTAAAAGTAAAGCCCTTTGCTCTACCCAAAAGCTTCGCATCGTCACTAAATGAGTACTGAGTTTTTGCGATACAAACTGGCAAATGGCTCAAATTTAGCTCTTTTATCATCTCAAGCTTTTTAAGAGCGGCCTCTTCAAAGACCACCTCGCCAGCTCCATAAATCTCCTTAGCGACCTTTTCTATTTTAGTTTTTGTATCATCGCTCATCTCGTATGTGAAATTTATCTTGCTTGGTTTATCGCACGCTTTTAAAACTAGCTCGGCAAGCTCAAGCGCACCTTTGCCACCTTTTAAGAAATTCTCACAAACAGCCACTTCTACGCCAAGCTCACGGCAATACTCTTTTACGAAATTTATCTCTTCATCGGTGTCAAAGCCAAATTTATTAAGCGCCACAACCACGTTTTGACCAAATTTACCTTTTAAATTCTCGATGTGGCCACCAAGGTTTTCGATACCTTTTTTAAGAGCGTTCATGTCTGGTTTTGTGATCTCGTCTTTATTTGCTTCGCCGTTATATTTTAGCGATCTGATCGTACTTACAAGCACCACAGCGCTTGGTCTGATATCAGCAACCCTGCATTTTATATCTAAAAATTTCTCCGCACCAAGCTCAGAGCCAAAGCCAGCTTCAGTGATGACGTAGTCAGCTAAATTTAGAGCTGTTTTAGTTGCGATAACGGAGTTGCAGCCGTGCGCGATGTTTGCAAATGGGCCACCATGCACGAGTGTAGGTGTGTGCTCTAGTGTTTGAAATAAATTTGGCTTAATTGCATCTTTTAAAAGTATACAAACAGCGTCTTGACAGCCTAGATCACGCACATAGATAGGCTTTTTATCACTATCGTAGGCGACCATAATATTTGCCACGCGCTTTTTTAGATCAGAAAGGCTTGTTGCTAGACAAAGCACAGCCATGATCTCGCTTGCAGCGGTGATATTAAAGCCATCTTCTCTTGGCACGCCATCCGTCCTGCCACCCTGACCCACAGTGATAAACCTAAGCGCGCGGTCGTTCATATCCATACAGCGCTTCCATAAAATTTTCTCGATTTTTAGCGGGTTTTCTTGATAGAGGCTATTATCTATCATCGCTGAAATAAGGTTATTTGCCGATGTTATAGCATGAAAATCGCCAGTGAAGTGTAAATTTAGATCCTCCATCGGCGCAAGCTGCGAGTAGCCGCCACCTGCTGCTCCACCCTTTATACCAAAAACTGGCCCAAGAGATGGCTCACGAAGCGCTAGGCAAACCTTTTTATTAAGCGAATTTAGTGCGTCGGCTAGACCGATAGACATAGTCGTTTTGCCCTCACCGTATGGGGTTGGATTAGTCGCAGTAACCAAGATAAGCTTTGAGTTTGATGGCTCAAGCCTTGGAGAAATTTTTGCCTTATATTTGCCGTAAAGTTCAAGCTCGTCTTCACTTAAGCCTAGTCTTGCAGCAACTTTACTGATGTGTTCTAGTTTCGTTTGGTGAGTTATCTCGATGTCGCTTAGCATTTACCACTCCAAATATGTTTTTGCTTTTTTTATCTCACTGATGTTGATCTCAAAGATTCCCTCTTCGTTTTCAACTGCGATGCCATCTTCGTCTGCTTTTACAAGCCTTCCTGCAAATTTCTCAGCCTCGGTTTGAACTTTAACTAGCTCACCAACGCTCGCTTTAAAGTGAGATGGCTTGCTAAGCTTTCTCTCAAGACCAGGCGAGCTAACCTCTAGGTTATAATCCCCGCTAACTGGCGGTGTCACGTCAAAGATGGGCGAGAGTAGACGGCTTACTTTTTCGCAGTCATCAAGACTCACTCCGCCATTTTTTGTGATGTAAACTCTAAAAATAGTCCTGCCATTTTCATTTGCGATCTCGCTGTCGTAAAGCTCTACACCGCATTCGCGTACTAGTTTGTCTAAATTATCCATTTTTGTTTAAATCCTTTGAAATTTTATCAAACAACTTATCCATATGGTTTTGATACTCTAATCTATCGTCAAATTTAAAGTGAAAATTTGGACATCTATACCAGCCCTCAGCTGCCATGCAGTGGTTTTGCAAATGCCTACAAACTCGCTTTAAATGCCCCAAAATATACTCTTGTTCACGCTCATCAAATGCCATTTTGTCAAGATAAACAAAGGCGTCGTATCTGCCCTTTTTACATTCGACATCAGTGACACAAAGCCCCTTTAAAATACCATCTTCAAGAGTAGCTAGAGCCTCTGGGATGAGCTCTTTTAGCACACTCTCTGTTCTCATACGCTTTATTTCATTAGCGTTCATAGAGTAGCTTTCTCCTTGACTTCTTTGAAGCTTTCGATATAGTCGTTTTCTCTAATGTCATTGAAATTTTCGATACCAACGCCACACTCGTAGCCTTTAGCAACCTCTTTAACGTCATCTTTGAAGCGTTTTAGTGAGCTTACCGAGCCCTCATAAACAACCACACCTTCTCTAATAAGGCGAATTTTTGCCCCTCTGTTTATCGTGCCCTCAGTGACGATACATCCAGCAATAGCACCAACTTTTGGCACATGGATCACTTGGCGAACCTGAGCTTGACCAAGCTGCTCTTCTCTAATTATCGGTGACATTAGTCCGCCCAAGATCGCTTTCACATCGTCAATTAGATTATAAATAACGTTGTAAGTTTTAATCTCAACGCCGCTCTCTTTTGCCTTTTCTTTTATCTCGCCAGTTGGTCTTATGTTAAAACCAAGGATTATACAATCTTCGCTCGCACTAGCAAGTGCTACGTCGCTTTGCGTGATGCCGCCAACACCAGAATGGATGACATTTACTCTGATCTCATCATTTGCTAGTTTTTCTAAGCTTGCTTTTAGTGCCTCAAGTGAGCCACCAACGTCAGCTTTGATGATGACTGGAAGCGTCTTTAACTCACCCTCAGCGATCTTAGCACTAAGCTCATCAATACTAACTTTTGTGCTCTTGCTAAGCTCTTTTTGGCGGATATATTCAGCCTTTTTCTGTGCGTATTCACGAGCCTCTTTATCAGTTTTTACACCTATTAGCGTCTCGCCTGCCTCTGCTATCTCGCTAAGACCTACTATAACACCGCATTCGCCTGGTTTTATATCTTGCAAAGGTTTACCTTGGTCATCAAGTAAGCTTCTTATCTTTCCATATGCAACGCCAGCTACGACAGTATCTCCAACATGAAGTGTGCCATTTTCAACGATAATAGTAGCTACTGGACCACGGCCTTTTTGAAGTGAGCTCTCGATAACAGTTGCTTTTGCATTTGCCTTTGGATTTGCCTTTAGTTCTAGAAGGTCAGCTTGTAAAAGTACGATCTCAAGTAGATCATCTATACCCATGCCTGTTTTTGCAGAGATTGGCACAAATTCATACTTTCCGCCCCACTCTGTTGGCATGACATCAAGCTCAGCAAGACCAGTCTTTACTAGGTCAGGATTTGCCGACTCTTTATCCATTTTATTTATAGCGATGATTATCGGTACGCCAGCGGCTTTTGCGTGGCTAACCGCCTCTTTTGTTTGTGGTTTTACGCCGTCATCTGCCGCAACAACGATGATAACTATATCAGTTACGCCAGCACCCCTTGCACGCATAGCAGTAAACGCTTCGTGACCTGGAGTGTCGATAAATGTGATATTTTTGCCGTTTTTGTTTACCATGTAAGCACCGACATGCTGAGTGATACCACCAGCCTCTCCTGCTGCTACGCGTGATTTTCTTATGTAATCAAGCAATGAAGTTTTACCATGATCAACGTGACCCATAATGGTTATGACTGGTGCTCTTGGCTGTAGATTTTCATCGTCTTTTATCTCTTCTTCATAGGCTGCTACGTAGTCAAATTCTTTTTGATCGTCGATGATATTAACCTCTACATTAAACTCATCGGCCAAAATTTCTATCGCATCTTCATCCAAAAAGTCATTTTTTGTTGTCATCATACCAAGCATAAAAAGCTTACCAATAATCTCACTTGGCTGTTTGTTTAGCTTTTCAGCAAATTCATAAACACGAATTTCTTTTGGAATATTTATAGACGTCACAGCTTCATTGTTTTGTTTATTTTCAGGCTTTTTGTGTTTTTTTCTAGCTCTTCTTTGAATGCCGCCTTCGCCAAATGAATTTATCGTATTGTTGACTGTAGTTCTCATAACATTTGGCTGTTTTGTCTTTTGTACAGGTGCTGGTATTGGGGTTTTAAAACTAAAATCAGGAAGAACGACTACATCTTCATCTTCTAGTACGATGTCACCAAAATCACTTCCACCAAGCAGGTCCATCTTCTGGGCGCTATCCTTTTTACTTGCAACAACTACTTTTTTATCTTTTTTCTTTTTCTTAGCTAAATTTTCATCACTTGCTGAAAACATACTTTTAAAATCGCTTATATTAGCTATGCTTGGTTCAGGCTTTTTCTCTTCTTTTGTAGCAATTGGCGCCTCATAATCTTTTTTCTTTTTTACTATCACAAGACCACGTCTTTTTTGAGTCACATCAGCCAAGCTCTCTTTTGGTCTTGGAGCTTCGACTTGTTTTTGCTCTACTTTGATTTCTTCTTTTTTAGGTTCAATTTTTTGTTTTTCTTCTAAAATTTGTGCCTCTTTCTTAGGCTCAGCTTTTACCGACTTTGACTCAGTTTTAGTAGTAGCTTTTTTAGGTTCACTTTTTTGTTTTTCTTCTTTTTTTACTGACTCTTTTTCTACTTCTTTTTTAGGCTCTTTTTTTGGTTTAGGTTCACTCTTTTTCTTTTTAAATTTATCTGGTATCACACCAGTTTGAACATATTCATATATAGCTTCGGCCTCTTCAAGGCTAACTGCATTTGAGTGAGTTTTGACTTTTAATCCTAACTCTTGAGCTTTTTCTACTATCTCTTTACTTGGATAGCCAAGCTCGTTTGCGATCTCTGAAATCCTAACATTGCTCATTTAAGAGTATCTCCTTTAACTTAGGTGCATCACAAATAAAAGCACCTTTAGTTTGTTTATCAATTATTTTTTTTAAAATTTTTATATCTTTTTGCATACATTTGTCGCACAGATAAAAGCTACGACCATTTCCTTTGCCATGCTCTAAATTTTTACCTACCAAGCGGTATCTTTTTAGCAAGCTCTGAGAAATTTTAATTTTACAAGCGACACATGTCCTTACAGGATTGTTTTTGTTCATTATATCTTTTTAAACTTGTTTTTAGCTTTGCGTAATTTCGTATCCATCGTTATCAAATGAAAAAACCTCAGCCCTAAAATCACTAAATTTACTCTTTAAAATATCTTGTAAATTTTTAGCATCATCTTTGTAAGCGATATTTAAAAAGCTTGAGCCTGAGCCTGAAAGCGTACTCATTAAAGCACCATTTTCATAAGCTACTTTTCTAACTTCAAAAAGTTCTTCTAAAGTGTGCATTCTACGCTCTTCATGCATCAAATCTTTGCTTGCTATTTTTAAGAGGTCATACTTTTTTTCATAAAAACAAGATGTTAAAAAAGCAGCATGAGATAAGTTATTTACACACTCTTTCATCGTATAGTTCTTTGGTAAAATTTGTCTCGACGAGGATGTACTCATCGGTTTATTTGGGATGACAACTACTGCTTTTATCTCATCACTTAAATTTATTTTATTTGCGTAAACATTACCATTTTTTACGATTGCGCTGATAAATCCACCGTGAACTGCTGGCGAGATATTATCAGGATGGGTTTCATAGATGATAGCTTTATTTAAAACTGCCTCTTTACTTGCCTTAAAGCCAGCCATTTCGTAGGCTGAAGCAATGGCTCCAACGATAACAGCGGAGCTACTGCCAAGCCCCCTTGAAAATGGGATATTATTTTCAAAAACGACTCTAAAATTTTCATTTTTACCAGTTAGCTCAAAAAAAATTTCATTAAAAATACTTAAGAATATATTATTTCTCTTTAAATTTACACTTTCACTGCCTTCGCCGTTTATCGATACTGAGCTAAATTTTGCTGGCTCGATTTTCACGCTATTAAAAAGCTTCAGACTAAGCCCCAAAGCATCGAAACCAGGACCCAAATTTGCACTTGTTGCAGGCACTAAGATATTCAAAATTTCTCCTAAACTGCTTGGATGATATAATCTGGAAGTGTATCTGAATTTAGTTTTAATTCATCTAAATTTAAAGGCAAAATAAATCCTACTGGCCCTACTTTTTCAAGTAAAATTTTGCCATCTTTTAAAACAAAGCTTAAATTTTTATTTGCTCTGATCGCTTGGCTGCCATTTAAGCTAAAGCCGCTAACCGCATAAAATTCGCAACCCTTTGCTAAAGAGAAAGTCTTTAAAATGACATAGGCCACCTTTAGCCCCATAAAGCTTCCTGGCGTATTTGCATAGATAATTTTTGTGATATTAAATTTAGAGGATAAATTTTCTAAGATTTTTATCAAAGCTTCACTGACATGTTCATCAGTCATAATTTCATCAAATTTTACGCCGTCTTTATAAACTCCAACCAAGAGCGGAGTCGATAAAGAGACAACTAAAATTTCAATATTTTCTATGCAAATACCTTTTGATACTCTTTTAAAAGTTCGCCATTTAGAGTTGCGATCTCGTAGCTTTTCTCATCGGCCATCAAAGCAAGAGTTAATTTGTGATTTAGATCGTGACTTCCAGCAAATGCTGTATAATCGCCCAATAAAGGCGCTCCAAGCAAGCTTAAATCACCAATCGCATCTAAAATTTTGTGCCTTACAAACTCATTTTCAAATCTCAAACCTTCTGGATTTAGAATATGCGTATCATCGATTGCCACGGCATTATCAAGTGATGCACCAAGGGCTAAATTTTGAGCTTGTAAACGTTGTAAATCTTTTAAAAAGCCAAAAGTTCTAGCACGAGCTATATTTTTTATAAAAGAGCTTTTACTAAAATCAAAAACATATCTTTGTTCACCAATAACTGGATGATCAAATTTTATCGTATAGTCAAATTTTGGACTTCTTGAAGGTGAAGTTCGTACAAATTTAGAACCCTCAACGACTTCAACTTCGCGCCTAACAAGAATTACTTTTTTGCCAGCATCAAGATATCTTATGCCAGCTTCATCAAGTAGCATGCAAAAGCTTATTGCACTGCCATCCATCACTGGAATTTCATTTGCATCAACAGAGATTCTAATATTATCAATGCCATAACCATTTATGGCTGACATCAGGTGTTCGATCGTACTAATAAAGCCCTTTTCGTTACCAACAACGGTTGCCATTTGCGTATTTATAACATTTTTAGGTTCAGCTTTAAAACTAATACCAAGATCTTCGCGGTGCAAAATAATACCAGAATTTGCATCAAGAGGTTCTAGTATAAGTCTTATCGGCTCACCTTTATGAAGCCCTATACCAACGGTCTCAACGCGTCTTGCGATAGTAGTTTGTTTCAAGAATTTTCCTTATATTTTTAATGCGCTTATGATAGCACTAAAAAATCAATTTTGCAAATTTTTAGTTCTTGTCTATCATCGCTTTTGCAGCATCTAAGACACTTGTGATATTGTCTTTTATCCACTTTTTGTCCATCCATTGTTGTGGTCTTACCTCTTCGCCTTGAACCAAAATTCCAAAGTGAAGGTGATCGCCAAGTGCAAGACCACTAGTTCCAGTAGTACCTATCTGATCGCCAGCTGCCACCATATCGCCCTCTTTTACTCTAGCGCTTGAGCAGTGTCCATAAAGCGAATAAAGCCCAAATCCATGATCGATCACAATATTTAATCCATAAATTCCATTTTCAGATGCTAGTACGACACGACCAGCATTACTAGCTATTATAGGAGCTGCTGCCACACTTGCAAAGTCTATTCCCATATGCCAAGATTCGCTTACTTGCTCGTTATTATATGTGTAGTATCGGTGATCGGCGAAGTCAGCCACTTTTTTACCATTTCTTAGTGGATAAAATGGTGTCACACTAAAGTCAGTTAACATCTCATCACCAGGATTTGTAGTAAGTGCTGTTATTTTTTCTTCGTTTGAATTTCTAAGCGTTTCATTGACAAATCTCATTTTCTCAAGTCTTGAAAGTGCACTTGGATCTTTTGCATATTGATCAGTTAGATCAACTATCTTACCATCTAAAAATCTATCATTTAATGCAATAGTTGAAGTTTTATACTTTACATTTTCGTAAAAATATCTGACATGTGACTTGCTTTCATTGCCTGCAAAGTCTCTTGCAATGACCTCAGCACTAAAATTTTCAACCTGAACTGGCCAAGCAACGAGTGCTGCATAAAAGCCCTCTTTATAAAATGGGACAGCTTTAAATTTCTTACCAAAATTTGTCTGCACATAAACCTCTTTTAGCTGATTATCAGTCGCTCTAAAGACCACAACCGCACTACCACCTTTTGAGATAGAATAAGACTGCGAAAGCACGTAAAGATCAGGCTTTGAAGTATCAAGCACCACTTCAACCTTTTTACTAGCTTTATTGCCAGTAAAAAAACTCCATTTGCTAGTATCTACAGCTTCGATATTCATCTCATAGGTATCTTTTTGAGCAAAAAAGCCAGTCTTTGGAAAGGTTAAATTTACATCAAGCTCAGTACTTGGATTTTGTATGATTTGATTTAACAAATTTAGATCATTTTTCCCATCATTCATACTAATTCGTACAAATTTTATACCACTATCGTCTTTAAATTTGATATTCATTGGGGTTCTAAGATTCCAATAAACTTTATCAGCAACACCGATTATCGGTTCATTTCGCTCAAAATCTTTTGACATCAAAGCATAGCCAAAACCACCGGCTAAGATTAAAATTAGCAAAAGCACAACAATACCAAAACCGCCAATTCCACGTCTATACATATATTTTTACCTTAAATTCAATTTGCAAAATTTTACACGTAAATCAATAAATTTTTAGTTAATTACAAAATTTCTCTTACAGCTCTAGCATCGCTCATCCATGCAAAAAGCTCATCCCAGCGTTCATCTTTGATGAGATCTTTGCACAAATTTAGCTCTTTTTCAAACATATTTATGGCTTCAACAACATTATTTTTATTTTGCTTAAAAATATCGCTCCACATAAAAGGCGAACTCTTTGCGACACGTATCATGCCCTTAAATGTAGGTCCGCCAAGCGCTACGATGTGTCTTTTGTCTTCCTCTTTTAAAATCCCACTAGCAAGCGAAAACGCAATAGCATGCGGCAAATGCGAAATAAGACCCACGTGATGATCATGCTCTTTCGCACTCATAAAAATGATTTTCATACCAAGGCAAGAAAATAGCTCAACGCTTCTTTTGACATGCTTTTCTGAACTTTCTGCAAAGTCACAAACGATAACAGTTGCTCCTGTGTAAAGTGATTTAAAGGCAGCCTCTGGACCAGAATACTCAGTACCTGCCATTGGATGAGCTGGGATGAAATTTTTACGAATTTTTTCTGGCACAGCTTCTATTATCTTTTGTTTGGTTGAGCCAAAATCAATGATAGTTGTATCTTCGCTAATATCGGTTAAATTTTGCACGATGCTCACGATAGCCTCGACTGGCACAGCCAAAAAGATGATGTCACACTTCTTTTTCATCTCGTCAATGCTTAAAATTTCATGCACCAAGCCAAGCTCTAAGGCCTTTTTGCTATGATTTTCATCTTTGTCATATCCACTAACACAAGAGATTAATTTTTCATCTTTTAATGCTAGCCCAAGTGAGCCACCCATAAGACCAAGTCCGATGATACCTATTTTCATAAAAAACCTTCAAAATTATAAAATTTAAATTTATTAAAAATAAAATATGATATTATACGCATTTATACTAAAACTCTAGGTTAAATTTAATGAAAAAGAAATTATTTTTATTAGCATTAGCTTTCAGCGGCCTAAGTGCACAAACAATCCAGTCAATAAATTTTAAAGGCCTAATTCACCTTTCGCCTGAAGTAGCAAGCCAAATAATGGGCTTAAAAGTCGGTCAGGATCTGACTCCAAAGCTTAGCGATAAGGCGATCACAAATTTATACAAACAAAATTATTTCGACGATATCTACATAGAAGATACAGGCAATGGCAATCTTTTAGTAGCTGTAAAAGAGAAGCCAAGTGTTGCGAGAGTTGATCTAAAAGGTGTTGTAACAAATGATAAAACTGCGATCGAGTCGCTAATCAACATCAAACCAGGCAATATGTATGATGAGCTTACAATAGAAAAAACTAAAGAGAGAATTCGTCAGTATTATGAGTCAAAGGGTTATTTTGATACCGTTGTAGACGTAGAAAAACAACCAGTTGCAGATAACGACAGCTCACTTTTTATAACACTCAACATAAACCGCGGCGAAAATATGATAATCAAAAATGTAAATTTAGTCGGGGCAAAAGAATTTGACTATGACGATATCGAGCCAGTAGTTGCAAACAAAAGTAGAGAATTTATGGGCTGGCTTTGGGGCAGAAACGACGGAAAAGTTAAACTTTTTGAACTTGAAAACGACCCAGCAAGGATTCAAGATAAATATTTTCAAAAAGGTTATCTAGATGCGACAGTTTCATCACCTTACCTAAATGCGTCATTTGATAACTACACAGCTGATCTTACATACTACATCCACGAGGGCGAGCCTTATAAGGTTTCAAATGTAAGCATCACAGCACCTGAAGAGCTAGGACTTGATACTAAAAAGATCATAGATGACTTTAGACTTGAGGCTGGCGATACGATGAACTCAGCAAGGCTTCGCCAAGATATGAAAAAGCTCGATGATATGGTTGCTGATAAAGGTTATGCATTTGTAAAAGTCTATCCAAAGACTGATAAATTTGATGAAAATAAAACTGTCGATATTGACTATGAAGTCGATCCTGGAGAAAAAGTATATATAAGAAATGTTCAAATTTCAGGAAACGATAGGACTGTTGACCGCGTTGTAAGACGCGAACTTTATCTAACTGAAGGAAATTTATATAGTAGAACCGACCTTCAAGACTCAAAAGATGCGCTAAAAAGAACAAGCTACTTTGACGATGTCGAGATAGAAGAAGATCCAGTCGATAAAAATACAGTCGATCTAAAAGTAAAAGTAAAAGAAGCCTCAACTGGCTCAATAAGCGGCGGTATCGGATACGGCAGCAGTGACGGACTACTACTAAATGCAGCACTTTCTGATACAAATATCTTTGGCTCTGGTCTTCAAGGACAAGTAAGCGTAGATAAGAGCGACAGAGAGCTTTCAGGCCAGATAAGTCTTACAAACCCAAGAATTTTTGACTCAGAGTATAGCCTTGGTGGAACACTTTACGCAAATGACTATGACTGGAGAACATATAAAGAGAGAAGCTACGGCTTTAGCACAACACTTGGTAGAAAATTAACTAGAAATTTAAGTGCATCACTTACTTATAATATCGAGCAAAGTAAAGTTACTCTAAAAGATGATGAGCTAAAAAATATCAACGAAAAAACTGGAAAAGAAATTTATAGAGAAGGCAAGGCTATAAAAAGCGCTATAACTCCGGCTTTAACATATAATAGCACCGATGATTATTACTTGCCAAGACGTGGCATCATAGCTAGTACATCATTTGAGATAGCTGGACTTGGTGGCGATATAGACTTTATCAAAAATCGCACAAATTTCAACTATTATCTAGGTCTTAGAGAATACATCGACTACGATCTTATCTTAAGATACAAAGCAAGCTTTGGCAAAATTTGGGAAAGAGGATATACTCCAATCAACGAAAGACTTTACCTTGGTGGTATAAGAAGCTTACGTGGTTACGAGAGTAGAACCGTATCTCCAAAGGTAAAATATAATGGCGACTACTACGAATATGGTGGCGAAACTTCGTTTAATAATTCAGCTGAAATAAGCTTCCCTATAATAGATCGTGTCAAAATGCGTGGTGTTGTATTTTATGACTACGGCATGATCGGTGAGAATAGCCTAAATGAGATAAAAAGATCTTCAGTTGGAACCGGCATAGAATGGATAACTCCTATTGGACCACTTCAACTAATCTTTGCAAAAGCTCTTAAACCTAAAGAGGGCGATGATACAAATACATTTGAATTTACTATCGGAAGACGCTTCTAACAAGATATTTTTTAAAGGGGCCAACTTACCCCTTTAAACCTCTACAAATAAACAAACTTTAAGTCATATAAGAAAAAGCAAGGCAAACATTAGATATAATCCCACAATTTTTAATATAAGTGGGTAAAAATATGAATTTCTCAGATATTTTTTCAAAGATAAGAAAAGCTCAACCTCGTCCAGAAGAAGCGCCTACACACTGGGTAAAATGCGACAATTGTCACTCACTGATGTACTACAAAGAAGTTGAAGCTTGTTTTAATGTATGTCCGAAATGTGGCTATCATATGAGATTAAAAGCTACCGATCGTATAAATTTAATCTGTGATGAAGATAGCTTTGTAGAATTTGACGCGAATTTAAAACCGGTAGATCCACTAAATTTTGTTGATAAAAAATCATACAAAAAAAGAATCACAGAAAATAAAGAAAAAACAGGACGCACAAGCTCAGTGATATGTGGCGAAGGTAAATGCGACGGACAAGAGATCCAGCTAGTTGTTTTTGACTTTGGCTTCATGGGTGGTTCGCTAGCTTCAGTTGAGGGTGAAAAGATCGTAAGAGCGATAAAACGAGCAATAGAAAAATGCCAAGCTTTAGTCATAGTGAGTGCTTCAGGTGGAGCTAGAATGCAAGAGAGTACATTCTCTTTGATGCAAATGTCAAAGACATCAGCTGCTTTAAAACTACTCGATGAAGCAAAGTTACCTTATATCTCAATACTTACTGATCCGACGATGGGTGGTGTTAGTGCCTCTTTTGCTTGGCTTGGAGATCTAATAATCGCTGAACCTGGCGCATTGATAGGCTTTGCTGGTCAAAGGGTCATCAAACAAACCATTGGTGCTGACCTTCCAGAGGGATTTCAAAGAGCCGAGTTTTTATTAGAACATGGCTTAATCGATGCTATTGTGCCAAGAAGCGAACATAAAAAATATATAAGCGATATGGTTAAATTTCTCACAAATAATAAGACAATACATCAAAAAGATAACCAAGATGAGAGTGGAAACAACTTTGAACTAAAGCTAAAAACCAAAGGCTAAATTTGGAAATTTCAGTTTTTAGCATTCAAAAATCATCACGTGACAACTTTGAAAACGAAATACAAGAATATATAAAAATGAGTACAAAATTTGCCAAGATAAACGATAAAGTCTTTTTCAATGAAAAAATAGCAAAAGCTCAAAGTATTGGCAGAAGCGATGCGCTAAGAGCTTATGATGAAATTTACGAGCCAAATTTAAAAGGATTTTGCGTAATACTTGATGAAAATGGTTTGCAACTTGACAGCCAAGAATTTGCACAAATTTTAAACTCAAATTCACAAATTAACTTTTTCATAGGTGGAGCTTATGGCCTTAGCCAAAATTTAAAAAATAAAGCACAAAAAGTCGTAAGTTTGAGCAAGATGACGATGGCGCATAAGGTTGCCAAGCTTGTACTTTTTGAGCAAATTTTTAGAGCACTTTGCATAAATGCAAACCATCCATATCACAAATAAAGGAATATAAATGACACAAACTGAGCTAAATTTTTTTAAAAAATTACTTGAAGAAAGAAAATTACAGATCAAAAAAAATATCTATGATTCATCTGTTGAAGTAAATGGCTTAAGAGATAGTGGTGTAAGCGATGAGTTTGATATAGCTTCAGTGAATACAGACCAGCTAATAGAGCATTCGATCTCGACACAACAAAGAGCGGAGCTATCAGAGATAGATGAAGCACTAGAGAAGATAGCAAATAAAACTTATGGAATTTGTGATATGTGCGAAGAGGAGATCAGCATACCGCGACTAAAGGTAAAACCGCATGCAAAATACTGCATAACTTGCCGTGAAATAATCGAAAAAACAGCAAAAAACTAAGGAGAAAATATGAAAACTAGAAAATTTCTCGTCTATTGCATAATCTATATAGTAGTTGTTGCAGGACTTGCTTATTCTCTTAATAGTTCTGATTACACATTTGAGCTTTTAGGCCAAACTATAACTTTGCCAATTGCTATTTGGGTCGCTCTTCCAGTAGCTGTTTTAGCACTTCTTGCTCTACTTCATATCGCTTATCATGGATATGCTTTTTATAGATATAAAAAATGGATCAAAAAAGATAGCCAGCTTTATAAAGATTTAGCCAAAGAGACACTTCTTGGCTTTGAGAGCAACAAAGACTTTAAAACCGATACTTACAAGATCGCCTCACAGCTTACTCGTTCTATCTCACCAGTAGGCGAGCTTAAAGATGTCGGTGTAGATGATGCCGAGATAAACAATATCTTACAAACTATAAAAAGTATAAAAAATAAAGAGATTGTCGATCTAAAGAAATTTAGACTAGCAAAAGATAGCAAGTTAAATATCCTAAATGAGCTAAATAAAATCGAGCAACTACCTACTTACTATCTTGACATACTTAAAAATCAAGATCAAAACGAGAGCCTTAAAAAAGCCGCATTTGATAAACTCATAAAAGTAGCTTCTTTTAGCGAGATCAAAAGATTAAATTTTGAACTAGCGAGTGAAGATATAATGCTTATTATTACCCGCTTTGTAAATGACGAGATCGATCTAAGCAGTGATGAAATTTTTGATCTTTTAAACAACGCAAAAGTGACAAAAGCACAATACGACAAAGTAGCTATAATGCTTAAAAATAAGCTAAAACCAGATGCATTTATCGGCATCTTTGAGAAGCTAAAAAGCATCCATGCTGACGCTGATGAGGCTTACGTATATGCGCTATTTGAGCTTCAGATGCTTGATAAAGTAAGAGAGGCTATCGAAGGTAGCGACCCAGATGAGTTTAAAGAGATAAAGGTCTTGCTGTTTTTACGAGATAACGGCAAAATGGTGCCTAGCTCACTATTTTTTAAATGATAGACTTTAGCAAAAAGCCACTTTTCTTAGCACCTCTTGCTGGCTTTTCTGACTTGCCACTAAGAAGCGTAGTTAAAAAATTTGGCTGTGATGTCACTATTAGCGAAATGATCAGTGCAAACGCCTTGGTCTATGAGAGCAGTGAAAAAACGTTTGAAATGATTAAAAAATCCTCAAACGAAGAGCCTTATATCGTTCAAATAGCTGGTAATGACACAGAAAATATAAAAAAAGCTGTGCAAATCATCAATAAATTTGATGGAATTTATGGGCTCGATCTAAACTGTGGCTGCCCCGTACCAAAGGTCGTTAGACAAGGAGCGGGTTCTGCTTTACTAAACGATCTTAACAAACTTCAAAATATAATCTCAGCCATAAAAAGCGTCTCAAACAAAGAGAGCCTAAGTGTTAAATTTAGACTTGGCTTTAACGATAAAAATGAAGAAAAGATAGCAAAAGCCTGCGAAGAAGCCGGCGCAGACTACATCGCAGTGCATGGGCGTACAAGAGCTGGCGGATACAGTGCAAAGGTTGATTACGAAGCGATCGCTAGAGTAAAGGCTAGTGTAAAAATTCCAGTCGTCGCAAATGGTGATATAAATGCACAAAATGCAGATGAAATTTTAAACCTTACAAAGTGTGACGCCCTAATGATCGGCAGAGCAAGCATAGGCAATCCTTGGATATTTCACGAGATAAAGACCAAAAGTAGCGTGGATAAGGCGCTAAAACAAAAGATCATCCTAGCTCACTTTGATGCGATGATTGAGCACTACGGTGAGCACGGACTTTGCATATTTAGAAAACACTTACATCAATACAGCAAAGGCATCGACGGTGCAACAACCTTTAGAAACAATATAAATTTCATCAAAGATGTGACAGCGATGAGAGAGCGTATAAGGGAGTTTTTTGCCTAGATGCAAGGCTATATCCTGCGCGTGCAAAAGGTCAGAGACGAGGACCTTTTAGTCTTTGTGCTAACGCCAAATTTGCTCGTAAAGTCATATAGATTTTTTGGCGCACGCCACTCAAATATCATGACCGGCTACAAGATCGACTTTGAGCTAGAGCAAGAGGCAAAATTTCTACCAAAGCTTAGAAGCATACTTCATCTTGGCTTTAAATGGCTGCTAGAGCGCGACAAACTCATTATTTGGCAGCAGTTCATGCGCCTACTTTATGATCATCTAAAAGAGGTCGAGCAGCTCGATGAAATTTATTTTAACGAGCTTGATCGCTGCGCCAAACAGATGCAGCTACAAAATCCAAAGCGCCTTATCATCGAAAGCTACGCTAAAATTTTAGAGTATGAAGGTAGGCTTCACAGCGAGCTTGAGTGCTTTATCTGCGATGAGGAGATAGAAAACGAGCTTTGCCTAACTCGTGGCTTTTTGCCCTCTCATAAGCACTGCCTTGACAGGAGCGAATTTGACACTAGCAAGATCAAAAATTTGTTTGATACAAAAAGCACGATCGAGCTAAATGACGATGAGATAAACCGACTTTATAAAATTTTACTTGATGGACTTTAGGCTATAGCTTGCTATTTTAAATAGCTATTTCTTAATGTTTAAAACACATGACTATTTTTTTAAGCTTAAATTTTCTAAGTTATAAAATTATAACCAAAGGCAAAAATTTTTAAAAAGAAGATTAAAATAGAAATATTTATAGCTTGCTTTTTGGGATTAGTCCCAAAAAGCAAGTAAAATTTTACTCTTCACTACTGCTATTGAGAGCAAAAAAAGTATCAGTATGGATATTTTCAAATGCTGCTTTTAGCGAAGTAAAAAGTTTTGGATTTTCTTTTTCTAAAGTCGCTAAAAGCTGTTTGGTTTCATATCTAGCATGCGGCATCTTTACGTCAAATCTCATTGCAGGACATGCTTCATCACCGATAACTCTTAATTCATTTTTGATAGCATTTTCGCGAAGCTGTCTCTCGCGAACGAAGATAAATGGCCTAATAATCGTGATACCATTTTTTGCAGTATATTTTGGAGCAAGCGTCCTTAGTGCACCATTATATGTAAAGTTCATAAAAAAGCTCTCCACTGCATCGTCTAAATGATGAGCAATCGCAAGTTTATTAAAACCATGCTTTAAGGCGTAAGTATAAAGATAACCTCTTCTCATACGAGAAAAGAAACTACAAAAACTAGAATTCTTACGGATTTTCTCTTTTGAAATTTCAAAGATTGAGCTATCTATTACTTCATGCTCTATTCCGTGCTCATTGCAATGCTTCGTAAGATAAGCGTAGTCCTCACCCATGCCGTAGCTTAGTGTTACTGCTTTAAACTCAAATTTCTCAGGTGTGACGTTTTGGATATGCTTTAGTACGTGAGCGAGTGCGAGGCTATCTTTACCACCGCTAAGACCAAGCAAGATCTTATCTCCGCCCTCTATCATCTTGTATCTGGCATTTGTCTGACCAACTTGCCTAAGAAGCCTTTTACTAAGCTCTATCATAAATTTTCTACCATTTCAAGTATAAATTTTGCACTAACATTTGCTGAATCTTGCAAAAATTTATCAAAGTCAAACTCTGCTGCATCACCAGCTCCATCGCTGATAGCTCTTAGTATAAAAAATGGCACACCAAGTGTTTCGCAAACTAGTGCAACGCTAGCACCTTCCATCTCGGTAACGCTCGCATTAAATATCTTTTTAATCCAAACTTTCTTTTCATTATCGCAGATAAACTGATCTCCGGTTGCAATAATACCAGCACTTAAGCTCATATCTTTTTTATCAGCTATCTTTTTTGCCAGTTCATTTAGCCCTTCATCGCTTTTGACAAAAATACTTGTGCCTGGCACATAGCCATAAGGATGGCCAAAAGCCGTAATATCAAGATCATGTTGTACTAAGCTAGTAGCATAAAGCATATCGCCTATTTTTAAACTCTCATCAAGAGAGCCAGCTACGCCGGTAAAGAGTAACTTTGAGGCCTTAAATTTTTCTACCATTAAAGTTGCTGTTATAGCTGCATTTACTTTGCCTATCTTTGAATAGGCAATGACTAGCTCTTTTCCTTTATAGTTTGCTAAGTAAAATTTATTATTTGCATATTGAATAGTTTTATATTCACCGACCATTTCAAGGATCGGCGTTATCTCTTCTTGCATAGCTCCTAGTATCGCTATCATCTCTCCTCCAAAATTTTCACAACTTCTTCAAGACTTGCCATATCAGTAATACTATAAGTTGGCTTTTCAGTAATTTTTTTATTGATGCCCTTTAACGTCGCAGCACCAAGCTCGATAAAACAATCAACATCATTTTCATAGTTTTTAATGCTTTGTTTATAGCAAACTGGTTTTATTAGCTGCTCTTTTAGTAGGACTAGTGCTTCGCTTTTATCGGTATAAATTTTAGCATTTACATTTGAGACAACTGGAGAAAATTTGGTAGCCAAAGTACTCTCAAGCTCGCTTGCCAGCCTAACACTAGCTGGTTCAAGTATCGGACAATGGCTTGCCACCGACATATTTAAAAGCATTGCTCTTTTTGCGCCAGCTTCTTTAAATTTTGTTTCATAGCTAGCAAGATCAGCTCTTACACCAGCGACAACGATTTGTCCATCGCAGTTGTAGTTTGCAGCATAATTTTGTAAACCTTCTTCTCTTGCTTTTTTACAAATTTCTTCAACCACTTCATCACTAAGTCCAAGAACTACCATCATGCCAGCATCTTTGCCAACGCAGGCTTCTTGCATAAATTTACCACGTAAATTCACAAGCCTAATCGCATCAATAAAATTAAATGCTCCACTAACTGCAAGAGCGGTAAATTCTCCAAGTGAGTGCCCAAGACTAAATTCTGGTTTTTCTTTAATAAAATTTGAAAAAGCCAAATAAGTCATTAGCGAGTTTAAGACGATAGCTGGCTGAGTAAATTCTGTTTTATCTAACTTATCGTTTTGTGTAAATAAAAGCTCTTTGTAATCAATGCCAGTGTCATTACAAGCATCATTTAAAAGTAACTTAGCAGTAGAAAAATTTTCGTAAAAGTCTTTTCCCATACCAATACTTTGCGAGCCTTGGCCCGCAAAAACAAAAGCAAATTTTTTCATTTTAGCTTCTTAGTGATGGTGATGTCCATGTCCACCGCAACCGCAACCACCATCCTCGTGTCCGTGTCCATGCCCGTGTCCATGACCCCCGCAGCACTCATGCTCATGATCGTGATCGTGATCGTGACCACCGCAACCGCAAGTATGAGCCCCAGCCACCATGCCTGTTGCTTTTTCATCTTCTGTCGCATCTCTAACTTCTAAAACTTCAACATTAAATAGTAAATCTTTACCAGCATATGGATGATTAAAATCAACTGTCACTTCATCATCTCTGATCTCTTTAACAATAACACGAACGCTTGAGCCATCCTCATTTTGACCAAAAAGTTCCATTCCTTCATGCAAATCTATACCAGCAAATTGCTCTTTTGGTAACGACTGAATGGCTTCATTATTATATTCACCACAACCCTCTGCTGCCTTTACACTTATAGTTGCTCTTTCGCCTGATTTTAATTTGCTTACTTCTTCTTCAAGCTTTTCTATAATATGGCCATGCCCTGTTATAAATGAAATTTGGCCACCTTCTTGCATGTTTGACTCTAAAATTTCACCAGTGTTAGCATCTTTTAGTTCGTAAAACATAGTTATAACTTGATCTTTACTCACAATAATCTCCTTAGATTTGGTTTTTTGATTAATGTGGGATTATATCTAAAAAAGATTAAAATTTAGTTTCTATTGGGAGAGGCTTTGGCTTCTTTGCTATCTGGATAACCGACTTTTAAAGCCTTATAAAATCTATTTGCACTTTGCGTATCACCTATCTTATCAAAGCTTATAGCTGTGTGATATAGAAGTTTTGGTGTATAGTCAGCCTTATCTTCGTCCTGTATGCTTTTTTTGTAGTATTGTATAGCTGTGCTGTATGATTTTTGACTGTAAGCAACTTCACCTAAATAATAATTTGTTGCACCAGTTTTATAGCCTTTTTTATTTAAATATTCAAAATATTCAGCTGCTTCTGTGCTATTGCCAGAATTTAAAAGTTTAATGCCATCAGCCAAAATATCTTTATCGCTTTTTCCACTAAAATTTGAAGTTGGCTTATTTTGTTGTTTTTGATTTGCATTTTGCTTTGGTTGGGCAGCATTTTTATCCATTATTGCACCTAATTTATTTAAGGCAGCAGTAATATTTTTGTAGTTTTTGTCTTGTATATCTCTAGTTTCATCAACATAAGCCTTTAGTGATGTCAAACTTACACCAGAATCACTTATGCCACCATTTACCTTCGTCTCTATATCATTTATTCTTTGCTCAAGCTTATTCATTCTAGCACTCATGCTTTCAAACAAGCTTTGCAAACCTTGAAGTTGTTCTAAAACACTATTCATATTCTCTTCAATATTTTGAACACTTCGCTTATTATTTAAGGTAACTTTTTCATTGTCAGTTAGACCATATGGATTCGCACTATCCATATTGCCAGCATCAAAAGCTGAAATCTCTTGGCCAAGGGTAGCGGAGATAGTGGCTCCAATCAGAGCCACTATAATTGATTTTTTGTTCATTATTATTTAATTATAAATTATGGAAGTACTTTGAAATCTGCACGTCTATTTTGAGCATCGCAAGCTTTTGTTTTATCTGTGCAAACTGGATTGCTTTCGCCAAAGCTAACTACAGCGATTCTATCAGCACTAACGCCATTTCTTACAAGAGCATCTTTAGCACTTTTAGCACGTTTTAAACCAAGAGCATAGTTATACTCATCTGTACCCCACTCATCGCAGTTACCTTCTACTTTTATAGAAAGAGCTTGGGCGTCAGCTTGGTTGAATACTGATGCATTTGAGCTAACAACACCTTGTTGATCAGCTTTTATGTTAAATTTATCAAAGTCGAAGTATACACTTTTAACTTGACTCTCGATATTAGCAATAAGAGCTGCTAATCTATCAGCATCGCTCATGCTACCTGAATTGTCTGCAGATTGATTTGAATTTGAATTCATATCAACTTCAGGGTTTTTTGAGCTACAACCGCTCAACAATAAAGTTGCAACTGCAACACTTGCTAGAACTACTTTTTTCATTCCTTATCCTTTTTTAGAAATTTGGTCGAATTATATCACAAAAATTTTAAATTTTATCAGAATCTTACCAATCTATAGATTGAATTTTTCCTACTTTTAAAGGAAACTGAAAACTTCTGTTTTCATTTAGCCTAACAACCCCTAATGAACTTTGACCGCCAAGCTCTTTTATAAAGACAACACTTTGCCCATCGCTTGAGAATCTTGGATAGTTATTTTTGCCATTTGCTGTAAGCTGGCGTATAAAATCCGTTTGAGTTGAAATTAGATATATATTAAAACTACCGCTTGCTTCCCTACTTGAATAAACAACATAATTTTCAAATGTACTTACAGAGTTGTTATTTTTACCATGAAATACCATTTGTTCAACACTTCCGCCAGAAATCGCAGGAGTTGCAAAAACGTTAGGATAACCAAGTCTATCTGATACAAAAACTATCTTACTATCATTATCTACAAAATTTCCATTTACATCTATACCTGGATAATTAGTAATCTGCGTCAAATTTTTACTATTTGTATTATAGATAAAGATATCTGGTTGATCTTTTGGTGCCATAGTTAATAGAATTTTACTTCCATCCTTACTAACATCTGAGGCTATAAGCATGCCAATGCTATCAATTATCTTCGTTTTTGTACCAGAATTTAGATCATATCTAAATAAAGTTGGCTTATTATTCACATAAGATGTATAGTAAAATTTACTTTGATCGGCTCCTGCCCATTTTGGGAAAATGTTTAGACCGCCACTTACTATGGTCTTTTGATATGTAAGTGTATAATCAGCAACTATGATAGAGCTTTGGCGAGCTGAAGTATATTTTGAAAGAATAATAAATTTTTCCATCCAGCCAACTGGTGGTAAATTTAGCTCATTAGTAAGCTCAACTATACTTTTATGCGCCAAAAACGGATACTTTGCGCCGTCTGGCATAGTGTAAACCTTCTCATATCTTGTAGTTGCTGTTTTAGCGTTTATCAGTTTTACTCTTAAAGTAAGAGGTGAGCCCATAGAGCCTTCAAGTGCATATCTAAAGATAAGCTCGACGCCTTTATCACTCATTGTATTAGTAGTCGCATCCCCTTCATAGGTAGAAGGCACATGGTCTTCGATTACTTCAAAATCGGAACTAACCTTTAGATCTCCTAGCATGATTTTAAAGAATTTGTCTTTAAAACCCATATCGCTAACAGCAGTTGTTGCATCTTGCAAAGCTATCTTTGGCAAGGCAATACCTTGATTTACAACAGATATGGTTGCATCAGCAGCATAAAGCCCTAGAGCAACACATAAAAAAAGAAAAATTTTCTTCATCTCTACTCCATAATTTTATAAATTTTAGTTTATTTTATCTTCTAAATTTAAATTAAAAGTAGTGCTTTTGTCTGGATTGAATGGAAATTTCTCCGTTGTAAGTTTCTCTAAGCACTCTCTTACTTTTGCGTTAAATTCTTCATTATATGATAGCTCTAAAATTTCATAGCTAAAATTTCCGCTCTGATCTATCATAACTTTAACTTTAGCTAAATTTGCAGAGTCGGCCTTATAGCTTTGCCATCTTCTTTCTATTTGTTTTGTTATCTCACCAAATAATTTATCATAAGTACCTGTCATTTGCGATTTTGGAGCAGTTGGATTTTGATCTATCTTTAAACTCTTTATTATATCACTAGCTTCTTTTGCGGCTTTTGAACTAGAAGCTTCGCTTTTTTTACGGCTTTGCACTTTACTTTCGGCCTTTTTTATACCATCATCTTTTTTAAGTTTCGTAGAATCTATGTCACTAAAGAGGTCTTTTATATTTGGCTCTTTTGGTTTTGGCTTTTCAACTGGTTTTGGTGTAGGCTTAGGCTCAGGTTTTGGCTCTGGCTTAACATCTTCTTTGGGTTCTTCACTTGGTTTTAAAATTTCTGGTTTTGGTTCTGGTTTTTTAGGCTCAGGTTTTGGTTCCTCTTTTGGAGGAGTTGGTAAGCTTGGGGTAGGTAATGGTTCATCTGGTACAACAGGCTTATTTGTAGTCTCTTGCTTATCTTCTTCAGACTCCTTTTTTGGTTCGGGCTTTGTCTCTTTAACTACTTCATCTGCTTGTTTTGGAGCTTTAATGGTTTGATCAACTTCTCTATCAACCATAACCACATCCATAATAGCATCTTTATCATCGGTATATTTCTTAGGAGGTTCTACAAAAAATGTAAGCTTTATAAATAAAATAAGTATAATTGTAACGTAAATACAAGATGCTACAAGAAACGAACTAAGCGTTGGAAATTTAACTTTATTTGACATTTTAACCGTTTGTCTCTAAAGCTACTTTATTAAAACCAGCACCTTTCAAAGTCTTTAATACAAACATAACATCATCGTATTTTAAATTTTTATCAGCTTTTATATAGATAGGCGAGGTTTTATCGTATTTTGTACTCATTAATGCGATATTATCAGGAAACTCAGCAAGGCTCATAGTACTTTGATCAACTCTAACTTGTCCTTGCGAATTTATAGATACTATAAGGTCTTTTTGCTTAGATGTTGAAGTTTTTGCCTTTGAACCATCTGGAAGAGTAATATCCTCTTGATATGTTATGGTTGGCATAGTAACCATTAAAATGGCTAGTAAAACAAGCATAATATCAACAAGAGGAGTTATATTTAGCTCTGGTGTCTCATCGGTAAATTTAACGGCCATTTATAGTATCTCATCATCTTTTTTAAGTGCTATCATTACATCAGCCTGACGCTCAATAACGCTCATTAATTCATAAGCTTTTCTTTTTATGAGTAAGTTAAATGTATATGCTGGGATGGCAACAAAAATTCCGCAACCAGTTGCAACAAGTGCCTCTGAAATAGCTGGAGCGATAATACCAAGTGATGAACCTCCACCATTTCCAAGCTGTGAAAATGTCTCTAAAATAGAAACAACGGTTCCAAAAAGACCGATAAAAGGCGAAGTAGATGCTATGACACTTAGCCACGTTAGTCCACTTGTAGCATTTTTCTCGGCTATGCTTATACATACATTTAGTTTTTCTCTTGAGATTCTTCCATTTGCACATTTTCTCAAAGACGAATCATTTGGAATATTTTTAGCACCCATAAGCAGTGCTTCAAGTGCATTTTGCTCACGTTTTTGCCAAGCTCCAATACCAGCCATTCTTGAAAAAAGAATTGTGAAACTAACTATAAAATATATTGACAGCCAAGTTAAAACAATAATTGTAATAAAACTACTTCTTTGAATGTAATTTAAAAATAAATCTATGCCGCCCACTTATCTAGTTCTCACTACATTTTCCATTTTAGATATAGTTGCTGCAAAAGCATTTGTATCACTGCTCATGCTCTCTATCAAATTTCTAGCAGCTTCCAATGAATTTGCAAGCTCGCTTTCACTATCGCCAGAGACGTAAACCGCACCGTCAGCAAGTATTACTACCTTGCCTTCGTCAATCTTTGCATAGCCCCAGTTAATCGCAACAACATCATGTTTTTTATTTTTATGTTCTATATCTATAATACCTGCTTTTAAAAGAGATATTAATGAGGCGTGGTTTGGTAAAACGCCAAACTCACCCTCACTACCTGGAAGCACTACACTGCTCACGTCATCATTAAATATCTGACCTTGAGGAGTTACGATCTCTAAATGTAATTTATCCATTACGCTTCCTTTTTAAATTTAAGCCTTAAGTTTCTCAGCTTTAGCTAAAGCCTCATCTATATTTCCAACCATATAAAATGCTACTTCTGGTAAGTGATCATATTTACCCTCTAAAATTCCCTTAAAGCCAGCTATATTTTCGTCAAGACTTACATATTTACCAGGGCTACCTGTAAATACTTCAGCAACAAAGAATGGCTGAGATAAAAATCTCTCGATCTTTCTTGCTCTATCAACTGTTAACTTATCTTCTTCGCTAAGCTCGTCCATACCAAGGATAGCGATGATATCTTGAAGATCTTTATATTTTTGGAGCACAGCTTGAACGCCGCGAGCTACCTTATAGTGATCTGCTCCTAAAATTTGTGGGTCAAGCATTCTTGATGTTGAATCAAGCGGATCAACAGCCGGATAAATACCTTTTTCTGCGATCGATCTATTAAGAACCGTTGTAGCATCAAGGTGAGCAAAAACAGTAGCAGGAGCTGGATCCGTAAGGTCGTCCGCAGGAACGTAAACAGCTTGAACAGATGTGATTGAACCTTTTTTAGTTGATGTGATTCTTTCTTGGAATTTACCCATCTCACTTGCAAGAGTTGGCTGATAACCAACAGCTGATGGGATACGTCCAAGTAGAGCTGACATTTCTGCGCCTGATTGAGAAAAACGGAAGATATTATCGATAAACATCAAAACATCAAGCCCCATCTCATCACGGAAGTACTCAGCCATTGTAAGACCAGTTAGAGCGATACGGTTTCTTGCTCCTGGTGGCTCGTTCATTTGGCCGTAGCACAAGGCAACTTTATCCAAAACGTTACTTTCTTTCATTTCGTGATAAAGGTCATTTCCTTCACGAGTTCTCTCGCCAACGCCTGCAAATACAGAATAACCGCTGTGTTTAAACGCAACGTTGTGGATAAGCTCCATAATAATAACCGTTTTACCAACACCAGCACCGCCAAATAGACCTACCTTACCACCCTTTGCGTAAGGAGCTAAAAGATCAACCACCTTGATGCCAGTTTCAAAAATTTCACTTTTTGTGCTTTGCTCTTCAAATGGAGGGGGATCGCGGTGAATAGACCAGCGTTTATCAAAATTTATACCCTCACCCTCGTCGATCAAATCACCAACTACGTTAAAAATTCTACCCAAAACTTTTTCACCAACTGGCACACTAATAGGTGTACCAAGTGCTTTAGCCTCTAAGCCACGAGTCAGACCCTCGCTCATATCCATAGCAATAGTTCTGACTCTATTATCACCTAGGTGAGCAGCAACTTCTAATATTAGTTTATGTTTCTTGCCCTCAACCTCAAAGAAAACTTCGATAGCTTCATTGATCTTCGGCAAGTAGTCATTAAAGTCAACATCGACCACAGGGCCCATAACTTGACTAATAACACCCTTCATTCATACTCCTTTTATTTCATTGATTCAACACCACTGATGATCTCAATAAGCTCAGTGGTAATAGACTCTTGTCTTGCTTTATTGTAAGCAAGATTTAACTGTTTAACGCGCTCTTTAGCATTGTTTGTTGCATTATCCATAGCTTGCATTCTAGCACTGTGCTCAGCCGCCAAAGAGTCAACTAAAGCATAATACATACTATACTCAAAATATTTATTGAGCAATTCATCCATGATCTTAGTATAATTGTCTTCTGGCTCAAATTCCATCAAAGATTTTGTCTCAACTGCAACTATCTTAGACGGCTCAATAGGCACAATATCATTTACCCTAATCTCTTGAGAAATCATATTTTTATAGCCATTGTGTATTAGCACGACTTTATCAGTTATGCCGTTTGTAAAGTCATCGATGGCATCTTTTATGATTTTTTGAGCTTTTTCATATGTAGGAGAAGAGCTAGCTCCGACGTAAGTCTCAAGTAGTTCAACGCCTTGGAAATTGAAAAATTCTATACCCTTTTTACCAACAGCTCTTAGTCTGACTTTGATCTTTTTTGCTTTTAGCTCATCAATCATGCGCCTAACTGTCTTTATAGTCTGGACATTAAAGCCACCACAAAGCCCTTTATCAGCGGTAACAAATATAATATCAACCTTTTCTACACTCTTTGTTGTGTTAAAAAATTTACTCTCAGTCATAACTGAAGCATATTGATTGATCTTATAAGCTATCTCCGATAAAACCTCATTGATCTTAAGTGCGTAAACTCTAGAGTAGCGTGCGGCCTCTTCAGCTTTGCGAAGCTTTGCTGTAGAAACAAGCTTCATCGCACGCGTCGTCTTTTGAGTATTCTGAACGCTCTTAATCTTTCGTTTTATATCTTTTAAATTTGACATATCTTGGCCCTAGTTAGCGGCAAAAGTCGCTTTAAAATCTTTCAACGCTTTATGTAAAATTTCTTCTACTTCTTTATCAAGAACCTTTTTAGTTCTGATTTGCTCAAAAATTTCAGGGTATTTTGCCTCAATATATGGATATAGCTCAGCCTCAAATTTTGTTACATTTGCAGTTGCAACATCATCTAAATAACCCTTAGCACCAGCAAATATTATAACTACTTGATTCTCAACTGGAAGTGGAGAATATGGAGGTTGTTTTAGTACTTCAACCATCTTTTGACCACGCTCTAGTTGTTTTCTGGAGCTCTCGTCAAGGTCGCTTGCAAATTGAGCAAACGCTTGTAGTTCGCGATACTGAGCAAGGTCTAGTCTTAGTGTGCCAGAAACTTGTTTGATAGCTTTGATCTGAGCTGCACCACCAACACGAGAAACAGAAAGACCAACATTGATCGCTGGGCGGATACCTGAGTTAAATAAGTCACTCTCAAGGAAAATTTGACCATCTGTAATAGAAATAACGTTTGTTGGAATATAAGCTGAAACGTCGCCTGCTTGAGTCTCAATAATAGGTAGAGCTGTTAAAGATCCCGCACCTAGTGCGTCATTTAGCTTACTTGCTCTTTCTAGAAGTCTTGAGTGAAGATAGAAAACATCGCCCGGATAAGCTTCACGGCCTGGTGGTCTTCTTAAGATCAAAGACATCTCACGGTAAGCAACCGCGTGTTTTGATAAGTCATCATAGATGATTAATGCGTGGCGAGAGTTATCTCTAAAGTATTCACCCATTGTTACACCAGCGTATGGAGCAAGGTATTGAAGTGCAGCTGCATCACTAGCACCAGCATTTACAACTATCGTGTAGTCCATAGCGCCGTACTCTTCAAGTTTTTTAACGACTTGAGCAACGGTTGATTGTTTTTGACCGATAGCTACATAGATACAAATAACATCTTGACCCTTTTGGTTGATGATAGTATCGATAGCAACTGTTGTTTTACCAGTTTGGCGGTCGCCGATAATTAGTTCTCTTTGACCTCTACCGATTGGCACAAGTGCGTCAATCGCTTTGATACCTGTTTGAAGTGGCTCATGAACACTCTTTCTAGCCATAATACCTTTTGCTTTTTCTTCAACAAAGCGAGATTCGGTAGCTTCAATTGGGCCTTTTGCGTCGATTGGCTCACCAAGTGAATTTACAACACGGCCGATCAATGCGTCACCAACTGGAACACGTAGAAGTTTTTTAAGTCTTTTTACAGAGCTTCCTTCTGTAATGCCGCTAGTTTTTCCAAGGATAACTATACCAACACTGCTCTCTTCAAGGTTAAGAGCCATACCCTTTTCGCCGCTTTCAAACTCAACCATCTCACCAGCCATAACGTTTTTCAAACCATAAACGTTAGCAACGCCATCAGCGACTGAGATGACTTTACCGGTCTCTTCTACATCAACACTTAAATCAAAATTTTCAATACGCTCTTTGATTATCGTGCTAATTTCGTCAGCTTTAATTTTTGCACTCACGCTTTCACTCCTTTTTAAATTGCTTTTAATATATATTCACTCATTTGACTTTTTAGTCTATCGATAGAGAAATTTACCTCGACACCTAAATCATCTAACTCAATTTTTACGCCGTTGTAATCGCTCTTTGAGCCATCAAGCTTGATCTTAGAGTTAAATTTCTTAGAGAAATTCTCTTCTAGAGCTTTTAACTGATCAGCGCTTAGATCAAAATTTCCAATAACCTCGCCACGATATGTATTTTCAAGCAAAGATTGCTCTATCTTCATCTCGTTTAAGATCGCTGGGATAAGCTCTAGTCTTTTATTTGCACCAAGAAGCTTTATAAAATTTGCAAATTTGGCGTCTGAATTTTTTACTAAAGAAAGTATAAATTCAACCTTTTTTGCAGCTTTTAAAGTTGGCAAGCTTATGATACTTTTAAATTTTTCGCTTCTAAAAGCTGCAGCTAGCTCAACTAAATTTTCGATAAAGGCATTTAGCTCACCTGGCTTTGCATCGCTCAGGATCGCTTTAACATATTTTTTGGCTACTACTTCATTCATTAGCTAACCTTTTTAAGTATGATATTTACAAGCTCTTTTTGATCGACTTTTAGGCTATCGCTTGAGAAAATGTCGCTCAAAATTTCATTTACAACGCCTTTTGTCATCTTGCGCTCTTCAAATTCTTTTTGCTCTTTATAACCCTTTTCAATATTTGCGATATCATTTTGAGCCTCTTTTTTAACCTTAGCAGCTAGATTTAAAGCCTCTTTTTTAGCAGTTTCGATTAAAGAGTTTGCATTTTGCTTAGCCTCTTCTACACGTTTTAGAGCGTCATCTTTTTTGGCCTTAGAATCACGGAGTTTTTCTTGGATACTCTCAAGCTTATTTGCGATCCCATCAATCCTGCTTTGGTAAAGAGCCCTAAGTGGCTTAGCAGCAAAATAAACCAAAATACCAAAGAAAAGTAAGAAGTTTAGCGTTCTCTCAACTATATCATAGTTTGTTCCGCCATACTCGCTCGCATATGCTAAAAATGGAAGTGCTATAAAAAATAAAATTTTTATCTTCATAAATTTCCTTTATATTTTAGAGAGTTTAGCATTTAAAGCAGCTCTAAGTTCTGGTAGTTTAGCTGATAGGTCTGCTTTTAGGCTATCTTTTTGAGAGCTTAAGGCGTTTAGAAATTCATTATAGTCAGCCTTTAGGCTACTTTTTACAGCATTAACCTCTTTTAAAGACTCTTCTATCGCCGAATTTAAGGCTTCTTGTCTTATTTTATTGGCCTCAGTCCTTGCGTTTAATATAATCTCTTCAATCTCTTTTTCATGAACACTTAGATCACTTGCATTTTTACTAGTACTCTCTTCATCATTTTTTATAGAGGCATTTCTGTCATCTATGAATTTGAGCATTGGCTTATAAAGCAAGGAATTCAAAATAGCGATCAATACCAAGAAAACGACAGCCGTTAAAAGCATCAATGGCACATCTATTTCTAACATCCACTCTCCTTATTTTATCATTAAGTTTTATTTAATATTCAAATTAAAGTCTGATTTTACAATAAATTACTAAAAATAAAAATAAATTTGTAATTCTATTTTAGCCTAGAAATAAATTCTTCTATCTGTGAAATATTATTAAATTCTAAAACTAGATTGCTAGATTTTACTTTTGTCTTTATCTTTAAATTTTTAAAAATTTCTTGTAAATTTGATAGTTTTTTACTCATTTCCTCAGAAATTTTTGGCTTTTTGTCTTTTATCTCTTCCTTATTTTTTATCTTTTTTACTAAAATTTCTGTGTCTCTAACGCTTAACTTTTGACCGATGATCGTATCAACAACCATCTTTTCTTCTTCGGCGCTAAGCCCAACTATAACTTTAGCGTGGCCTTGTGTGAGCTTGTCTTCTTGTAAAAGTTTTTGCGTATAGTCGCTAAGAAGTAAAAGCCTTATCGTATTTGTTATTTGTGTTCTACTTTTATGAATGATATTTGCCAAGCCGTCTTGTGTGATCTTATACTCATTTATGAGCTCTTTATACGACTTTGCAAGTTCGATTGGGTTTAAATTTTCACGTTGGATATTTTCAATAAGTGCAAGCTCTCTTAAATTTTGAGACTTGATATCAGCGATGATCGCCTTTATCTTGCTTGCTCCAAGCATCTTTGTAGCGCGATATCTTCGCTCACCGGCTATTAGCATATAGCCATCATCTTTTTTGATGACGATTATTGGTTGTATTAGTCCGTGCCTTTTGATGCTGGCACTTAGCTCTTTTAAAGCTTCTTCGTCAAAATGCGTTCTTGGCTGGTATGGGTTTGGTAAAATTTCATCTATATTTATCTCTTCGACTATCTCAGAGTCGTTTAAATTTGCAATCTCTTTGCTGTAGGCCTGCTCTACATCTTCAAGTATCGCACTAAGTCCGCGCCCTAATCCACCTTTTTTAGCCATTTTTTTCCTTATTTTTTAGTTTAAAATACAATATGCCAAATTTTGATACGCGATCGAGCCTGGTGATTTTATATCATAAAGTATGACTGGCTTGCCAAAACTTGGGCTTTCAGCAAGTTTCACATTTCTTGGAACAACCACAAATTCCTCTTTGCTGTCCTTACTCTTAAAGAGCTTATTTTCAAAATGCTGCTTTAAATTAGCAATTGTCTCTTTTGAGAGATTGTTTTGCGAGCTAAACATAGTCGGTAAAAAGCCCTTTATGTTAAGCTTTGGATTTATCGTTTTTTTGATGATCTTAACTGTATTTAGGATCTGCGCTAGTCCCTCAAGTGCATAAAATTCACATTGAATCGGGATAATAACGCTATCGCTTGCACTAAGAGCATTTATCGTGATGCTGCCAAGTGCCGGAGGGCTATCAATGATAATAAAATCATAGTCGTTTACAACTTCTGAAATTTTATTTTTAAGGATTAGTTTATAGTCCTTATTTTGATCATTAAATTCTTGCTCAATACCGACAAGTCCGATGTTTGATGGAGCTAAAAAAAGTGTTGGGATCTCAGTTTTTAATACGATTTGCGAGAGCTTTTTTCTATCTGTTAAGACGTGATAGATATTAAACTCATAGTCACTTCTGCTAAAGCCAAGTCCAGTCGTCGCGTTTGCCTGCGGATCGATGTCTATTAATAATACTTTTTTCTCAGCAACCGCCAGTGACGCGGCTAAATTTACGGCTGTTGTAGTCTTGCCAACACCGCCTTTTTGATTAGCTATTGTTATTATCTCGCTCATCTTAAAGAATATACCTTTTCCCCATTTAGTAAGATCGCTCCATCTTCGCAAATTTCAGCATTTTGAAGCGAAACAGCCTTATTTGCAATATGCGTAATAAAACTTTTTGACTTGCAAAAGTCTATCCTAAATTTGCTAAAAATTGGCTTCCATAAAATCTTTTTATCAAGCATGCTAACAAAGCCCCAAACTAGCTCATCTACGCTAGTTTTTATGTCTAAAATGCCCGCATTTTCAGGCGCACTCGTTAAATTTATCCCTATACCACAGATGTAAATTTCATCCACTTTATTTGTCAAGGTACCGCCTATTTTGCGATCATCTACGTAAAAATCATTTGGCCATTTTAGCCAGCACTTTGAGCCAAGTTCGCTCAAGACTTCACGCATCAACATAGAAAAATATATCGAGATTGAGGGCGGAGGTATATCGCTTGGCAGCTCATCTTTACTTATGCAAAATGACATAAACAAATTTCCGCCAAGTCCCTCCCAGCTGTTGCCGCGGCTGCCGACCCCTTTGGTTTGATTGTACGCTACGATCATGTGCGGTGGCTTTATATCGCCGTTTTTTAGGGCCTCTATCAAAAATTCCTGCGTCGAAGGCAAACTTTGAAAAAACTCTACTTTCAAATCACACCTTAAATTTATAGAAGTGATTTACTGGATTTTGTCCACCACCGATGATAACCGCGTTTTTGATAGCGTTAAAGATATAATCATGCGCATTTTTTACACTTTCTTTTAGACCATGGCCATTTGCTAAATTTGAAGCGATCGCGCTTGATAGCGAGCAGCCTGAGCCGTGAGTGGCAGTCGTTTTTATGCGCTCATCGCTAAAAATTTCATACTCGTTGCCATCATAAAATATATCAAGTGACTTGCCATCAAGTTCGCCACACTTTAGATAAACACTCTTTGTGCCAAATTTCAAAAGCTCCTTGCAAGCCTCTTTTAGCTCGCTCTCGCCCTTTAGCTCATGCTTTAAAATTTCGCGCGCTTCAAAGATATTTGGCGTGATTACGCTTGCAAGTGGGAAAAGCTCCTCCACGATCGCGTCTTTTGCCGAGCCCTCTAGCCAGATGTCGCCATTTTTACAGCTCATAACTGGGTCAAGCACTACTGGTGGTAAATTTTTGATCTCTCTTAGCGTTTTTGCGACGCATTTTATGATCTCAACGCTTGGGACAACGCCTATTTTTATCACATCAACTTTTATATCATCAAATATCGCCTTGATCTGATCCTCAATGAGCTTAGTATCAACTAGCTGCATGCCAAATATGCCCTTTGTATTTTGAGCAGTGACCGCCGTAATCGCTCCCATCGCATATACGCCGTGTGCTATAAATACCTTTATATCAGCTAAAACTCCAGCTCCGCCACTTGGATCAACCCCTGCTATACTTAACGCATTTTTCATAACCGCTCCTTTAAATTTATTTTAATTCATCGCCAACGCTAAGGCGCTTACCATTTATATAGGCTTTTGCGTTTGTTGGCTTTTTGCTTGGCTCTTGAAGCTCGTAAATTTTGACCGCCCCACCCTTGCAAGCAACCACGATGTGGTCCTTTTCTATGCTTAAAATTTCTCCGCTTTTGCCACTTTTTTCGCTTAGCTCAAGCGATAAAATTTTTAGCCCACTTGCCAGATAAAGCCCTGGCCAAGGTGTGAGCGCGCGAAATTTATTATAAATTTGCCCCGCCTCTTCATCAAAGCTAAAAAGCCCGTCGCTTTTACTTATCTTTTTGCAGTGCGAGGCCTGCGTGTTGTCTTGCTTTTGTGGCTTTAAATTTTCAAAATTTTTAAGCACTTTTACGATTAGCTCGCCGCCAAGCTCGCCTAGCTCACTAAAAAGCTCGCTTGACATCTTATTTTCGCAAGGCGTGTAGATGAAGTCTAGCATATCGCCAGTGTCAAGCCCAGCATCCATTAGCATAGCTGTGACGCCAGTTTGCTTCTCGCCTGCTAGGATCGCGCTTTGAATGGGGCTAGCACCTCTATATTTTGGCAAGATAGAAGCGTGTAAATTTATACAAGTCGCCACGTCAAGCACGCTCCCAGGCAAAATTTTGCCATAAGCTGCCACCACGATAAATTTAGGCTCAAATGCCTTTAGCTCGGCAACCACCGCCTCATCTTTTAGCGTATTTGGTGTAAGCACTGGCACGCCTACTAGCTCATTTTGAGCGTAAATTTTCACCTCGCTTGGGGTTAAAATTTGCTTTCTGCCAACTGGCTTATCAGGCTGGGTAAAGACTGCTTTTATATTAAAGCCAGCCTCTTTTAGATGCCTAAGTATCCTAACGGCATAATCAGGCGTCCCCATAAAAACTACATTCATCACTTTTCCTTTAAATTTCAACGACTTTTATTTTGATCTGCGTTTTTACTGCCAGTCAACCAAGAGGCGCATGGATCTTCTTGCCAGTTAATCTTTTGAAATGTCAAATTTCCTAGCTCATTAATGTTAACTTTGCCACTACGATCAAGATCCAGCCTTTTAAATTCCTCACTAGTGCATAGATCTGGTGCTATTTTTAGTCCTGGTGGCACCTCGCAAGCCATCCATTCATCTAAATTTAGCATGCCGTCACGATCTATGTCATTGTAATCCAAAAACATATACGCCGGATCCGCCGGATCACAGCTATATGCGCTAAAGTAAAATAGCATAATGCAAAAAATTTTCTTCATTTTATGTTCTTAAATTTCTATGTTCAAAGCGCTAAAAAGTCGCAACTCAAAGCTCATTTTTAAGTAGCTCAAGCAGTGCAAATTTAAGCTCGTCGATGTTCTCGTTTGTCGCTGACGAGATCGGCAAAATAAAATATGGTTTTGAATGATCAAAGCTGAGTAAATCTTGTTTGTAGATAAATTTACCGTTTTGCTCTGGCTTTAGCTTTAAAAATTTCATAAATTCTTTTATGTTTTCATCTAAATTTTCTGCCGCATCGACTCTGGTGATAGCGATCGCATAGTCCCTGCTAGCAAGTACGCTTGAAAATTTAGCAACCTCCTCTTTTAGCACGCTAAACTGCTCGCTCATGCTTCTATAATTCGCACTATCTATCATGAAAAGCAAAATTTTATTTCTCTCGATGTGCTTTAGAAATTTAACGCCCAAGCCACGTCCATCGCTCGCCCCCTCGATGATACCAGGGATGTCAGCCATGACAAAGCCACTAAACTCATCGACCTCAACAAGGCCAAGCTTTGGCGTAAGCGTTGTAAATTCGTAGTTTGCGATCTGTGGTTTGGCATTTGATACTGTTGAAATAAGAGTTGATTTACCAACATTTGGAAAGCCCACCAAACCAACATCAGCAATGAGCTTTAACTCGAGCCTTACTTCAATGCTCTCTTCAGGCATACCTTTTTGTGCGTATTCTGGAGCTTGGTTGATAGAGCTTTTAAAGTGAAAATTTCCGAGTCCGCCTTTACCGCCCTTTAAAAATAGCGTCTTTTGACCCTCGCTAACTATATCACAGAGTAGTTCATTTGTCTGTGCATCATAAACAGCTGTGCCAGGAGGGACTATGAGTTCTAAATTTTCGCCCTTTTTGCCAGTCATTCGCTTGCCCATGCCAGCTTCACCATTGCCAGCTTTCATGGCTCTTTTACCCTTATAATTTGCTAAAGTATGGGTATTGTTGTCACAAACAAAATAAACGTCTCCGCCATCTCCGCCATCTCCGCCATCAGGACCGCCTAAAATGACGTGTTTTTCACGGCGAAAACTCACAGCTCCAGCTCCACCATGCCCCGAACTTAGAGTCAATCTTGCACTATCTATAAACATTTTTTACCTTAAATTTTTTATTTGGATTATATCCAACTTTACTGAAATTAAATCGTGATATCTTGTCTAGAATAAAGCAAAGACAATCAGTATAAAGCCTAAAATATAAAGCTATGGTTGATTTAAAATTTCTCCCAAATAGCTATTTGAAAAATTCTAAACACTAAATAAAAATTTTGATTTTTGAATAATTTCAAGAAAGAAAGGGGCGATTGCCCCTGAGATTATGCAGCTGGATAAACAGATACTTTTTTTCTGTTTTTATCAAGTCTTTCAAATTTTACAAAGCCATCGACTAATGCAAAAATAGTGTGATCTTTGCCAAGACCTACGTTATTTCCAGCGTGAGTTGCTGTTCCTCTTTGGCGGATGATTATATTTCCAGCACGAACGAACTCGCCACCAAATTTCTTAACACCTAATCGGCGTCCGATACTATCACGGTTATTTTGGGTTGAACCTTGACCTTTTTTGTGTGCCATATCTTATCTCCTTAAGCTGCGATACTTACGACTTTTACACGTGTAAATTGTCTTCTAAAGCCGCGTTTTAGTTTTGAGTCTTTACGTCTGCGTTTTTTGTAGATAACTACTTTTTTGTCTTTGCCTTCATTAATGACCTCAAGAACAACTTTTGCACCCTTCACAAATGGCGCACCTACCTTTACTTCGCCGTCATTTACAGCCAAAACTTCTGTAATCTCAACGGTTGATTTAGCTTCAGCACTAAAGTGATCTAGCTTAAGGTACTCGCCCTCGCTAACACGATATTGCTTACCACCATGCTTAAATATAGCGTATTTTGACATACTCTACCTTTCTAAAATTTGGTAAGACCAAAAAGCACTTTTTTGCAAAAGATTTATGGAGCTTTATTGGTTGTAAGGTGTGAATGTTAGCCAAAAGTTTATAAATTCTACTTTAATGCCCCTGATTTTATGATCTCATCGGCTAAATTTCTTATCATAGAGCTATGATCCAGAAAAAAGGTTTTGTCATTTGGTAAATAAGGCTGATGTATCAGAGTTTTAGCTACTGGCGCATTTAAGATCATATTTATCAGTTCAAACTCAGGTGGCAAAACAAAATAGAGTTTTGGCCTAGGAATTTCTTCTTGAAAGAGCCTCCCACACTGGTTATATCCGCCGTTGCAGCCTGGGGAGTAAATTTAGCTTTGCATACTAAAAGAGGAGATTATTCAACACCTCAACATCGCCATCTTCTAGGCACTTTTCAAACAAATAGTCGTAATCACTTGATTTTCTCCCATTTAGCTCAGCATAAATCTTTGCATACTTACCTAAAATTTTTGTACTTTTTTGACTCTAAAGACAATATCTTGTTTACCCCTTGTTTTTGTTGATTTTAGCTAAAAATGACTAAGATAGCTTAGCTCTTTTTATATGCAAAAGGTGGTTTTAGCGGATAGTTTAACCGCATTTTGGCTATAATCGCCCCAAATTTAAGCAAGCTTAGGATAAAGATGGCAGGCGAAGATCAGGAAAAAACCGAAGAAGCGACCCCCAAAAAGATAGAAGATGCAAAAAAGGATGGTAACGTACCCAAAAGTCAGGACCTAGCTGGGTTCGTGACCCTTGTCATCGCTATTGGCGTACTACTTGCGATGCTAAATTTTATGAAAGAACAGATCATCTCACTTTATATATACTATTCAAAATTTATCGGTCAGCCACTTACCTTACCAACTGTAAAAATGATCGTTGTAAATACCTTTGCAAGGTCACTTCTTATGATACTTCCAGTTTGTATCTGTGTGGCGATCGCTGGTGTCATCGCAAATGTAATGCAGTTTGGATTTATCTTTACCACAAAACCTATAATGCCAAATTTTGGCAAGATAAACCCGCTAAAAGGGCTAAAAAATTTATTCTCGATGAAAAAAGTGATAGACAGCATTAAAATCGTACTAAAAGTTAGTATCGTCTTTGGTGTTGGATTTTATTTTTTCTTGCAGTTTATAAAGGAGCTACCGCACACGCTCTTTTTTTCTATGTTTGATCAGCTTGCTTGGCTAAAAGAAAAGCTCATCATTCTTGTTAGTGTCATGCTTTTTATTCTTTTTGTGATCGGACTTATCGACCTTCTCATCGTGCGTTTTCAATACTTTAAAGACCTTCGTATGAGCAAGCAAGAGATAAAAGATGAGTATAAGCAAATGGAAGGAGATCCTCAGGTAAAAGGCAGAATTCGTCAAGCGCAAATGCGTGCAGCCAAGCGTCGAATGATGCAAAATATCCCACAAGCTGACGTAGTCATCACAAACCCTACTCACTACGCCGTGGCGATAAGATATGATAAAAGTCGCGACGAGGCGCCGATAATACTTGCCAAAGGTGTTGATTTTTTAGCACTGCAAATCAAAAAAATAGCCGTTGAAAATGGTGTGCAAATTTATGAAAACCCACCACTCGCAAGAGAGCTTTATAAAATTTGTGAAGTCGATGATACGATACCAGCACATCTTTTTAGGGCCGTGGCCGAAGTGCTAAGCTTCGTTTATATGAGCAATAAACAAAAATTTAAAGATAAGCTTTGATAAATTCTACTCTTGCCACTAGAAATTACTAGCAGCAAGAGAATTTATCTATTATAGATATCCAAAAGCAGTTGCAAAAATATAGCCAAATATACAAGAGGATATAACACCAATAAGACCCGGAATGATAAAGCTGTGATTGATAACAAATTTACCAATATGTGTCGTACCACTTCTATCAAACTGAATAGCTGCAAGGTCGCTTGGATATGTTGGTAGGATGTAGTATCCGTAGCAAGCTGGCGCAAAAGCTAGAATGATAGCAGGATTAACATCGATATTTAATGCTAATGGCACAAAAGCAACCAAGGCTGCAGCTTGAGAATTTACAAATTTTGAGATAATCAAGAGCATAACCGCATAAGTCCAAGGGTGCTCTTTTACGATGCTTCCTAGCGCCTCTTTCATCATCGGAGTATGCACTGCAAACATAGTCTCAGCCATCCAAGAGATACCAAATACTGCAACAAGAGCGATCATGCCTGATCTAAATATCTCGTTTTTACCGATCTTGCTAGCATCTGTTGGTGTAAAGATTAAAATGATAGCGCCTGTTAAAAGCATGAAAATTTGGATAACATGAACCATGCTTAGGCTTTTTGAAGATGCTTGTTTGTTGCTTATATTAATGTAAGCACCTTGGAATTCTTCTTTTGCGCCTTTTTCATTTATATATGTTACTGCACCATCAGCTGTGCGAGTAAGAGTTTGATTTGCATCTTTGCCGATGATTTTGACTGATTGAGCTTTTTGATTGGCATTTAGCTTATCGTTTGCTACTTTTAGCTCAGCCGCCTCTGTTTGGATGCTAGCGTCTTTTATTTTTAAGGTTTTTAAAACTTTTTGTTCAGTTGGAAGGTTAGCTATTACTTGAACGACCGTTGCGTCTTTGTAAGTAGTCCAGCTTGGACGAAGATCTTTAAAATATCCAAGAAGCGCAACTACAAGAATAGAGCCTAAAAATATCCACATTGCAGCCCATTGATACCCAGGAAGCTTTTTGCCCAAAAGTGTCGCACTATCGCCATAAACATATTTTTTAAACTCAGGATCTTGAAGCTTTGTTTGAAATACTTCATCTTTATCAAGATCTTTACCTCTAAACCAGCTAAAAATTCCTACCGCCAAAACACCGCAAAATGTCGAAGGGATAGTAATCTTTAAAAGATCTAAATATCCATCAAAGCCAGCTAAGTGAGTTTTAGCATTAATAAGAAAGCTTGTAAGAGTTACAACAGCAACTGAAACTGGGCTAGCGATGATGCCCATTTGTGAGGCTATCGAGCTTGCTGCCATTGGTCGCTCTGGGCGGATGCCATTTTTGATAGCGATATCATAAACGATAGGAAGCACGGTATAAACAACGTGTCCAGTACCGCATAAAATAGTAAGTGTACATGTTACAAAAGGAGCCAAGATACTTACATATTTTGGATTTTTTCTAAGTATGGTTTCTGCTATTTGAAGCATAACATCAAGACCACCACTGGCTTGAAGCGTAGCACTTGCCACAACAACAGCGAGGATAGTTAGCATAACATCAATTGCTGGCTTACCAGGCTCGATATTAAATCCAAAAACGAGGACTATAAGACCGATACCACCTAGCATACCAAGTGCGATACCGCCTTTTTTAGCTCCGTAGAACAAACAGATAAGGACGATGAGAAGCTGGATAGCAAACTGCATGCCTTCACTTAAATTCATGAGAAAATCCATGAAACCTCCTAAGTTAATATAAATTTAATCAAGATTATATCTCTTATGGATTTAGATTAAACTTATATTTTAAGGATGATTTGATACAAATATAACATTTTGATTAAAAAGCTTATTTAGGGTAAATTTTTATAAGATTGTCTTTTGCAAAAATTTATTTGACCTTGCAGATTTTATTAATCCTAGAATGTATAAGACAAAAATAGCATTGTTATATTTTAAATTTATTAATAACAAAAATTTATTTAAATTTTATAAATAACCTAGAAGTCTTGTAAATACGAAATTTAATAGAACTAAGAGAAAGGGATTAATATTTAAGGAAAGGTTAATGGTGGTTAGAGGCAGAATCGAACTGCCGACACGCAGATTTTCAGTCTGCTGCTCTACCGACTGAGCTATCCAACCACCCGTTAAAGAAAGTCAGATTATACATGCTTAATATTTAAAGCAAGTTTAAAATACACACTTTTTTAAATAAAATAAGTTATGTTTTTCTATTTTGACTTGAAATACAAAAGAAATTCTACAAAGCAAATAATAAATTACGAGCTTAAATAAGCTTGTAATTTATTTTAGTGTATATGAAATAGGAAAGCGCAGATAACGATCTTGTTTAGGCTTTGGAAACTCAGAACTTGCTCTTTGAATATTTTCTAAAGCACCATTATCAAGCGACTCAAAACCAGAGCTTTTACTAACTTTAAGTTCATCTATGCTGCCGTCTTGCTTGAGTAAAAACCTAACTTCTACAACACCTTGATGCTTCATACGTCTAGCATTATTTGGGTAACTTTTATGTCTCTTAACTGCGATTATAACCTTCGTAAAATCTTCATCACCTTGTGAATTTGATAAATTTAGCTCAGGTGTTATATTTTGAGCTGGAGCTGCAGCGATAGACTTGTTATTGGCTGGTAAATTTGTATTTACACTGGCTGGCGGTACAATAGGCTGCACTGGCTGAGCAATTATCGGTTCAGGCTTGGGCTCTATTTTTTTCTCTTTTTTAGGCTCTACCTTTTTTATTTCACGCTTTGGTTTCTCCACCTTTTTAGGTTCAGGTTTTGGTTCTGGCTTTGGCTCAGGTTTTGGAGGCTCTGGCGGTGGTGGTGGGGCTGGTGGAGTTGGCTCTGGGATAAGCATTTGCTCCGCTATTTGAGGTGCTGAGACTTGTGGCACTGGAGTAAATGAATTAAGAGCTATTTTTATCGGTTTTTGCTCACCTATTTTTATCTCATCAAAATTATATGAAAGCAAAAAATATACTGCTGCTCCATGCACTACAAGCGAAACAGCTAAGCCGCTGTAATTTGAAATTTTATTCAGAGATTGTTTGGATTGCAAAATTTTCGTGGCCCTTCTCTTTTAATATATCAATTACTTTAACAAAGCTATCAAATTTCGAATTTTTATCGCTTTTTAGTTCGATCAATGTCTTTATATCAACAGCATTTAGCTTATCTTTGAGTTCATTCTCAGAAATTTCTACATCATCTATAAAAAATTTATTATCCTTATCAATTACTACGCTTACATTTTTATCGTCCTCTTTGCTTTGCTCAGCACTGTTTGCACTTGGAAGATCAATAGCTATCTTGCCTTGAGCAATAAAAGTCGAAATGCTAAGCACGATAGCAAGCAAAACAAGCATAATATCAATAAATGGGACAATATTTAACCCATCTTTTTTATTTAGACGCATTTTCAGCCTTGTATCTATTTAGCATTACATCTACTTTTCTGACAAAACCATTGTAAATCATCAAAGTTGGTATCGCCACAAGTAGTCCAAAAGCAGTTGCTTTTAGCGCAAGAGAGAGGCCGACCATTATGCTTTTAGTATCGATTCCGCCTGCCATACCCATATCATAAAATGTGATCATAATTCCAGCAACTGTACCAAGAAGTCCTATATATGGTGCATTTGAGTAGATAATATAAAGTGTGGTTAAATTTTTGGTTAGTGCTTCTTCAAGCGATTCGATACTTTTATAGCCTTTTATATCAACGCGTGAATAAAAAATAATACGCTCAATCGTATACCAAAGTACAAAAAAACTCATAATGCCTAAAATCGCAATAATTACATGATCAATGTGATGTTTAATTAGCTCCATAATACCTTCTTAGTAAAAATTTTTGCGTGATTATAGCTATATTGATAACCAATGTCAAATATTTAGTAAAAATGTAGTCAAATAAAAACTAAAATTTTTAATTTTGTATGTATATGTTTAATATTTTTAGAATTTCAAAAATTTAATTTCTTTCTTAATAGCTCTATTTCAGCAATAACCATTTTTGGCGTGAGCTCCTTCATACAGGCATGTGTTTTTATAGGGCACACTCGCTTCATACATGGCATACACTCTAAATTTAAATGCACTATCTTTGCGCTTTCATCTTGCCATGGGCTAGTCTCTTTAAATTTAGTCGGTCCAAAAAGAGCCACAAGTGGCACTTTATAAGCAGCTGCGATATGCATAGGACCACTATCATTTGTCAAAAAGATGCCATTTTTTATAGAGCCTATTAGTTCACAAAGCTCTTTTATACTCGTTTTTCCAGCTAAATTTTCACATTTTGCACCATTTTGTGTAAGTATTTGCTCGATTTCATTACAAATTTCAAGCTCAGCTTTTGAGCCAGTGATCTTCACATTAAATTCGTCTTTAAAATGAAGTGCAACATCTGCAAAATAGTGCGGGTACCACCTTTTGGCACTTCCGTAGCTAGCACCTGGATTTAGCACGAGGAGCTTTTGCTCGCTTTTTTGTGCATCATAGTAAATTTTTAGTTCGTTTGAAATTTCTTTTAAATTTAGGCTTTGCTGTACAAATTTTAGATATTTTTGCACCTGATGCAAGCCTTCACCACTCTTTTTAAAGCAAAATTTTTGCGTTGCTTTTAGAAAAAATAGCAAAAATTTACTAGCAAATGAGCTTCTAAAACTAATAGCAATATCAAATTTTCCAAGCTTTCTAGCTGTTTTTATAAGGCTTAAATATCTTGAGCTTTGCTTTTTACTATTGTCAATAACTACTTTTTCGCACTTTGGATGTGATTTATAAAGCTCACAGGCCACATAAGAGCCAAAAAATACAATATTTTTAGCATTTTTACTTAAATTTTCTATCGCTGCGCTCGCCATCACAGCATCTCCAAGCCAAGTTGGAAGCTCTATAAACACTCTCACTTTTGCTCCAAATTTAGCACTTCGTTTATGATTTCAAGAGTTTTGCTTGCATTTTTTTCTATACTAAATTTTTGTGAAAGTAAAAATGACTTCTCTTGCAGCTCTCTCATCATCTCATTATCATTAAGCACCTGCTCCACTAGCTCCAGTATACTTTCATCATTTGGTTCACGCATGACAAAACGATTTTCTAAAATTTCAGCTGCACCATTTTGAGCCGTTGTAAAGACAATATTTTTAAAGCTAAGTGCCTCTAAAACGACATTTGAAAATGGCTCATAGTGTGTTGGAAATATAAAAATATCGCTTGCTTCATAAAATTTTGCAGTCATTTTTTGCTCACCTGTGAAAAATGCCTTTATCTTTAGCTTTTTTGCTAGCTTCTTATATGAATTTAAATTTTTATCTTTACCTACTATTAGCGCATTTACTGGCGTTTTTAGCTTTGAGACAAGAAGCAAAAAATCCCTTGCTCCTTTTCTTTTAAAGCCGTTTCCTACAAATAGCACAATTGGTAAATTGTAATCGAGTCCAAATTCTTCGCATACGCTAAGTTTTGCTTCTCCTTTTTCTACTTTTTGCGGCAAATTTATACCGTTGTAAATGGTAACTATTTTTGACTCATCGATACCGTAAGCTGAAATGATTTGCTCTTTTATGTAGTTTGAGTTTGCGATTATCTTTTTAGAATTTTTAAAGCAGCGTTTTTCTAGATATGGATAGACAAAATTTAGAGGATTAACCCACCAAAATGGCTTTGTGGCACGATAAATTTTATGCACGCCATCCCCTGCTCTATAAATATCCGCACAACTCACTCGCTCCAAGCTAAAATATACTTCATCGCTTTGTTTTTGGCGTCTTACTTGTGCGTTAAATCTCAAAGCCTTTTTCCATGACGAGGTCCTAGCCTCTCCTAAATATGAGCGTATAGATGTGTCTATACCTACGTCTTTTAGGGCTTTAGTAAGCCTTCTTAAATAGCGTTCGGCACCACCGACTGCGTTTGGATTGATACGTAAAAAAACTATTTTTTTCATGACCTCAAAGCTTTTTATTTTTGTGATTTTTTATTTGTAATGTCCGCCATAATATCAAAAATTTTTATAAATCAGCCTATTTTTTGCCTAAATTTCATAAAATTACACAAAGGATAAAAATGAAAACACTTACGATTATTGACACTTTTGGTTTCTTTTTTAGGCTCTACTACGCCATGAGCGGACTTAAAAACCGCGAGGGCAAGCCAAGCGGTATGATAAGTGGCTTTGCAAATTTTATAGCAAGCCTCAAGGATGAATACCAAAGTGACTATCTCATCTTCGCACTTGATAGCAAAGGCAAGACCTTACGTCACGAAATTTTAGGTGATTACAAAGCAAACAGGAGCGAGCCACCAGCTCAGCTAAAAGAACAGCTTCCAGTTTGCATAGATATGATAGAAAAAATGGGGCTTTACAGCCTTAGCCGCGAGGGCTACGAGGCCGATGATATCATCGCAAGTGCGGTTAAATTTTGTAAAGACAAAGATATATTTGTGCGAATAGTCACCCACGATAAAGACCTTTATCAACTCATAGAGGATGGCAAAGTGAGCATCTACAGCCCGCAAAGCAAGATCGATCACGACAGTGCTAGCTGCTTTGAAAAGTATGGAGTTTATCCGGCACAAGTAAGGGACTTTCTAGCGATCGCAGGCGATAGCTCGGACAACATCCCAGGTGTCAAAGGCATCGGCGCAGTGGGAGCTAAAAAGCTTTTGGCTGAGTATGGCAGCTTAGAGGGAATTTATGAAAATTTAGCCCTTCTTAGAAACGAGCGCACTAAAAATATGCTTGCCGCAGCAAAAGACGAAGCATTTTTGAGCAAAAAGCTAGCCACTTTATTTGATGACGCAGTTAGTTCATTTGATCTTGAGCACTCTAAATTTCCAGAGCAAAATCCTTTGATAAATATCTCAGAAATTTTAAAAGAGTATGATCTAAATAGGCTTCTTAAGAGCTTGCAAAAAGAGGAAAATGCTGAATTTAAGCTTGGCTTTAGAGCAAATTTACTCCTTGATAAAGCTAGCATTGAAAAGCTCTTATCAGACGTCACACCAGAGACCATCGTCGCCTTTGACACTGAGACCACGGGCGTTGATAGCAGGAGCGCAAAGATCGTTGGCTTTAGCTTTTGCTTTAACGACGAGGACGCCTACTACGTGCCGATAGCTCACAACTACCTTGGTGTGCCGCAGCAAATCAGCCTAAAATTTGCAACTTGGGCGATAGGTCAAATTTATAAAGGCTGCGTGATCGGACAAAATTTGAAGTATGACTTTGAGATAGTTAAAAATAACCTAGGTCTAAATCCTCCAGCAAATTTTAAAGACACGATGATACTTGCTTGGCTTAGCGATCCAAACTCGAGCGTTGGCATGGACGCGCTGGCAAAAAGGCTCTATGACTACGACACGATAAAATTTGAAGATGTGGTCAAAAAGGGGCAAACTTTTGGCGATGTGCCGCTAGAAAATGCCGCAAAATACGCGAGTGAGGATGCTTGGATAACGCTTAAATTTTATAAAACTTTTCAAAACACACTTGATAAAAATTTACTCGCCCTTGCCGATACACACGAATTTCCTTTTATCCTCACGCTCTTTGACATGGAACAAAACGGTATCAAGATAAATGAAGCCAAAATGCAAAAGCTCATCCTTGAAAACGACACCAAACTAAAGGCACTAACAAGTGAAATTTACGAGCTAAGCGGCGAAAATTTCAACATAAACTCCGTAAAACAGCTTGGCGTCATACTTTTTGAACACTTAAAGCTTCCAACCAAAAAGAAGACAAAAACTGGCTATAGCACCGATGAGAGCGTGCTTGCTGAGCTCATAGATGCCCACCCAGTGATAGAGAAAATTTTAGCTTACAGGGAGCTATATAAACTGCAAAGCACCTACTGCGAGCCACTTTTAGCACTTGCGAAAAAGGATGAGGGCTCACGAATTTACACGAGCTTTTTGCAAACTGGCACGAGTACTGGCAGACTTTCAAGTAAAAATCCAAATTTACAAAATATCCCAGCTCGTGGTAGCCTTGCAAAGGATGTTAGAGAGTGCTTTGAGGCGCGCGAGGGGTATAGCTTTGTAGGGCTTGACTACAGCCAGATCGAGCTTAGACTGCTAGCTCACTTTAGTCAAGATCCTGCGCTGCTTGAGGCATTTAAAAATGATGAGGATATCCACGCAAGGACGGCTATTAGCATATTTGGCAGCAGCGACGGGCAAAACAGAGCCGTGGCAAAAAGTATAAATTTTGGCCTCATTTACGGCATGGGCTCAAGCAAGCTGGCAAATCAAGTAAATATCACAAGAGCCGAGGCAAAAGAGTATATAGAGCGCTATTTTAAGGCATTTGAGACGATAAAAGACTTTTTGGAGAGCATAAAAATTTCAGCCAAAAACGATGGCTTTGTGCAGACACTACTTGGCAGAAGGCGCTACTTTGACTTCAAAAGTGCCACACCTATGCAAATAGCTATGTTTGAGCGCGAGGCGGTAAATACGGTCTTTCAAGGCTCTGCGGCCGATCTAGTCAAGATGGCGATGGTAAAAGTTAGAGCAAATTTAGATGAAAACGCGAGAATGTTGCTTCAGATCCACGACGAGCTGATCTTTGAAGTAAAAGACGAATTTGCGGAGGAATTTGGCAGAGCGACGCAAAAAACGATGGAGGAAATTTACACCCTTAACGTGCCACTTAAAACATCGCTAAATATCGCCAAAAACTGGGGTGAGCTAAAATAGATAGATAAATTTTGCTAGAGCTTTTAAGATGATTAGTTCCTGCTTTATACTTAAAAATAAAATTGTAATTTATCACTATATCTTTGGACTTTTATACTTTTGCAGAAAGCAAATGACATCAATCAAATAAGCCAGCAAGCAGCCCAACGCGTAACATACGATGTCGCTAACGTCAAATGTTCCGCCAAAGACTATGCGTATTATTAAATTATGAATATCTAAAATTTCAAGTACTTTAAAGTATTGTAAAATTTCTATAGATAGCGAGAAGATAAATATTTCAAATGCTAAAATTTTTGGTGCAGTTTTAAATATAGCTCGTCCAAATGCGTAAAGCATCACCGTAACTAGCACATCACCCAAATAATGTCGCACGAAGCCACCTTTAACAAAAGTTGCGATATAAATTTCGATTGCTAAAATCACGACTGCTACGACTAAAAAGAGCAATCTAGCTCGCAAGCTATGTCTCATTTTCTCGTATTGAAAAGATTTGTATATTTTTCGTTTTACTTGCATTTTTTTATTTATTTGAAATTTTACTTTTTTATAAATTAGAAATGATATCCATACCATCTTTAAAGCCAGGATTATACTGGATATATTTCTCGCCCACAAATGTATTTATAACTTCTACCATATGCTCGTTAAAAAGAGCATTCCATTAGGTTTTACTTGAAATGGCCAAAACCCAGCTATTTCATGAATTGTAACAGATAATAGCAATATTGCCAAATAAAGAAAATTTCTTATTTTTAAAATTCTTTGACAAGAAATATCAATCAAAATAGCTTTTGAAAGTATTTTTCAGACACTTAATAACTTTTTGGTTTAAGGATAATGAAATTTATGGATTAAAATTTTTCTATCAAATCTTTAAAAATTTCATAAAGTTTATTTACTTCGTGGGTGCTAACTCGTTCGTTTTTGGCGTGTATGCGGTCATTTATGACGCCAAATTCTATCGCATCTACACCAAATTCAGCAAAGTGCCTTGCATCGCTCGTGCCGCCCTTTGTATTTAGAACCGGTGTAACGCCTGTAAACTTTGTGACAGAAGCCATTAAATTTTTTACGATTTTGCTATCTTTATTTGTTAAAAATCTCTTTGAGCTTTGTTTTATGCTAAGCTCGTAATCAAGCGCTTTTAAGACCTCTCTAAGATAGCTCTCAACATCATTTACGTCAGTTAAATTTGAGTTTCTCACATTAAACATTATGCTAAGCTCGCTTGGCGTGACGTTGCAAACTTGCATGCCACCTCTGATATCAGTTACCACGATCTTGCTTGGACTAAAAAACTCGCTTCCACCGTCCATATCGTGATCAGCTATCTTATTTAAAAGTGGAGCTATTAAATTTACCGGATTTACACACTTTTCAGGATACGCCACGTGCCCTTGAACGCCCTTTATCACGATCTTGCCATTTATAGAGCCACGTCTGCCAACTTTTATGCTATCACCAAATTCTTTATCACAAGTTGGCTCAGCCACTACGCAAAATTTTGGCAAATCACTTATTTCGCGTAAATATTCAAGTGCTAAAGGCGTGCCATATGTGCCGTCGCCCTCTTCGTCGCTTGTTAAAATAAGACTTAGCTTACCATTAAATTTCGTATCTTTAGCAGCACAAACAAAAGCAGCCACGCCACTTTTCATATCCTGTGCACCTCTTGCGTAGATGTAGCCATCTTTTTCTAGCGGGGTAAATGGTTCACTCTGCCAGCCATCTCCTGGAGGCACGACATCAACGTGTCCAGCAAAAGCTAGATGCTCGCCATCACCATAAATTTTAGAAAGTATGATATTTTTGGTGCCATTTTTTTCTATAAATTTCGCCTCAAAATCAGGCAAAAATTTAGCGATAAGTTCTAAGCTTCCAGCATCATTAGGCGTGATAGAGCGAAAGCTTAAAAGCTCTTTTAAAAAGCTAATTACCACTAAAGGCCTTATGAGCCGGCACGCTCTGGCGCACCAAAATAAAAGCCCTGAAACTCATCTATGCCGATCTCTTTACAGATTTCAAATATCTCTTTTGAATGCACATATTCAGCAATAGTTTTTATACCAAGGTCTTTTGCAAATGCCACAATCGCACTTGCGATAGAGTGTGAATCTTTATTTATGTCTATATCTTTTATAATAGAGCCATCGATCTTCACGTAGTCAGGCTTGATCTTTATGATGTAAGAAAAATTTGAATATCCTGAGCCAAAATCATCGATAGCGATCTTTGCGCCCATGCTTTTTACACGCTCGATAAAATTTGAAACTCTCTCTAAATTTTTAAGCTCTTCATCTTCAACGATCTCAAATACTACTCTACCAGCAACATTGTGCTTGTTCAATAAATTTAAAACAAGTGAGCTAACATCACCATCAATCATATCTCTACTGCTTAAATTTATAGAAAGTACTAAATTCTTATCCTCTACAAGCTGCTTAAAACACTTTTTAATGAGTTGTTTCTCAAGATCAGCATAACGCTTAATGCGCTTTGAGATATCTAAAAAGACATTTGGTGATATAACGTCGCCTCTATCTAAAAGTCTTATCAAACATTCATATTTTACAGGTACCTTTTGATCATTAACTATCGGCTGAAAATAAGGAACAATATTGTTATTTATAGTGGCGTATTGTATCAGTTTAGAGCGTTCTATTTGAGTTGCATATTCCTCTTTTTGATTTAGCCCTTTGAAATAACAAACATAGTCTTTATCTTGCTCTTTTGCTGTTTTTAATGCTATTGTTGCTTTTCTTAGTGTTTGGTCACTATCAAGAGCAAAGCCTATTGTACTATGTATCTCGATACCTTCTATCTCTCTACCATCTTCATCGACTATACTTAGCATACGACCTTTAAAAATTTCTATCAAATCTTCAACCATATCTTCATATCTATCGATAAAGCTATCACTATCTTCTACCAGAGCAAACCTATCTGCTTCTATGCAGTAAGCTTTCATATTCTCATTTTTGGCAAATTCACTGATCAAATCAGCCATCTTTACCAAAATCTGATCACATGCAAATTTACCGTAAAAGTCATTCATCTTACCAAAATCATCAATATCTATAAGCACTACTTTAGGATTTTCATAGCTATTAATATCACGCACCAATGCTGTTTTATTTAAAAGTCCAGTCATCGGATCGATATAAAGCTTTTCTCCAAGCTCTTCTATCTGTTTTTTAGCATCTGTTTTTAATGCGTTATAGTTATTTTTTTCTTTTATATATTTAACCGCATACCATATACAAGTAGACAAAGCAACTATTGCACCAATGAGGCTTAAGATGAATGTTAAAGCCATATTATTTAAAAGCCACTCAAAAAAGTACTCATCATGCGTACCAGTAATACGTTGATCGACCTTTCCTTTAAAGCCTAATATATACTCTCCAACTGGCACAAACATACAAACTTGAGCGGCATTTTCTGGCAAAATTTTTGCCCAAAAATAATCTTTTTGGAAATTATGAGCAAAGATATTTCCACAGCTTTTGTCGTTAAATTCTTGATTTATTATTCTTTTATCTGAAGACGCTACGACCTTGTATCCATTTTTATTATCATCCTTTAATAAAAGGACATCGCCCATAGCACTATCGTTAATGTAAGATTGAAAATTTGCGACATCATATTTGCTGACATTTTTGAAATAATCAACATATTGATATGTCAAATAATCAACTTTCTTTCGAAGATTAAAACCATTTTCAGCAGAAGCATTATTAAATTTAAAATAAAAAACTGCCAGGTTTTCGACTAAAAAAATACTTCCCAAAACAAACACTAAACCTATAATCGTTTTAGTGATGTGTAGATTTTTGCCCGTTTGCTCATCCTTGTTACTCAAAAGTTACTTCCCTTATTTTGTGTACTTGCCCTGATTATATCAACCTTAAAATAAATTTTAACTTTTAGGAAGAAGTTAAAGCCTGACTATTTTAGCTCCATATCCGCCTTGATTTGCCGGTGCATCGTGAAATTCTTTCACGCTTGGATGCTCTTTTAAGAAATTTTTAACCGCAAAGGCAAGCTTGCCAGTGCCGATACCGTGAAATACGCTAACCTCGTCAAATCCCATAACAAGACTATCTGAGATAAATTTATCAAGCTTAGCTATCGCCTCGTCAGCTCTCATGCCGTGCAGATCAAGCGAGAACGAGGCCGTTTTTGGCTTATCTACGCTTAAACTTACGCCGCCTTTTTTAGGCAAGACTACCTCGTTGCCATTTTTTCTTAAAAGCTCGAGTGGCACGCGCAAATTTATACCATTTGACTCGATCATCGCGTCATTTTTAGAGATGCTTAAAACCGTGCCTTTGATATTTTCATACTTCACTCTATCGCCTACTTTTAGGCTCTCGCGCTCAGTTTTTTTAGGTTTAACGATGGCAGCTTTTTTCTCATTTGCCACGTTTAGCGCCCTTTGCTTGTCTTTTATATCCTTGAAATTTATAACAGCTTTTGCCGCATTTATCGCTTCATAATACTCTTTTTCGAGGCGCGAAATAGTCGCATTTAGCCTGATCTCATTTTTCTCTTTTAGCTCTTTTTGCTCCTCAAGTAAGCGCTCCAGCCGCTCCTCTTTTGCCGTGACCTCTTTTATGCCCTCGTCAAGCTTGGTTTGTAAATTTAGCGTCTTTGTGATGATCTCGTTTAAATTCTCTTTATCTTCGCCGTAAATTTTCTTAGCCTGCGCCACTAAATTTTGAGATATGCCGTATCTTGCTGCAGTTTCAAAGGCATAAGACTTGCCGATCGTGCCCTTTAAAAACTCAAATTTAGGCCTTTGAGCCGCCTCGTCGTAAAGTGCCGCCACTAGCTCAACCTCTTTGTTTTTAGCTAGCAACATTGCAAGGCGCTTGTGGTGGGTCGTGATGATCATTTTGATATCTTGAGTGATGAGACGCTCTATCATGACGCCATACAAGCTCGCAGCCTCCTCAAAGTCGGTGCCAAGCTCGATCTCGTCGATGCCGATGATGATCGATTTTTTAGTAAAAAGCCTTGCAAAATGCACCATCCTGCCAGCAAAGGTCGAGATGTCGTTTTTCACACTTTGCGGATCTTCGATGATCGCGTCAAATTCTTTAAAAGAGCCGATCGTTGAGCGGTTTGCGTCGATACGCATAGGTAGTAAATACTTTGCAAGCAACGTGGCTGAGATGATTGATTTTAAAAGCATCGACTTACCGCCAGCATTTACGCCGGTTATTAAAAGCACCTTTTTGCTAAAATCCACACTCACGCTCTTTGGGTTTTTTAGCGCTGGATGGGCAAATTTCTCAAGCTTGATAACATGCGAGCTATTTGGCAAAACAAACTCATAATCACGTGACCTAGCCAAATTTACACGAGCCTGATATGCGTCAAACTGGTCAAAAGCGTTATTTATAAATTTCAAAAAGAGCAAGCTCTTGCTCATCTGCAGGCTAAATTTCTTGCAGTGCTCAAAAATGATCTCCTCTTTTCTATCAAGCAGCTCGCTTTGCTCCTTTTTTAGGCGCTCGGTGCTTGCAGGTGCGACGTAGAAGTAGCCGCCCGAGCTTCTAGCGATCACGGTGCCTTTTAGGGCGTGATTAAAGCCGCCACGCACCAAAAGTGCCTCTTGCGCGTTGATGTAGTGCGTCTGGGTATCGACTAGATAGGGCGTGATGTGCTTTGAGTAGATGAGCTTTTTAAGCTCAGCGTCGATCTGGCGCTTTTTCTCGCCAAATGCCTGCTTTATCGCAGCAAATCTCTCATCCACGCTGTCGCTAAACTCGCCGTTTTCATCAAAGCTGTTTGCCATCTGGCTCATCGCTTCTGGGATCTCTACCTTTGCGATCCACTCGCCAAGCCTGCCTTCAAATTTTTGCTTTTTTAGATATGAAAAATACTTAATGATCTTTGCAAACTCGTAAATTTCGCTGATGTGAAGCACTGCTTGCTTGCTAAGTCTCATAAGCGCGTCATCAAGCTCTTTTATCTCATCAGGCGCCTTAAAATCATACTTTGAAAGCTCGTTTATATTTTCAAAGTGGATTTTGCTGTCGCCTTGTAAAAATAGCGGTTTTTGCCTTGCTAAAAAGGAGTTAAATTTCTCTAAATACTCGCCTAGATCGAGCTTTAAAAATATCTCTTCAGTCATTGCTCACAACTTTTTATAGGCACGATGACGCCTGAGAGATCACTAAATTCTCTTTTAGCCAAAAATGACGCCGTGCCAAATTCGTAGTTAAATTTCTCAGAGCTCACGTTGTATTCGCCACATTTTAGTGTTTTGCCCTGTTTAAAATCGCTAACTAGCTTTGAGATGGCATCCTCGTTCTTTGATAAATTCTCTTCGTAAAAATAGACGCAAATAAGGATCGCTACAAGCACCGCGCTAACGAGCGCTTTTATGCCTTTGCTGATCTTTTCATCTTTTATCGCCCAGATCGCTCCAAAAAGTAGCATCACGCCGGCGATTATTATCAAATTTCTTACCATTTTACGCCCTTATATTTTGCGATGAGCTCTTTGTAAAGCTCAGCATGAGGCTCGATCTTTTCTAAAATTTCAGCCTTAACCTCACTGATATCTTGTTTTTCAACTAACAAGCAAACAGCCATATACGAGGCATTTGGCAGCATCTCTTTTATCTGAGCGCTACTTAGCTTTTGCGACCTTGCAAGAGCGATCAAGATATCTTTTTTGCCTAAATTTATAAGGCTTGAAATTTCATCCTCGCTTAACTCTTTTTCATTTATCTCTTTTAAAATTTCATTTTCATCTTGAGGCTTAAAAGTACTTAGATCCATTAATATCCGCCCCTTAGCTGCACGCTGATATCGCCCGCTCCAAAGCCAACTACGATGCCATCACTTAGGCGATTTTTTACGCCAAATTCATCTGTAAATTCTATGCCCTCTTCAACCCTCTCGACCTTGTCTGTAAAGATCGGGTTATACTCGCTAAATTCGCTCTTCATATCAACTTCGATCGGATTTTCTCCGGCTGCATAAACTGGCAAGATGACAAGCTCATCAACGCCTTTAAAGCACTCTTTAAAGCCAGCTAAATTTGTACTAAGCCTTGTGTAGCGGTGTGGCTGAAATATCGCTGTGACGCTCTTTATGCCTAAAATTTTGGCGTATTCAAAGACTGATTTTAGCGTCGCTTTTATCTCAGTTGGATGGTGCGCGTAGTCGTCTATTAGGACAAAATTTTTGTTTGCACAAAGTATGTCAAAACGCTTTTTGATCCCTTTAAAATTTAGTAAATTTTCTCTTATGTCTTTAAGCGGCGTCTCATGCATAGCAGCAAGAATGGCCAAAGAGGCGTCTATGGCGATGTGCTCGCCCATACCAAAGGCTTCAAATTTGCCTAAATTTTTAAGGTTAAAGCTGGTGTATGGCTGATAGTCTCTTACAACCATCGTAAGCTCGGTGATATCGGTGCTTGGATAAAGCCTGATCGCATCAAGCTTAAGCGTGCTTAAAAACTCATCCTCAGCGTTTATCACTCTAACCTTTGCGCGCTCCAAAAAGCCCTTGTAGGCTGCGTAAAATTTAGCTAGATCGTAGTCGTAGTGCTCCATGTGCTCTGGCTCTGCGTTTGTGACGATGGCTAGATATGGGTTTGAGTTTAGAAAGCTTGAGTCGCTCTCATCCGCCTCAAATACGACGTTATCGCTTTTAGCATAGCGCATATTTGAGCCAAACTGTTTTGAGATGGCGCCGATGATGACTGAGCCCTCGATTAGGCTTGCTAACATCGCAGAGGTCGTACTCTTACCGTGCGCGCCAGCTACTGCAAAAACGCACTTATCCTCAAGCACATAAGGCAAAATTTCTTTTCTTGAAAAGCACTTTATGCCCTTTCGTCTGGCCTCCACTAGCTCGATGTTGTCCTCTTTTATCGCGGCTGAGTAGACCACGAAATCTTGGTCTTTTATCGCCTCTTTACAGTGCGGTGTGATGACCTCGATGCCTTCATTTTGAAGCTCAAGCGTCGTTTTGCTCTCTTTGATATCACTGCCGCTTATCTTGTGGCCTTTTTCGTGTAAAAATCTAGCGATGGCTGAGATGCCGATACCGCCGATGCCTATGAAATGGACTTTTCTGATCTCGTTGTTTAGCTCTTGCAAATTTTATCCTTAAATTTTTTTGTGATTTTAACAAAAACTACTAAATTTAAGGCTGAAAATGGCTTTTATTTGCTTAAGGCAAAACTTTCATCTATCAGGTCAAAAACTATTTTTTGTGAGATTTTGGAGTTTAAATTTACGCTTATCCAGTGCTTTTTATTCATGTGATATGCTTTAAAAATTTGCTCTTCATCAACTAGCACCATGGCTAGATCAGGGCTGCATTTTAGATTTAAAACTTCTATCATTTCATCACTTTCAAGCCCAAGTTTGCTAGCGCTTAACTGCATAAGTAGCGCAAACCACTTCTCATTTTTCTTGTGACGAAAGACATTAATTTTTGGATACTTTGGAAAAATTTGCTCGCCAAAAACGTCAAATTTCTCTTTTATATATTTTTCAATTTCGCTTCGTTTCAAATTTCACTCCAAAATTCTTTTAAAAAGCGATCATTATCATAGTTGTGATGGCACATTACTCAACTCACAATCGTGATAACTTTTGTTAAATTTGCTCTTTCTACCTAGTCGCAGCGTTTTATCTTTTGAATTTAGCCTCTATCTGCATAAAGCCCCAAGTGCTTCTAGCCTCGCTAAGCTCCTTTTTGCTAAGCTCATCGATCATCATCTCTTCGTTCTTGCCGAGTCTATTTTTAACTTCACCAAACGGATTAATAAGCATCGAATCGCCGTAAAAACTCCACTGAGTATCTTCGCTCTTGTGGCTTCCTACGCGGTTTACGCGTAGCACATAGACGTTGTTTGTAAAGGCTCTAACCTTTAAAAGCTCCTCCCAGCGCGCCTGCGAGAAAAATGTACAAGCCGTTGGCACGAGCACGATATCAACCTTTTTAGCACTCATATACGCCCAGCACACATCAAAGTGCGCCTCATAGCCAAACATAACGCCAACTTTAAATTTATCATATGTAAAGATAGGTAAATTTAGCTCATCGCTTGTGTTATTAAAGAATTTAGCCTCATTCCAGTGAGCGTAAGGCATGAGAATTTGCTGATCATATAGCTTGACTTGTGTTGGGGTAAATTTGGCTAGACTTTTAAAAATTTCCTTGCCTTTTAGATTTACAATGGGTGCAACAATATTTAGATCATACTTTTTTGCCATTGCAAAAAGAGCCTCTTTCTTGCGCTCGCTCTGCTCTTTTATGAGGCTTTTTGGCATGCTAATGAGCTCTTTAAAAAAGCTATTTAGCACATATTCACCAAGCACAACCAGCCTTGCGTTTTCGTCAGCACAAATTTTTAGGTAGTAATCCAGCCTTGCCTCACTTAAAGGCTGAGTTGGTAGCTGAAGGGCGCAAATTCTACTCATCATCCACCTGCTTTATGCTAAGTTTTGCGTTTTCTAAAATTTCTCTTGCTTCATTTAAGAGCTTTTTGCCCTGCTCGTGCAGCTTTATGCTATTTTCTAGGCTCACATCATCTTTGTTTAGATCGTTTAAAATTTTATCTGCTAGGGCTAATTTTTCTTCAAAGCTTTGCTCTTTTTGCTCCATTTTCTATCCTTTTAATATATTTTTTATATATCCATCAAATTTTTCTATCTCGACCAAAAAGGCGTCGTGGCCGTAGTTGCTATCTATCTCTACAAAATTTGTCTTTGCGTCTCGGCCCATTTCGCAAAGTGCGTCATAAATTTCTCTCATGCAGCTTGGCGGAAATAGCAGATCGCCTTTAAATGCAATAAGGTGTAAATTTGCTTTGATCGGCGCAAGGGCGTCTTTTAGGCTATCATAGTGCCTTGTGCAGTCAAAGATGTTCATCATTTTTACGATGTATAGGTAGCTTAGCGGGTCAAACCTCTTTGGGAAGTTGTAGCCGTTATACTCCATGTAGCGATCGACCTGAAAATGCCCAAAAAGATCGTAAAGGCCGTCAGTTTCTACGTAGTTTCGTCCAAATTTTTTATCCATGCTATCAGGGCTTAAAAAGCTGATATGCCCTGCCATCCTGCCGTAAGCCATGCCTTTTAGACCATTTTTTCTTATAAATTCCGCGTCATATTCGCCGTTTTTGAAATTTTCATCGTTTAAAATGGCTTCAATGGCGATCTTGTTAAACGCTATCGCCCAAGGCTTAGTCTGATAGGTGCTTGCAAGCATTATGATATCTTGCGCAAATTCTGGAAACTCGATAGCGTAGCAAAGTGCCTGCATACCGCCAAGACTGCCACCTATCACGGCTCTTGCCCTTGTGATGCCAAGCTCGCTAAATAACCTAATTTGCGCCTTTACTACGTCGCTTATGGCAAGGACTGGGAAATTTAGTCTATACTCTTTACCGCTACTTCTATCCACACTTAGTGGCGAAGTCGAGCCAAAGCACGAGCCTAGGATATTTACGCAAATAACGTAAAATTTATCGGTATCGACCGCCTTTTTGTTGCCTATTAGCCCGTCCCACCAGCCAGCTTTCTCATCGCCTGCGTAGGTGCCAGCAGCGTGGTGTGAGCCAGTTAGGGCGTGACAGATCACGATAACGTTGCTTTTATCAGCATTTAGCGTGCCGTAAGTCTCATAAATAAGCTTGAAATTTGATAGCATACGGCCACTCTCAAGATAGAGTGGCTCGTTAAATTTAATAGTTCTAGTTTGCAGGTCTAACACTAATTAACTTTGTAGTTTGGTGCCTCGTGAGTGATAACTACGTCGTGGACGTGGCTCTCTTTTAGTCCTGCGCTTGTTATCTCGACAAATTCGGCTCTTTCTTGAAGAGTTGGGATATCTTTTGCGCCTACATAGCCCATAGCGCTTCTTAGGCCGCCTATTAGCTGATGGATCACATCTTTTATGCTGCCAGCAAATGGCACACGGCCTTCGATGCCTTCAGGTACAAGCTTGTCTTGAGCGGTGCCCTCTTGGAAGTAGCGATCCGAGCTGCCCTTTGTCATAGCGCCTATTGAGCCCATACCGCGATATACTTTGTACTGGCGACCTTGAAATGTTATAAGCTCGCCTGGGCTCTCTTCGCAACCTGCAAGTAAGCTACCTGCCATGACGCAAGCTGCCCCTGCTGCAAGGGCTTTTGCTACGTCGCCTGAGTATTTTAAACCACCATCAGCAATAACTGGGATACCATATTTCGCTGCTTCGCTTGCGCAGTCGTCAATCGCTGAAATTTGAGGCACACCAACACCAGCAACGATCCTTGTGGTACAAATAGATCCTGGTCCGATGCCCACTTTTATGCCGTCTGCTCCTGCTCCTGCTAGGTCTTTTACAGCCGCTGGGTTTGCGATATTGCCAGCTACGACATCGACATTAAAATTTGCCTTTACCTCTTTTAAAGTATCAATAATACCCTTTGAGTGGCCGTGAGCTGAGTCGATGACGATGACATCTACGCCAGCATCAACAAGTGCTTTGGCGCGATCAAGCTGACCAACACCGATAGCCGCAGCCACGCGAAGTCTGCCGTAGCTATCTTTGTTCGCATTTGGATACTCTTTGCGTTTTTTTAGATCTTTTATAGTGATAAGTCCGTCAAGTCTGCCGTCTTTATCGACGATAGGTAGCTTCTCAACTCTGTTTTGAGAGAAAATTTTCTCCGCATCATCAAGAGTGCAGCCCTTTGGCGCAGTGATAAGCGGTGCTTTTGTCATGCGGTCTTTTACCAAAGTGCTCATATTTGTCTCAAATCTCAAATCGCGGTTTGTTAAAATTCCTATTAGTTTACGGTCTTTGTCGATGACTGGAACGCCTGAAATATGAAGATCTGACATAAGGCTTAGAGCTTCAGCCACGGTCGCTTCTGGATTTATAAAGATAGGATCGATGATGACGCCACTTTCGCTTTTTTTGACGCGTTTGACCTCTTTTGCTTGGCTTTCGACGTCCATATTTTTGTGGATGACGCCGATACCGCCCAGCCTTGCCATCATGATAGCAGTTCTATGCTCAGTCACCGTATCCATCGCAGCAGAGACGATCGGGATATTTAGCGTGACGTTTTTGCTGATTCTGGTTTTGACATCAACTTGCTTTGGCAAAATTTCAGAGTATTGCGGCACAAGAAGCACATCCTCAAATGTTAAAGCTCTCTTTACTATCTTCATATTTTTATCCTTTTATTAAATTTTCTAGGCTCTTGGCACCATTTATCAAGGTCTGTTCGTCCCACGCTTTTGAGATGAGCTGGGCGCTCACGTTTAAATTTTGATCATCTTTGCCAACTGGCACAGAGATAGCTGGTAGGCCTGCTAAATTTACGCTGATCGTGTAGATATCGCTTAGATAGGCCTGAAGCGGATCACTGTGGGCTCCAAATTTATAGGCTGTACTCGGAGCTACTGGCATAAATATAAGGTCGTTTTCTTCTAAAATTCTCTCGTATTGAGCTTTTATATGTGCTCTTGCTTTTTGTGCTTTGATGTAGTAAGCATCGTAATATCCGCTACTTAATACAAACGTACCAAGCAAAATTCTTCTTTTTACCTCTTCACCAAAGCCTTCTGATCGTGAGTTTATATATAGCTCTTTTAAATTTTTAGCATCCGCACGCCTGCCGTATCTTACGCCATCATAGCGGCTTAAATTTGCGCTTGCCTCTGCGGTTGCTATTATGTAGTAGGTTGCGACGTCGTATTTTGAGTCTTCAAAATTTGTGTAAGTTATGCTGTGACCGTGTGATTTTAGCTTCTCGATCGCTAAATTTAAAGCAGCTTTTGTCTGCTCGTTTGCGTTTTCGACGTAGTTTTTGATGACGCAAATTTTTAGCTTTTTGTTGCCATCTATCTTGTCGCTAATACTCACAAATGGCACATCTGCGCTCGTGCTATCTTTTGGGTCGTGTCCAGCGATCGCGTCATATAAAATGGCTGCGTCTTCTACGTTTTGAGCGATAGGGCCTATTTGATCAAGGCTGCTTGAGTATGCGCCAAGGCCGTATCTGCTCACTCTGCCGTAAGTTGGCTTAAGTCCTACGCATCCGCAAAATGCTGCTGGCTGACGGATCGAGCCACCAGTATCGCTACCAAGTGCTGCGACTGCAAGGCCAGCTGCGACTGCTGCTGCTGAGCCACCGCTACTGCCGCCTGGGACGTGAGCGTGATTTAGTGGGTTTAGTGTTTTGCCGTAAAATGAGCTCTCAGTTGTGCTTCCCATCGCAAATTCGTCCATATTTGTGCGGCCAAATGGAGCTAAATTTTTACCAAGTAGCTTTTCGATGACAGTTGCGTTATAAGGTGCGAAGTAGCCTTGTAAAATTTTTGAGGCACTTGTTACATTCCAGCCTTTTACTTGGATGTTGTCTTTTATAGCAATTGGTACACCCTCGCCTAGTTTCGCGATCTCTAAATTTGCTAGTTGCTCAACATAAGCGCCAAGCTCTTTTTCTTTTATGATCTTTGCCTCAAGCTCAGCTCGTAAATTTTTTATCTCTTCAGCTGAAAATTTTAAAGCTTCTTTTAAAGTTACCACTATTTTTATCCTTTAAATTTATTAACCAAAAATATGCCAAACAAGCTAACAACGACCACCACAGCGATCGTTGCGACTATGATAGTTGCGCTTACTGGCTCACTTAGCACTTATGACCTCTTCACATCTTGGGCATAGCGCATCTTCTTTGCTAGCGTTAAATTTCCAGCATCTTGGGCATTTGTGAAGGTTGCTTGCTATGATCTTAAATTTATCATTCTCAAGCTCAAACTCGGCTAATGGCTCGCTATCATCGTAAGGTCTAACTGAGCTTACCATGTAAAGATCTGCCACTTCTCGCTCGTCGTAGCTTGTGATGTTGTGGCTTGTGGTCTCTAGGCTTAGCTCTAGGGTTGACTTTATCTTTTTATCCTTTTTAAGAACATCCACGATCTCGTTAAATTTCTCCCTGCTGGCAAAAAGTAGCTCATTTTCAAAGCTAAGATCAAATTTGATCGGCTCATAAACTAGATCAAATGCGTCTTTTGCATCGCCTTTGATGATCTTTGGAGCATAGTCCATCACCTCATCAACGGTGTAAGTAAGCGTTGGAGCGATGAGTGGAAGTAGTGTTTTTGTGATGATCGCCATTGCGCTTTGGGCTGATCTTCTTCTTGGGGCGTCTTTTGCGTCGCAGTAGAGTCTATCTTTGCAAACGTCAAGATATACGCCGCTAAGATCGGCTGATAGGAAATTTAAAAGGATGTTAAAGCCCTTTGAAAAGTCGTAGTTTTTAAAGCAAGCGCTCGCCTCATCAAAGACCTTTTTAGCGCGTGCTAGTATCCATTTATCAAGGATGTTAAACTCTGTATTTAAGCTTTCAAGGTCATTTACGTTTGCTAGCAAGAAGCGTATAGTGTTACGGATTTTGCGGTATTGCTCGCTGATTTGCTTTAATATATCTTCGCTTATTTTTAGATCGCTTGAATAATCGCTCATGCCAACCCAAAGGCGTAAAATTTCCACGCCGTGAGTCTTAGCCACGTCTTGCGGAGCGATGACGTTACCCTTGCTCTTGCTCATTTTCTCGCCCTTAGCATCGACAGTAAAGCCGTGAGTTAATATGCTCTCATAAGGTGCGTGAGAATTTATAGCTGTGCTTACTAGAAGCGAGCTTTGAAACCAGCCGCGGTGCTGGTCTGAGCCCTCAAGATACATGCTTGAAGGGTATTTGCCAGCGTCGTAGTTGTCACTTTGTAAGACCGCATGCCATGTCGAGCCGCTATCAAACCAAACATCAAGGATATCCATCACTTTTTCTAAATTTTCAGCCTTGTATTTTGAGCCTTTTGGCAAAAGCTCGTCTATGCTTAGCGCCCACCACGCATCAGCGCCTTTTTCTTTAAAGATAGCCACGATGTGGTCTAAAATTTCACTATCAAATATAACTTCTTTTGTCGCTTTATCTCTGAAAAACGCGATCGGCACGCCCCAGTCACGCTGACGAGAGATGCACCAGTCTGGGCGATTTTCTATCATCGAGCCTATTCTTTTTATGCCAACGCTTGGATAAAATTTAACCTTTTCAAGCTCTTCTAGCGCTGTTTGTCTAAGCGTTTTGCCACCAAGTTTAGCCTCATCCATAGCTATAAACCACTGCTTTGTGGCTCTATAAATGACAGGCTTGTGCGTTCTCCAGCAAAATGGATAAGAGTGTCTAAATTTAGAGACGCTAAGCAAGCTTTTGCCAAGTAGCTCTAAAATTTTCTCATTTGCTTTAAAGATGTGCATGCCGACAAACTCGTCTACCACGTCGCTTCTAAATAGTCCGTGATGTTTTATGCTCTCATCGTAGCAGCCGCCGTCATCAACTGGCATCAAAATTTCACTAAAGCCATATTTTAAACATACGTAGTAGTCGTCCTCGCCGTGTCCTGGAGCTGTATGAACAAGTCCAGTACCCCCGTCCATCATGACGTGATCGCCTAGTAAAAATCGCGATTTTCTGCCGTTTAGTGGATTTATCGCGTGAGTATTTTCAAGTAGGCTTGATTTAAACTCTTTTTTGATCTCGCCTTTGCTTAGGCCACTTTGCACAACGCTTTCAAGTAGTGGCTTTGCAAAGATCAAATTTTCAGCCGTTAGCACGTAAATTTCATCTGGTTTTAGGCTTATGGCTTGATTTGCTGGAAGTGTCCAAGGCGTGGTCGTCCAGATGACAGCGCTTGCCTCTTTTACGCCAAGCTTCTCAAGTGCGTCTGTGTCAAGGCCAAATGCTACATATATCGAGTAGTCCTCTTTTTCCTCATACTCAACCTCAGCCTCAGCTAGTGCCGATCTAGCCGCCCAGCTCCAGTAAACTGGCTTGCTTCGCTCTACCAAAAGGCCTTTTTTAGCGATCTCGCAAAGCGCTTTGTAGATGTCAGCCTCAAACTCAAATTTCATCGTCATGTATGGATTTTCAAAGTCGCCGATGATGCCAAGGCTTTTAAATTCATTTCGCTGAATGTCTATAAATTCTCTCGCGTGCTGTCTGCAAAGCTCTCTGATCTCGACCTTGCTAAGATCTTTTTTCTTATCGCCAAGCTTTACTTCGACTTGCTGCTCGATCGGCAAGCCATGGCAGTCCCAGCCTGGCACATAGCGGACGTTTTCGCCATAAAAATAGTGCGTTTTTGTGATGATATCTTTTAAAATTTTATTTAACGCGTGGCCGATGTGAAGGTGGCCGTTTGCATACGGAGGGCCGTCGTGGATGTTGAAATTTTTAGCCGCGTTTTGGCGATTTTTCTTCATTTTTTCGTAAACCTTGCGGTCTTCGTACCATGATTTTAGTCTTTGTGGTTCATTTTGTGGGAGATTTCCGCGCATCGGGAAATTTGTCTCTGGGAGTAAAAGCGTCTCTTTGTAGTCCATTTTTTACCTTGATTTTAAAATTTGCTAATTTTACACCTGTGCTGGTTAAATCACACTGAAAAATAGTATAATGAGGCAAAAAAAGGAGCTTAAAAATGAGACAAAGTATCTTAATAATAGGCGAAGATCTTGAGATAAATAGAGAATTTCTAAACTACATTTTTCAAAGTTACGAGGATCATTTTGGCGAGCTTGGAGTGGTTAGTTTTGCTCCAAAAAATAGCAAAGAGCTACCTTTTATAATCGAAAATTTATCAAAAGATTACGACTTTGTAAGCATTTTTGGCTCGGATGAAAATTTTGCTATCGCGGCAAAGATTATAGCGACTCTAACTGGGGGCTCGCTTGAGCTAAAAGATAGCACGACACTTGCACTTAAAGATAGCTTAGACTACTCAAAAAATAGCTTTTTAGTCAAGCTAAATAACGCTCAAATAAATCTCATAAAAGCTAATCCAAATGAAGAACTCGGCGAGTTTTTGATTGATTTTAAGCCTGATTTTAGCTACTTTCATCTAATAGACATTGATACTGACAGCGCCAAGATCCTTATGCTGCCACTTGCTAAAACTTATGAGGTCGATATCACGCTTGCGCAGACCCTGCCAAATTTGATACTAGTAAGGGCAAAAAGTAATAAATTTGGCCAGATCGAGAGCTTTTTACAGGGAGTAAAAACACTATTTTCGCAAAAATTTATCCCGCAAAAAGATGTGATCGCTTTTGTAGCAAAAAGACTCATGCAAAAGGGGCTTAAAATTTCATTTGCCGAGTCTTGCACGGCTGGGCTTGCGGCGGCAAAATTTGCAAGATATGGTGGTATTTCAGCTAGCTTTGACGGCTCCTTGGTAACCTACGCAAACCATATAAAGCACGAGTGGCTAGGCGTTGAGGATGAAATTTTAGATACCTATGGCGCCGTGAGCGAGCCTTGCGTAAAGGCGATGGTAAAAGGTACGCTAAGCACAACAAATGCGGACTTTTCTCTTGCCATTAGCGGTATCGCAGGACCGGGCGGCGGGACAGCTAGTAAGCCAGTTGGCACGGTCTACGTCGCAGCTGGCGATAGAAACGGCAATATCGAGGTTGAGAGACTTCTTTTAAAAGGAGATCGCAACTACATTAGAGAGCAGAGTGTTCTGAGCGCCTATCTATGTCTACTTCGCCTAAAAAGTGAGATATTTTTCGCATAAATTTTGTCTTTTATAAAACCCTTACGCGCAATTTAATGAGTTAAAATAACAAAAACCATCAAAGCCCCGAGCTAGACAAGCCGCTTGGGGGCTGAAAATCAAACTAAGTTTTTATCTTTTTACAAGATAAAACGCTAGCACATAGCCCATATATCAGCACGCAAAGGCTAACACTTAGTCCAAATACGCTAAGAGCCGCGGTCTGGCTAAAAGAAAGAGTAAAAAACGAGATAAAACTCGTGATAAATGAGCAAAATATCCCATAAATTCGCTCTTTTTCACTAAGGCTATCATTTAGCGCAAATATCATGTAATCAATCCCAACAGCACTTGCAAGTATGAGCCCAAAGACGCCAAAGATGCTTAAATTTACGCCAAAAATGGCAAAGATAAAGAGCGTAAGAAGTACACCAAAGATGATGACACCCATCACAAGTGCCGAAATAAGCGCACCAAAGTAAAACCATAGCAGTAAAAACGCGACTACAAGTGCTGCCATTTTTAGCTTCAGAGCAAGCTCTTTTGCCTGAGTTAGACTCTCATTTAGCGAATCAGCAAAATTTAGGCTAAAAGCGTTGTGGCGAGCAAGCACCTCATCACTTGCCAAGCCCTTTACAAAGCCGCTCACTTAAGCTACGCTAGTATTTTCATCAAGGACAAATTTATTAAAATCCTTCATTGATTTTAGAGCTAAAATTTCTTTTTTAAATTTTCGACTCTGACCTTTTCTTTTGAAATGGCTAAAACTGCGATATTTTCTTTATGAGAAAGACAGATTTTACCTCGCATCTTTGCTTTAAATTTTAAGTAGCGAGATATTTTAAATGAGTTTTGTTTTATTAAATTTGGGTATTTTTTTACTCTTCTGCGATCTTTTTTATCTAGCATTTTTGGGCTAAATTTCTCACCACAAAAGCTGATAAAAAGATGAATTTCACCCCTTTTTATAGGCATTTAATCTCTTTTTATAATTTTCATCAAACCCTAAGGCTTTTTCAAACTCGGCAGTAAATGCTCTAAGATGATCATTTTTTTGCTGGTTTTCATCGCCAAATGATCTAATGCGTGGCGTAAAAGTAATCCCATCTTTTCTAAAATCAGCCTCTTTTAGATCAAAGTTTAAATTGCTCATTTTGCTATTTAAGATATGCAAGGCACATTTTCTTGGCCCAAAGATAAAATTTTGCCCGTTTAAGGGCTTTAGGCTTCTTACTAAAATGCCACCATAAAGCAATGGCTCACTTTTAAAAGATATGTCAAAGCCAAAATTATGAAAGTAAATTTCTCCGGCTTCACACTGCCTTTTGTAGGTATTTGCGTCAAAACAAGTATAAATTTCAAGCTCGCTAAATTTATACTCTTTGCCAGAAACAATCAAAACTTTACTTTGCATAAGCTCGCATAAAAAACTCTGAAATTTATCGTCAAAAAACTCTTTAAAGCAAGCAGTCCCAACTATCTCTTGCTTTATATTTTTATCTAAATTTTTAAAGTTATTTTGTTTAAGCAGATCAAATTTTTCTTTATCAAAATGACTTTGCTCCAAAAATTTACTAAGCACTGCCACCAGATCAAATTTAGCAAAATGGCTTTTAAGTAGCTCGCCAGCTAGCATCTTTGCTCCTAAGTTTTTATATATTTTAAAGGGTTTGAGCTTTACAAGCTAATCTTTGATGAAATTTTACCAACTGCCACTTGCTCCACCTCCGCCAAAACAGCCTCCGCCGCCACTAAAGCCACCACCTCTTGAACTGCTTGAATGGCCACTGCCACTGCTATTTGAGTCTGATCTATCACGCCCGAAATCACTATGTGTATTTTTGCTTTGAGTATTTCTTTTAAAAGCATTTTTTAAAATAATAAAAAATATTACAAACACAATGGCAAAGACAATGAAGTAATTTTGCACGCCAAAAAATTGCTCAAATACCGTAGATATCAGTCCTGCAAAACACGCACTAAAGCCAACTCGCATAAAAAATTTACCTAAAAAGCCAGAGACAAAACACGAGATCATGCCAGCAAAAAAGGCAACTATTCCAAACGGTATCTCTTCATCATCACTCGCACTTTCAAATTCTTCACCACTAGCTACCTTTATGATGGCTCTTATGCCATCTATCACGCCACCGCCCATATCGCCTTGCTTAAATTTAGGCACTATCACATCATTTATGATCTGGCTTGATATAGCGTCAGTTAGCACACCTTCGAGTCCATAACCAACTTCTATACGTATTTTTCTCTCGTTTGGAGCGATTATTAAAAGCACTCCATTACTACTTTGTTTTTGTCCCAGCTTGTAGCCTCTAGCTATCTCAAGAGAGATCTCTTCTATGCTTTTATTTTCTAGTGATTTAAGAGTCACGATAGCAATTTGCGTCGTACTATTTTGCTCGTAATTTTGCACCAAACTTAAAAGCTCAGCCTTCTCATTTTTAGAGAAAATTTGAGCCTCATCATTTATCTGCTCGTTAAAATTTATGGCAAAACAAAAGCAAAATGTAAAAAACAAAAGAGCAAAAATTTTCTTCATCATTTCTCAAATGAAACTTTTGGATTTATCTTCTCTTCGTTACTTATTTCAAGATTTTGTTTTGGCTTTAGCTCAGGATAAAAAGCACTTGCTATAAATTTATTTGGAAAGCTTCTAAGGGCTACGTTATACTCTTTTACAGCTTCGATATAATCATGCATTGCTACACTTATGCGGTTTTGCGTACCTTCAAGCTGACTCTGAAGAGATAAGAAATTTTGATTTGCTTTTAGCTCTGGATAGTTCTCGCTAACTGCCATAAGCCTGCCAAGTGCCAAGCCAAATGAACTTTGTGCTGTCATAAATTCTTTCATCTTAGCTTCATCGCTAAGACCACTTGCATCAACGCTTACTTGCATGCTCTTGCTTCTAGCATTTGCCACATCTTCAAAAATTTTTTGCTCATGAGCTGCGTAGCCTTTTACAGTTTCAACCAAATTTGGTACAAGCTCGGCTCTTCTTTTATATTGATTTAACACCTGCGACCACTTTGCATTTACATTTTCATCAAGTGCAACAAATGAATTTATATACTTAAAAGCACCAAAAGCAAGTGCAGCAATAACTATAATAACGGCTATTAAATTTTTCATATTTTCTCCTTTAAGGAGCAAATATTAGTAAAACAAGACTTAAAAAATAATGTGAGTTTGAGTTTGAAATGAGTGCGAATTTACGCACTCATTTTGGGGATTAAAGATCGGTATGGATTTTGTCGTCTATTTGGATATGGATAGTTTTTCCATTTATTTGATCTATGCTTGAGTAGCCTTTAAATCCAGCAGTATCATATGAATGATCTGCGGCCCATTTATGAACTAGATCAACTTTTGTGATTTTATTGCCATTAGCATCAACATCACCACCTTTTATTTTAAGCACCGTATCAGGATTATCAGTAATATCAAGGATATTTTGTGCATTAAATTTGATCTTTGTTTCTCCTTTAAGCTCAAGGTTTTAACGACTATATTGCGTATACCGGCCAAACAATACGATGTCATAAAAGTGCTTGGTAACAGTATGGAACCGTTTTTAAAAGACGGCGATATGGTGCTTGTCTTACCTACACACGAGGCCAGTAACGGTGAGATAGTTATAGCAAACCTCGGTGGCGATCTATATGTCAAAAAGTTACTTAAAGGCCCGATAAAAAAGTGTATTCGCTTAACCTCTATGAATGAACTTTAGGAAGACGATGAGCTAGACCAGCTTAGGATTGTAGGCGTCGTTAAAAAAGTTCTTCCATCGGGTTTAATATTAGCATAAAGCCTATTTTACGCTATTTTAAAATATTTTTTGAAGTTTTGAAGTAATTTTGAAGTAGATTGAAGCTTTGACTTTCAAAATGCAAAAAAATGCCTAAATTTTGCATTTCGGGTTCTCATTTTTTACCTTACGTCCACACCTACCCAAACAAAGTTTCTAACGCTATTTGCTTCACATTTTTATCTATTCTCATTTTTTTACCTTTTGCATAAGATTTATCACTAAAGAGCATTACATGGAGTGTCTTGATGATGTTTATGAATTAGAAGTCTTAGGCAATATCTATGAGAATAAGGGGTTACTAAATGAGTAGCCCTGAAAGAGATAAACATTTAGCAGCACTTGCAAACCTAGAAGCGTTTTGTGAGGAGCACAATGAAAAGATGAGCTTAGTTGAGCGAATACAAGCTCTTTTATTTAAATGCGACGTCCGTTTTTTACGGCGCGCTTTGCGAGATTTGAAAGATTATATAAAGGACAAGAAATGAGCGATAAATTTATAACTAAAGATGAAGCCCTAAAAGAGCTAGGCATATCTGCACGATCACTTTATGACAAAGTGAAGCAAGGCGTGATCGTAGCAAATAAGGTCAATTCGCGGGTAATCTACTACTCGCTAAAATCTATCCGTGTCTACAAATCAGGCAAAACCGCCCAAACTATCTAAATAATTACTCCACCACTGCATAAGCTTAGCTCTTGCTTTTAAATTTTTGGCGTGGTTGTATGCGTCTTTAACCTTGTTGTTCTCAACGTGTGCTAGGCAAAGCTCAATAACATCACTATTGCAGCCGTGCTTATCTATGTTTTCGTTGGCGATCGTGCTAAACGTGGCTCTAAAGCCGTGTGGAGTTACCATATCCTTATTAAAACCTAGATTTCTAAGCATTACACGGATAGTGTTGTCACTTAGTGGGGCAATGTTTGATTTTATGGACGGAAAAATTAACTCACTTTTTAAAGGCAAGCGCTCACGATATGTTTTTAATAGGTTGATTACACTTTTACTTAAAAATACTTCGTGGGGCTTTGCCGTTTTCATCTCGTCAGCTGGGATATGCCAAAGGCAATTTTCAAAATCTATCTGCGACCATTTGGCATTTCTGGCATTTTGCCCTCTTACTGCGGTATATAGTTGAAAAACCGCACAAGTTTTTACCCTTATATCCCCAAAATAATCTCTTATCGCCATTAATACGGCTCTTATCTCATCATCGTTTTTTAGGTAGGCAAAATGTTTCACTTCTCTACGCCCCAATAGTGTCTTTTTGTCAATATCCGCTATTATATTGTGATCTACATACTCGTGTAATAGAGCATATTTGAAAAAGCCGCTTAATATACTTAGCACTCTATCGGCTGTTTCTAGCTTTTCGTCCTCGAGCAGGGGGCTAATGGCAGCTATTATGTCTTTTCTGCTTATCTCTTTTATGTCCATCTCGCCAAGTTTTGGTAATAACAACGCTTCAAACCGCCTTTTCATCCAAAACTGCTGCTTTTCACTCAACTTACTTTTTGTTTTATACCACGCTTCAAATACTGCTTTAAATTTTGTTTTTTCTGCTGTTTGCGTTAGGCTCTCGCCTTGATTGAGTTTTAATCTTAGCTCGCTTCTTTTATCTCTTGCCTCGCTTAGGCTCATTTCATCATATTTGCCAAGAGTTAGGCGGTGACGTTTGCCATTTTCTCGAAACTCATATATGAAAAATTTTGTGCCGTTTGGCATTATTTTAATTAGCAGGTTATCGCCGTCGCTGACAAAATATGGCTTCTCTTTGGCTTTTAGATTTTTAAATTGCGTGATCGTGAGTTGGCGTGATAGTTTAGGCATTTATAATCCTTTTTGGCTGACTATTTTTATTTTTTTAGCTACTTTTTTAAAGGCAATCAGCCAAAAGTCAGCTAAAAAGTTATGATAATAATAGTTTGCTATTGTTTGTAATAGTTTGCAATTTTATGGATAAAGACTTTAAAATAAAGTTAAAATCGCAGCTCAATGTTTGCAAAAGTTGATAAAAGTTTGTGATTATTTATAAGTGGTGGCGGACAGAGAGGGATTTGAACCCTCGAGCCCCGATTAAGAGCTGCACCCTTAGCAGGGGTGTGGTTTCAGCCGCTCACCCATCTGTCCATAAAAAAGAAATCGCATTATAATTGAATACTGCTGATATCTTGCTTAAATTTGCATTTCACAATTATAGCACTCAGATAGAGAATCTAAAAATAAAAATTTATAAATTTAGTCCTTCTAAGGCTACCATTTTAGCTTGGTTTTTGTCTAAGCGCGGCGTATTGGCGTAGTAGCAAATCATACGATAAAACATATAAAAACGCTTATCGCTACCGCGACCAAGCACCTATGTGCAACATTTTGTAAAAATTTTTGTATAAAAACTATGATTAAAACAACTTTACATAAGCTCAAATATTAACCAAAATTCGTTCACAAATTTCTCTTGGATTTGCATTTTCATAAATCGGCCTGCCAACAACGATAAAGTCGCTACCTTCTTGCTTTGCGCTCATTAAGTTTGCTACTCTTTTTTGATCTCCAGCGCTCTCGCCAAAAGGCCTAACACCAGGGCAAAGGGTGATAAATTTCTCATTTGTTACATCTTTAATGAGCTTGCTTTCAAAAACAGAACAGACCATTCCATCAAGTCCTGCTTCAAAACTCATCTGGCTAAATTTTCTAACAGCTCTTACGATCGTATCATTATAAACAGCGTCAAACTCGCTCTCACTAAAGCTAGTAAGTGCCGATACTGCAAGTACCAAAGGGCGATTATTAAGACCAGCTAGCCTATCCATAACTGTCTTCATCGCACGCTCGCCAGCACTAGCATGCACATTTATCATATCTACACCGATTTTTGAGACGACTTCAGCCGCATCTGCCATCGTGTTCGGTATGTCATAAAGTTTTAGATCAAGAAAAATTTTAAAACCTTCAATCCCTTTTAGCTCTTCTATAAATTTTGCCCCATCCCTAAGGTAGCTTCTAAGCCCAACTTTTAGCCAAAGATCAAGCCCTTTTAGCTCTCTAGCAAGGGCTAAATTCTCTTCGCGACTAGCCATATCAAGTGCGACACAGAGCCTCACAGATCGCCCTTTAGCTTATCAAGTACACCGTTTATAAATTTTGGTGCCTGATCACTTCCGAGCTCTTTCGCAAGCTCGATCGCTTCGTTTATAATGACAGCTTTATCAGTTTGGCTAAATTTCATCTCATAAAGCCCAAGTCTAAGAATGGCAAGCTCAGTCGCACCAACCTTGTTAAAATCGCCGTCTTTTAGATATGGCTTTAAAATTTCATCTAGTTTTTCTTTGTTTGCGAGCACCTCTTTAAAAGTCTGCTGCGCCTCATGTTTGCGCTCGTTTCTTATCTTTTTCTCTTCTAGAAATTCCTCTTCAAATGCAGCAGTTACCGGATTTATCTCGTTTGAGTATAGTAACGAAACGACAGCCTGCCTAACCTGATGACGAGTCGCCATTTTACGCCTCCAAATTTTTATATAAGCTTAGCATCTCGATCACGCCCGTCATCGCCTCAAAGCCCTTGTTCCCAGCCTTTGAGCCCGCTCGCTCGATGGCTTGCTCGATGCTATCTACCGTTAGTACGCCAAATGTCACCGGTTTACCGTATTTTAGCGTGACATTTGCGATGCCTTTGGTGGTCTCGGCGCTCACGTAGTCAAAGTGTGGAGTTGAACCTCTTATCACCGCTCCCACGCAGCAAACCGCGTCAAATTTACCGCTGGCTAGCGCCTTTTCTAGCGCCATCGGTATCTCAAACGCGCCCGGCACCAAAATGAGGCTCAAATTCGCCTCATCCCCGCCGTGACGCAAAAACGCGTCCCTCGCGCCCTCGACCAGCCTATCGGTGATGATGTGGTTAAATCTCGCGCCCACTATAGCGATCTTCTCGCCGCCTTTTAAAGCCAAATTTCCTTCGATTATTTTCATTAATTTCTCCTCATAATTTTTAGGATTTTATCTAAAAACTTAATAAATTTAAAGAATTTACAAGATTGACCCATTTCTTGATAAAAGGCAGTTTTTTATTTTATGAGCACCAGATTAAAACTAATCTTTACTATAAGTTAAATTTTTATAGTAGTCTATTAACTTTTGCGCACTATTCCGTTCTATATCTTTTATAAAATTTTCCATTAAAGAAAAATTCGGCTTATCAAATTCATTCAATGGAAGCTGGATATTTTCAGCTTTTAAGGCCGTTTGGGAGCACATTTTATTAAAAGAATATCTATTTTCCAGTGTTTTGTTCAAAATAGCGGCTATAAAAAATCCTACATAAATATTTAGCTTAAATTTTGGCTCTAAAATATTCACCCGTCCATGAGATACCGCATAAAAAGGTTTCGGTTGATAAAAACATTTGCCGAACATATCGATAGTTAAAGAGTTTGATCCAAATTTTTCACTAAATTCATCACAATCTTGTACATATGCCACGACGCCATTATTAAAATTTCCGGAACTTATTAAAATATTATCACCGACTTCTAACTTTTTAGCTTGCAAATCACCCTTGGCAAGTAATATTTTAAATAAATCTACAAGTCTAAATTCACCCCATTCCACGCCCAATTTACCAAAAAGGCTCGCAGCTATTTGCATAATAGCCTCTTTGATAAAGTTTGAAATACTAGAATCCTTGCTAAAAATAAGATTAAAATCGCCGCGCGATTCTCTCTCTCGAAGGGTAAGCACGCTATGATATAAAATCAACTTTTGCATTTTAGCTTCTATGCTTGTTATGTAATTTTCCATAAAGTAAAAATCTATTTCTTTGTTTTTAATTACTGGCAAAGGTATTTCAAAATCATAAGTCTGAGAGGCTCTTAATTTATTTCCAAAATCAAATTTGCTCGACAATGACTTGCCTATAACGGCACAAATATACATCATTGCTTTACTATTTATCTCTTTATCACTCCAAAAAACGCCAACATCGTCACCTGCTGCAAATTCGTAACTTCTATAAAAACAATTTCCGAAAATATCTATTGTTATGGAATTGGTCGGAAAACGTCTAGCTTCCGAATTCGAAATATAATCGCAAATTCCGCTATTTACATATCCCGCCATTACAAACGGAGTATTGCCGATTATATGATCGGATATTTTTAGTCTTTTACCTTGCATAATATGCTCAAATATTTCTTTAAATTTAAAATTCTCAAATTTTTGCACTTTAAACCTTAATCTTTATCTCATCATCATCTAAATTTATATCGCTTCCAAATAAAACACTCTCTAAAATCGTTTTTTCAAATTCTTTTTTATCTATGCCGTTTTCAAAAAGCAAATAATCAAGTACGACTTTTTTAAAATCTTGCTCGGTTATCTCAAATTTAGGCTCGGGCATTTTGTATTGCAAGCTTTCATTCGGTTTTATCCATTGGCAACTTTCGTCGCCACTTTGTTTGTATATTACATCAACCCAAAAATCTTCAAGCTCTTGCCATTTGCCCTTTAAATCGTGGCGTCCTTGATTTTTAACGGTTTCTAGTCCGTCTTCTTTTATATAGCATCCGAAAATTTCCTTACTTCCCTGCGGCTCGTGTGCTTTAAAAATAAAAATAGATGTTTCGTTTGCACCTTTCATTCGAGCAAAAACTTCTTTGGGAAGTTTAATAATTTTTAAAAGAGAGTGCTTTTTAAGCCATTTTAAAACTTGTTTTTTGCCTACTTCAAGTTTATTGCTCGGTAGTAAAAATGCACAAGTCGCACCGCTTTCCACATTATCAAGTACGTTTTTTACTATCGTCAGACAACCGAATTTGTTCTCATACGGCGGATTCATCAAAACTTTTGTGATATTTTTACTCTTTATCCACTCGCAAGCCGCTTCGCTTCTTGCATCGTCGTGAGTTAGATTTGTCTTGCCGTCTTTATGAATTAGCATATTAGCGCAAGCCAAGGCAAATAACTCTTTATCGAATTCAATCCCGAAAAGCCTTTCGTTTTGGATCCGCTTTACGGCATTTTCGTTAAAATTTCCGCCGACTTCGTTTATCATGTTATTCATGGCCTTTACTAAAAATGCACCACTCCCGCAACACGCGTCAAGAATGTTATCCTTATGATTTACGTTAGCGATACGGTACATAAGGCTCGTAATATGATCGGGCGTAAAAACCTGTCCTGCTTCACTTTTGCCTTTATAGCGGGTAAATTCATTAAAGAAAATTCCCATCACGTCTTCGCCGTTCCAGCTTTCAGCCTTTATGTAGTCCGAAATCGCCACGACATCATCGATAAAGCTATCAATAGCCTTTTGATTTTTCGTATAGTTAAAGCTGATTAGATTAAACTGCTCTTTTATGATATCTAATTTTAAATTTAAGGCTTTTTGTTCGCTGTACGAATTTTCAAGCGTTGAAATAATAATGCTTTGTAAAGTCGCAAAATCTCTGCCTTTTAAGCCTTTTAAATTAGCGCCTTTTCTATCTGCCACCAAAGCGCAAGCGGTAAAAATCATCCGATGTTTTAGATTGTTTATGCCGAAATTTACATGAAGATTATCATTTATCGACTTGGTACAAGAATAAATTTTAGGTTTATCTATACTACTTTGAGTAAAAAGCTTCAGATAATAATCTTTGCTAAAAAGCTCATTATCCTCACGGTAAAATTTGTCGTTTTTATAAATTATCGCTTCATTACCGTTATATAAAATCCCGACGACTTGGTTGTATTTAGTTTGAGCGATTTCTATATATTCTTGAAGTTGCGGCAAATTTGAGCTTAAATTTGAATTGGGTTCATAGGCCTTGGTTTCTAAAATAATGGCAGTATCGTTTTCGTTGTGCGGAAAATACCAACCGTCAGGCTTTTTTAAAATACCGTCAAAGCCTAGCTCGTTAAACGTAGTAATTTGTCCAGTACCACTCTTGGCGTTTTTATCGTCTTGAAAGTTTAGTAGATTTGCCGCATATTGTCTTATGGTGTCTTCACTAACTCTTTGCGTTCCAAATTGCATTGTCTTCCTATTTTGCAGTTTTTAGTCTATATTTAATCGCACATTTTGTGTCATTTAAATTTATCATTTCTAACCCTTAGATTATTTTTAACATTATCGCGCTTAACGTTATTAGCGATAGATAAAACGCCTTTTGCGCGCTCATTTTTTCTTTATCAAACACTATCCCGACGCTCACGGCTCCGACCGCTCCCATGCCCGTCCAGATCGCGTACGCCACCGACATTGGCATCGCCTGCATCGCGTAGCTAAGAAGCCAAAGCGAAAGGGCGAAATTTGCGACCAAAATCAAAAAATTCGCCGCCTTTTTCACGCCGAAGCTTTTTTGAAATTTGGTTAGAAAAAATACGCCCGAGACCTCGCAGCACCCGGCCGCCAAAAGAGCTAAAATATGCGTCAAGATTTTAGCCTTTTTAGCCCCAGCACTCCCGCGATCAGCGTCGCTATGAAAAATAGCCGCAAAGCATCTGGTATCTGGCCGCTTGAGCTGTATTCGCTAACGCTTTCGGCGACCACGATAAAAAATGCTCCAAATCCCACAAATACGGTATATGCAACGCTAACGGGCAAGTATTTCATAGCCTTCATAAACGATACGAAGCTAACGCAGACTAACGCGGCGGTAAGCGCGAATGCTACGGCGTTTTGGGCGTGTTTTAGCCCGTACGCCCAGCCACACTCAGCCACCGCGCCGCCTAGCACCCACAAAAAGCCCTTAGTTTGCATCGCCTAGGGCGTCTTTTATCTTAAAAATTTGAGCGATATTTGCGTTTAGCTCGTCTAAATTTAGCATATTCGGCCCGTCGCAAAGCGCCTCGCAAGGGTTTACGTGCGTCTCATAAAAAAATCCGTCTACGCCCGCAGCTGCCGCAGCACGCGCCAAATACGGCACAAATTTCGCGTCCCCGCCGCTTTTTTCGCCAAGAGCACTTGGCATCTGCACGCTGTGAGTAGCGTCGAAAATCACCGGCGCAAATTCTCTCATCAGCACCAAATTTCGCATATCTACGACTAAATTTCCGTAGCCAAAGGTACTTCCACGCTCCGTTAGCCACACGCCGTTTTGTTTAGCAATCTCGTATCCGTCGCCCTTTACGCCGCGCGTTTCTAGCACTTTTTTAACAGAGTGCCTCATCGCAGACGCCGCTAAAAACTGCCCTTTTTTGATATTTACGACCGCTTTTGTCTTAGCCGCGGCCACGAGCAGATCAGTCTGGCGGCATAAAAATGCAGGTATTTGCAGTACGTCGGCTACTTCGCCTACGGGTGCGGCCTGATAACTCTCGTGGATATCGGTTAAAATTTTAAAACCGAATTCCTTTTTTACCTTGGCTAAAATTTCGCACCCTTTTTCAAGTCCGGGCCCGCGAAACGAGCTTATACTCGTGCGATTTGCCTTGTCAAAGCTTGATTTGAAATAAAAATCTATCCGCTTATCTTCGTTAAATTTAACTAGCCTTTTTGCCACGTCGAAAACGAGCTGTTCGCTCTCGATGACGCAAGGCCCTGCTATTAGTATCATTTTTTCTCCTTTATTTTTCTTTCACAACTAAAATTCCACTCACTATTACTAGTAAGATGCCTAAAAGTGCCGTTTGATTTGGCAATACATCACCCATAAAATAGCCAATTATAAGCGTAAAAATAACGTCTGCATAGCTAACCGCAGCGATCACTCCAGCCTTTTTGCCAACCGCAAACGCCTTTGTCATGTACGACTGAAAAAAATATCCACTAAGCCCCATTAGCAAGATAAAAACAACGTTATACCAGCTTGGCATGCTAAATTTTGAAAACAAAAAATCAAGTGGCTCGTAGGTGAAAAATTCTGCCAGACCCATGCAAATAAGCGGCAAAAATGAGCCCCAAAGCATGAAACTTAGTACGATAACATTCGTGCCGTAACTCTTGTTTAGCTCCTTTACACTCGTATATGCGATCGCCGCACCAAGGCCACTCCAAACGCCGATAATATCAGTCTTGCTTATGCCTAAATTTGGCTGTATAACAAGCAAAATTCCGCCAAATCCCAAAAATACAGCAAACCAGCCAAGTGAGCTTAGACGCTCTTTGAAAATAAAAGCTGCAAGGATAGCCGTAAAGATTGGATTTGTCTTTTGAAATGTAAAAGCTGTGGCCAAATTTACATGAGCGACATTGTAAAAAAAAGCAAAAAGTGCCACCGTGCCGACAAAACCACGAAACATCAGTAAGAAAAAATGTCCGCCAGCTTGCTTAAATGGAAATCTATAAATGGCATAAATAACGATAAAAAGGCCTATCAAATTTCTAAAAAAAACTACTTCGATCGAAGGCATATCTTTGCTAAGATATTTTGCAAATGCACCAGTTACAGCAAACATAAAGCAAGCAAATAGCATGTAAAAGATGCCAAGATGTGAAATATAAAACCTTTTTAACATCAAAAAACCTTTATTTTTAAAGCAAGCATTTTAATAAAAAATGGCTTAAATTTCAGTTTCTTTTTCTTTTATTTTAGTGCTTTTAAGCAAATTTTTATACTTTATATAAGTCAAAAATTTGTATAATCAGCCATCACGAAAAGGACAAAATTTGCAAAAAGTAATATTAGTAGGCAAGCCAAATGTCGGCAAAAGCTCACTTTTTAACCGCTTAGCTGGTCGTCGTATCGCCATAACAAGCGATGTTAGCGGAACGACAAGAGATACGAACAAAGCCAAGATTGAAGTTGAGGGCAAAGAGTGCATTTTAATCGACAGTGGCGGTCTTGATGATAGTAGCGAGCTTTTTAAAAATGTAAAAGCAAAGACCTTGGCAGAGGCTAGAAATTCAGACGTCATCTTATACATGGTCGATGGCAAAATGATGCCAGATGACGAGGATAGAGCTATTTTTTACGAGCTTAGCAAGCTAAATTTACCAATCGCACTTATCATTAATAAAATAGACAGCAAAAAAGATGAGCAAAGAGAGTGGGAATTTGTAAGCTTTGGTGCAAAAAATGCATTTGGAATTTCCGTAAGTCACAACACAGGCATAGATGAGCTTAGTATGTGGCTAGCAAAGCACATAGAAGATAAAGCGCAGATAAAGGCTGATACAAGCGAAGATTTTGATGATTTTTTAGAAAACTACAACGACGAGGGCGAGCTAAGCGACGAGATAGACTATGAGAGCAAAAACATAAGAGTTGGCATAATAGGTCGCGTAAATGTCGGCAAAAGCTCACTTCTAAACGCGCTTGTAAAAGAGAGTCGCGCCGTCGTTAGCGACGTGGCAGGCACTACGATCGACCCAGTTAATGAAATTTACGAGCATGATGGCAGAGTTTTTGAGTTTGTCGATACTGCTGGTATTAGAAAGCGTGGCAAGATCGAGGGCATCGAGAGATACGCGTTAAATAGAACTGAGAAAATTTTAGAAGAGACGGACGTAGCGCTACTAGTGCTTGATAGCTCTGAGCCATTAACTGAGCTTGACGAGCGTATCGCTGGCATCGCCTCTAAATTTGAGCTCGGCGTCATCATCGTGCTAAACAAATGGGATAAAAGTAGCGAAGAATTTGACGAACTCTGTAAAGAGATAAAGGATAGGTTTAAGTTTCTAGCATACGCACCGATCATCAGCGTTTCGGCACTTGGTGGTAAAAGAGTGCATAAAATTTACCCACTCATAGTTGAAATTTATAAAAACTACACTCAAAAAATCCAAACTTCAAAGCTAAATGAAGTGATCGGCGAAGCGACCAAAGCGCACCCGCTGCCACGAGATAAAGGCAGGGTCGTGAAAATCTACTACGCAGTACAGTTTAAGACTGCACCCATCATGATAGCGCTCATAATGAACCGCCCAAAATGCCTGCACTTTAGCTACAAACGCTATTTAACAAATAAGCTTAGAGAGAGCTTTAATCTAACTGGCGTACCTATCGTGCTAATCCCTAAAAAACGTGGAGAGAGTGATGAAAACAAAGAACAATAATATCGTTTTGATAGGATTTATGGGCGTTGGCAAAGGCACGACCGCAAGGGCGCTAAGCAAAGCTTTAAAGACGATGAATCTTGACTGCGACGACCTACTAGAGAGCTCTCAAAATATGAAGATAAAAGCTATTTTTGAAGAGTATGGGGAGGAGTATTTTAGGCAGCTTGAAAAGGATCTGGCTAAATTTCTAGCAACAAATGTCAAAAATGCAATCATCTCAACTGGCGGAGGCTTTGCGAAGGTTAAAAATTTAAAGAAAATTGGCACCGTGATCTATCTAAAAGCTAGTTTTGATGCGATCATGCAAAGGCTAAAAAATAGCAAAAATAGCGAGAAAAAACTTGCCAAACGTCCACTTTTAAGTGATCTAAAAAGAGCCGAGGCACTTCATCTGGAGCGAGAGGAGCTTTATGAGAAAAAGGCTGATTACATCGTCGAAGTCGAGGGTAAAACTCCAAAGCAAATCGTAAAAGAGATAAGGATGCTTTTAAAAATTTAGTTGTAAAGTGGCAAGGGCTACTTGCAACGATAAATTTTAAGATCAGGCTAGATGCCAAAAAAGTCTAACCTGATGTTAAAAATTTAGACGTTTTAGCAAAGAATTTTTGTTTAGGCGAGGCAAAATTTTGTTCTTAATCAAAGGCTAGACGCATGGTCTACCAGTTAAATTTTAAGATTAGATTAGATTAGATACAAAAACTCTAATGTAACGTTAAAATTTAAAAAGTATTTTTGGCGAAGTATCGCGAGATGATTTTGATAGTTGTGTAGAAATTTTAAGCCGAGGCTAGACACATAGTCTGCCGAAAGCTTAAGATTTAAAATCTCTATCAAAAGCGCTCACGAGAAAAAGCCAAAATTTGAAAGGATAAGATGAGAGTATTAACCGGCCTCCAACCCTCCGGCAAACTACACCTTGGCAACTATTTTGCCTCGATAAAGCAGATGGTTGATATGCAAGAGCAAAATGAGATGTTTATGTTTATAGCGAACTACCACGCGATGACGAGCCTTAGTGAGGCCAAAGCCCTAAAACAAAACACTTTTGAGGCTGCATGTGCGTTTTTGGCACTTGGGATCGATCCAAATAAAAGCATATTTTGGGTGCAAAGTGACGTTAAAGACGTTCTTGAGCTTTACTGGGTGCTAAGCCAGCATACGCCTATGGGCCTACTTGAGCGCGCGCATAGTTACAAAGATAAAGTCGCAAAAGGTCTTAGTTCGCACCACGGACTCTTTAGCTATCCAGTTTTGATGGCAGCTGACATTTTGCTTTATAATGCACAGGTCGTACCCGTGGGCAAAGACCAGATCCAGCATGTAGAAATCGCACGTGATATCGCGATAAAATTTAACAACGAGCATGGAGAAATTTTTACATTGCCTGAGGCGAAGATCGATGAAAATGTCGCCACCGTGCCTGGCACAAATGGCGAAAAGATGAGTAAAAGCTACGGCAATACAATCGACATCTTTGCTGATGCTAAAACGCTTAAAAAGCAAATTTCTAGCATCGTGACAGATGGCACGCCGCTTGAAGAGCCAAAGCAGTGGCAAAACTGCAACGTCTATAATATCGCCAAACTTTTCTTAGACGAGAGTGGGCAAAAAGAGCTTCAAGCTAGATATGAGCGTGGTGGCGAGGGACATGGGCACTTTAAAGCTTATCTAAATGAGCTTATTTGGGACTATTTTAAAGATGCGAGAGAGAAATTTGAGCATTATCAAAATAATCCTGACGAAGTGTCTGGAATTTTAGAAATAGGAGCCAAAAAGGCAAGTAATGTTGCTCAAACAACAATAAAAAAAGTTCGTGAAACAGTCGGAATTTATTAATAAAGGAAAAATATGCAAAATTTATATCCATACGCACAGATAGTTCATCTTTTTTGTGCAATCATCTTTGTTGGTTACCTCTTTTTTGATGTAATCATTTTTAAGGCAGCTTGTAAAAAAATGCCACCTGAGCTTGCTCAAAAGGCAAAGCAATCTATCGGTTCAGTTGCTATTAAGATAATGCCACTTTGCATCTTGCTTTTGGTATTAACTGGAGGCATGATGATGAGTAACTGGGTCGGATCAAAGGCTGGAGGCTACTTTGAGACAAATTTACAAATCATTTTTATGATCAAATTTTTCTTAGCAATGCTAATCGTAGCTGCGGTTATAACAAATTTAAGCTGCAAATTTATATTTAAACGCCCTAGCCCACTTGGCAACATTCACCCATTTGCGCTAACAGCGGCAGTTTTTATCGTACTTTTTGCAAAAGTTATGTTTATGGTTTAAGGATACGGAATGATAAATTTAAAACTACTCGAGACAAATTACGATGAATTTGTAAAAAAACTTGAGGGAAAAAATGTAAAAGCTGGGCTACTTGACGAGCTTTTACAAACCTTTAACGAGCTAAAACAAAAGCGCAAAGCACTTGAAAATTTTCAAGCGATCCAAAACGCAAAGAGTAAAGAGCTTGGCATAAAGGCAAGAGCAGGTGAAGACGTAAGTGAGCTTAAAAATGAGCTAAATTTAAACAAAGCTGCACTTTCTGATGCTGATGATATCGTTAAACAATATGAAGAAAAGCTTGAGCAAATTTCATTTAACGTGCCAAATATCACCGATGATGATGTGCCATTTGGTAAGGACGAGGACGATAATGTCTGCATAAAAACGGTGCTTGAGCCAACTAAATTTAGCTTTACACCAAAAGAGCACTGGGAGTTAGGTGAGAGTCTTGGCTGGCTTGACTTTGAAAGAGGTGCAAAGCTCTCAGGATCTCGCTTTACCGTACTTCGTGGTATGGGAGCAAGGCTTAGTAGAGCGCTTGTTAATTACATGATCGACTTTAACAGCGCGCGAGGCTTTGAGCTTGTAAATGTCCCTTATCTAGTAAGCTCAAATACACTTTTTGGTACTGGCCAGCTGCCTAAATTTGAAGAGGACCTTTACAAAGTACGCGACGAGGACCTCTATCTCATCCCAACTAGCGAAGTGCCTGTGACAAATTTATACAATGACACGATCATTGAAGCTGAGCAGTTGCCTATAAAGATGACTTGCTACTCAGCATGCTTCCGTCAAGAGGCTGGCTCAGCAGGACGTGACACTAGAGGCATGATCCGCCAGCACCAGTTTGAAAAGGTCGAGCTGGTAAGCATCACAAGACCTGATCAAAGCGAAGACGTGCTAAATGAAATGGTAGCATGCGCGAGCGATCTACTAACTAGCCTTGGACTTCCTCACCGCCATATGCTTCTTTGCAGTGGTGACCTAGGCTTTAGCGCGGCAAAGACGATAGACCTTGAGGTTTGGTTGCCTGGTCAAGGTAAATATAGAGAGATAAGCTCTATTTCCAATACTCGTGATTTTCAAGCAAGGCGTGCAAAAATTCGTTTTAAAGATGGTAAGAAAAATATGCTTGTAAATACGCTAAATGGCTCAAGTCTAGCTGTTGGTAGGACACTAATAGCGATAATGGAAAACTACCAAAAAGCAGATGGCACTATCAAAATTCCAGAAGTTCTTAAAAGGTATATGTAGTGGCTGAAGAAGAGGTTGTAGTTTTAAAACCACCTGGCGAGCAAGCAGAGCAAGAAACACCTGAAGAGGCAAAAGCCGAAGCACCTGAAGAGATCGTCTCGCTTGAGAGTATCGCAAGTGAGGGTGTGCTACAAGATGAGAGCATCCCAGAGCCAATCCCTGTAAAAAAGAGCAATAAAAAGCTCTTTATAATAGCAGGCGTGGTCGCTCTAGTGCTTATCATCTTGATAGTGGTTTTGCTAGTTATCTTGCTAAAGAAAGACAAAAAAGAGAACATAGATACTGCAAGTATCGTAAAAAATATAGAAAACAACTACCAAACGCAAAATTTTGGCGCTTCAAAGATCGATGAAATGATAAATAAAGCCAATCAGCTTTATGAGCGTGGCAATAAATTTGAAGCGTTAAAAATTTATGAAAACGTAGCTGTTTATAACCAGTCTCTCTCAAACTACAACCTCGGTGTTTCGCAGATGAAACAAGAAAGATGTGATGAGGCGATCGTATCTTTTAACAAAGCTATAACCGATAGAGAAAACACGGCGGTTAGTGCGATAAACGCAGCCGTTTGCTCACTTGAGCTAAATAACACTAAAAATTTTAACTACTATATAGGACTTGCTGATTCATTTTTGCAGTATGAAAACAACTCGCCACTTTATAGCTATTACTACGCGCTTATAAACTACTATAAAGGCAACTATTACGAGGCGCTTCAAGCACTTTCTCATCCAAATACTGCAGATTATAAAAACGAATATGCATATTTAAGTGCAAAAATTTTATCACTTCTTGGAGATGATGAGAGAGCAATAGCTAAGCTTGAGAGCCAAAAGGCGTTTAAGGCCGACTTCACGCTAGCACAGCTCTATGCAAGACTTGGCAAATACGATAAAGCAAGGGATTATCTAACAAAAGCTTCTAAAAATACGCCAAATATCGATCTTATCAAGATGACTGAGGCGCTAATTGATCTAAAAACTGCTGACTACGGCGATGCAGCGGCATTTATCAAAGACGTTTACGACTACAATGCTTCTTTACCAAGCAAAATTTATAAGATAAAAACGATACTAAAGCCTGATCTTTTTGATGTCAGCCTAGCTCAGGCACACTTTAGTGATGATATGTTTTTTGATAGAACAAGGCGCTATGAGACGCTTTTCTACTTCGCACCCTACAAGGTCTTTGACGCAAAACAGAGCATCGAGCAGATAAGAAAAGGCGGCGTTAGCGTCTTTTTAGACGATACATCAGCAGCAAACGACTATCTTAGCCAAAGTGCAGCTGCTTCAAAAGTAAATGCAAAACTTAGTGAAGCTATTGCAAAAGCACTAAGCTACCGCTTAAAAGAAGCAAATAAAGAGTTTGAAGAGCTAGCTAGCACTTATCCAAATCACTCTATCTTGCAATACAACCTCGCCCTAAGCTACGCTCAGCTTGGAAATTTTAGCCTTGCAGCAAAGCACTTCATAGCAAGCTATCACCAGGATGTAAATAACCATCTTGCAGGTATTTTTGGGGCGATTTGTCTAGATATAAATAGAAATTTAAACCCAAAACTCATTGAAGAGATCGGCGAAAATTTAGAAAATGACAAGAGTTTAAAGCCTGTAAATTTATACGCCTCGCTTCTAAGCCTGGTTAACGGCAACCAAAGTGCGATGATAAGATGGCTTGAAGAGCCAAAAGAGCAGACAATGCTAAATTTAGCCTTTGATATCATCATCGCAAAAATAACAAACAATGATGAGCTAATGGTAAAAAAAGCTGATGAGCTACTAAAAATTTTGCCAAATGATATTATTGCAAATATCTTAAATTTTATCTCGAAAAACAAAGAGCAAAATGTCAAAGAGTATGCAAAAGCAATACAAATTCACTTTAATGGCAAGCAGCTTGATTCAAACGCTTTCTATCACGGCGCTGATATCATCAAAAAGCAATACATCAAGTTACTTCAAATTTCGGGCCTACTTACAAGAGAGCGTGATAAGTTAAGAACTGAGCTAAAAAATGCTCCAAAGAATATAAATTTAATCCAAACTCTAGCCTATGTCGATATCTTTACAAACGACTTTGAAGAGAGCTATAAACTTTATAATCAGGCAATCGATGAGTTTAAAGTAAATGACGCTAGCACATTATTTTTAGCATCTGTGGCTGCAACAGGAGCTGGAAAAGTATCAAACGCGATCGCACTTTTAGAGCTAACAAAACTAAATGATGCTAGTGCTATCGAAAATAGAATAGCTCTTGGCCTAATGTATCAGCAGATAGACAACATAAAAGCAGCTCTTATACAATACAACAAAATAGGAAATGTTGAGTATGAAAGCGAATTTTACGACTTTGAGATAGATAATGACTGATAAAAACTAGGTCTTTATGAGCCTAGTTAAATACTAAGCAATATCTAAAATTTCAAGATTTATTTGATCTAAGACTTCACTAAATTTATAGATCGTATCGCCGCATTTATACTCAATACTCTTGCTGCTCTTATTGTTTTTTTGAGATAAAATTTTCTCCATCATACTGGGAAGCTCTTTTTGTAAAAGTAGTTTATAAGACATCCCCATTCCATGCGCTAAAAACTTTATAAATTTGCCATCAACCTCACTCTCATCTTTTACCATATGAAGCGTCGCGTCAAATTTTAGCTTCTTAAGAGCCTCGTAAAGCTCGATTTTATCCTTTGCTGGAGCTATTTCTTTATCACAAATACAGTGATAGCTCACGTAAATTGGCTTTTTATAGCTGCTTTGAACATTTAAATGATCTAAATTTAGGATGTTTCTTATCTCTTCTCTTGCGTCAATAAAATAGTATGGTGATTTTTCATTAAGTGTCCAGTAGGTCTTATCAAAAAAATAAATATATAAATTTTGATACAAAGTGTCAGTGCCAAAACAAAAATAGTTAGTAAAATTTATCTCTTTACCAAAGCCAATAAGACGCCATAAAAATATGGCATAAGAGCTATTATCTATCACGGCATCAACTAGCCATGGAGCGATCTTAGCACACATATGTGCCAGATATCCACCATGTGAGCTGCCTACCATTATCACTGGCAGATGTTCAAATTTGGCATTATTTATATATTTTTTTGTATAAAGCACAGCATTTAGCACATCCATTGCTTGCATAACGCCAAAATTTTGATATTCATTTTTTGTTGGCACCATCGTAATGCTAGCATTTAGTCTAAAATCAGCCGGCAAAATATCTCTCTCTTTTCGAATAGTAATCTCTTTGCTGAGAAATTTAAGTAGCAAATCAACCTTCTCGTGGCAGTCGATACTTTTTAGATCAATTGGTAAATTTATACCTATACTTGATAGTTCTCTTGTTAAGATTTCACGATCTATATCATCAAGCCCAAATTTCGCCCCAAGCTGTGGGCGGTTGCCTATGCAGTGATAATCCACACTAATGCATGCAACATCATAACTCTCTGCCATAGTCCGAATAAGATTGGCTCTATATCCAAGATCAGAGTCTTCTCCAAGCCCAGGAATAATCACCAAGAGGGCTTTTGCGTCCTTGGCATCGTCATAACAGGAATAAAAGGAGAGAGGAGAGCTTCTTTTTATACCAAGTTCAATATCATCACAAGATGAAATTTCATAGCTTCCATCAACTAGCATTTAAATCCTTTTAAATTTACTAATTTCTCCTATTTTTGCGAGACATTATAAAAAAAGCTAACGATCTGTTTTGCTAGACGTTCTTTAAAAAATGGCCAAATGTAACTTGGTGAATAGACATTGCCAACTTGCATAAGCGAGATATTTGTCGCCTTTTCTCCACCATTTTTTGGACGCACTAGCACGCTTACTTGCATGTGATAAGTATAGCTATTCGTGCTAAAGTCATCATCATCGTAATAGCCAAATGGAAAAAACATCGAGTAGCCAAAGCCAAAGCTTGGTCTGCCAAAGCCATATCCCATCCCCATTGAAAATCTAGGATCTCTTTTGATTATCCTAGAAAAGCTTTGCACATCGCCAAGAATGATGAAATCGGCATTTTTGATATTTGGTTCGTTTCTAAAGCCAGCCTTTGCAAACTCGCTTAAAATTTCAGCATTTACATCTTGCCCGGTCGCACTATTTTTAAAATTTACATAGACGCTTCTGTTTGATTCATTAAGCGTAAAAAAGATCGGATCACTCGTTTTAACCGAGATATTTGGAGTGCTACTAGCACATCCAACAAAAAATACCGCTAAGACAAACAAAAGGAAATTTTTCATATTCACTCCTACAAGAGCGATCTTATAGCACTTTCAAGTACGCTTTTTGGTGTAAGACCGATAAATTTTGATCGCATCTTACCATCTTTATCAAAAAAATAGATAACTGGCACACCCATGACGCCACCAACTGCCTTGCTAAAGTAATCAACTGAAACCTTGTCACTCGTAGTTTTAAATGTAATGTTGTGCTCTTTTAAAAGCTCAATATCTTTATCAAAACCCTTGCTAGGCCCCAAAATTCCTATGAATTGAACCTCTTTACCATACTCTTTTTCAAGCGTATTTAGATCAGGTATTGCGGCCTTGCATACTCCGCAGTCAGTGCCAAAGAAAAATAGCATATATGGCTTATCGTCTATCTTTAGGCGCTTTTCTGTTGGGAAAAATTGCGTATCAATGCCGCTTGAGTCATTTAGCGTGATATGATGCTTCTCATACTGCTTGACGCAGCCCATAACTAGGGCTGAGACTAGACATAAAAATAAAATTTTATATCTCATTTGGTACCTTTGGGTTTTCAATAGTGCGAATTTTCTCTAGCTTGCCATGTCTTAGATAGACGATCTTATCGCCATACTCGCCGAGATCAGGGTTGTGAGTTACTAGAAGAATAGTTTTTCCATCTTTTCTTAGCTTGCAAAATAGATCAAGTATAACTCTTTCATTTGCTTCATCAAGGTTACCAGTTGGCTCATCTGCTATTAAAATTTCAGGATCGTTTATGAGCGAGCGTGCGATACAAAGGCGTTGTTGCTCACCACCACTTAGCTGACTTGGTCTGTGCGTTAGCCTATGTGAAAGACCAACTGCCTCGAGTGCCTTTTTAGCGTCCTCTTCATCAACTGAGCTGTGATAGTACTGAGCGATCATCACATTTTCAAGTGCGCTAAGATATGGCACTAAGTGAAACTGCTGAAAAATAAGACCGATTTTCTCGCGTCTAAATTTAAGTGTATCATCAGCATTTAGATTGCTCGCATCATCGCCACCAAGCATATAAGTACCACTACTTGGAGTATCCATTAGTGAAAGGATATTTACAAGCGTGCTCTTACCACTACCACTTGGTCCCATGACGCTGACCCACTCGCCTTTTTTAACCTCAAAATTTATATCATCAAGTGCTTTAACATCGCCAAAAATTTTACAAATATTTTTTAATTCTAGTGCATTTTGCATATCATTCTCCTCTTAATGTATCTGCCATTTTATTATTAAGTGCCCGTTTGATCGGATAAAATGCTGCGATCGCTGCAAATAAAAGCGATATTATCACAGCTACTGGGATGCTTAAAATTCTAAAATCAATACTAGAATCAAATATCGCATAACCTAAAATTTGAGCTAGTAAATATCCTAAAAATGCACCAACTAATGCTGAGATGAGCGCTGTCACAAATGTCTCAAAGCCAAATAGCTTTAATACATCTTTTTTGCTTGCACCTATGGCTCTTAGAAGTGCGATCTCCTTTGAGCGAGAGAGCAAGATAGCACTAAGCGTTGTGTTTACGCACATTGAAGTAATGAGCAAAATAACAAGGCTAACAAGTGCCATTAATAGCTTTATTTTCTCCAAAATATAGCCCTCAGACTTTGAGACCTTTGCCACTGGTTTTGCAGCTATTTCATCATTACTAATAGTCTTTGCGAGCGATGTTATCTCGTCAAAGTTACCAAGCACAACAGCTTCAGCATAGTTTATTTTGCCAGCTTTATTTGAAATTTTTTGAGCCAAAGATAGTGACGTGATCAAAAGTGCATCCTCTTTATCGCCGCTTGCGACTACGCCTTTTATCTTTACATTTATGCTCTCATTTGAGCCAATGGCGCGAATTTCTATATCATCGCCTGCTTTAAAGCCAGCCTGACGAGCTAGATCGACGCCTATTAGCACATTTTTATCGTCAAAATCAACATTTATCATCGTTCCATCTCTAACATCTAAAAATGGTTTAACTTTTTTTAGATTGCTAAATTTTGTTCCCATGACGATAGCGTTTGTTGGACCGATATTTGCCTGAGCAAAGAGATAACCGCTCTCACCAAGAAGCTTGTCTTTTGGCACTTTAGCGATCATTTCATTGTAAGTTTTTTCACTCATATCATCGCTTGTAGCCATATCTTTTGGAGCAAAGATCATATTTGCGCCATAAGTTTTTAGCTCGCGTGAGACCTTAGAGTCTATGTCAAGATAGACATTGACAAACGCAGCACACACGCATGCTCCAAGTAAGATAGAGATCACGATGACCATTACTCTTGATGAGCCGTTTTTTAAACTTTTATAAATTGTATTGTAAAAGAATTTGCTATTTGCGGTCATATAGCACCTCCGCAGGTAGTAAATTTATGACGTTTCTCATTGGCATTAGCGAGCCAACGACTGAGATAAGCAGGGCAAATGCCACGCTTATTGGCAGCACTATCCAAGCTATGCCTATACCGTGAGAGAAGATGATGTAAGACATCACGTAGCTTAGTGCGTATCCTAAAAATGCTCCCGTGATACCTGCAAAAAAGGCTACTACAAGGCTCTCGCTAGCAAAAAGGGCATAAATTTCAAAGTTACTAGCACCTATGGCTTTTAAAAGGCCGATCTCTTTTTTACGGCGATAAATTTCACTTGTCATTAGCGACGTTATGCCAATAGCTGAAACCACAAGAGCGATGATGCTAACGATGCCCATTAGGCTTTGGATTTTCTTTACAATGTTACTCTCTGCATCGCTTACTTGAAGGCTTGCCTTTGCGCTAACATTTGGTAAATTTTCTTCTATCTGAAATGCGATTGATCCTGCATAGGCTGAGCAGTACCATTTATCGTACTCTGCGCTATCAAGATTGTCTAAATTTCTTCTTGCTTTTAGCGATAAGTCATTTTCTGGGATCGTCATAGCTGAGACTTCAGCCTTTGTGTATGAGTTTGCATGCCCAGAAAGATCTCCAGCAAGCTTTAGTGAGCCAACTAGCTTATGTGTCTCGTCACTAGCTCCTTTTAAAATTCCAACTATTTTAACCTCTCTTGTACCATTTTTGCCCACAAGACTAAGCTTGTCGCCAACCTTTAAATTTTTAGCCTTAGAAAGTTCTTCGCCAACTAAAATTTCATCCATACTTTCATCTTTTGGCCAAACACCCTCAACGCCCCAAAATCCATACAAACTCTTAACGCCTGTACTAAATTCTGGCTCATCTTTTAGACCGATATTTTTATCAAAATAGGTTCCTTCAAAGGCAAATTCAATTCCTTTTTCATCTTTAACTTTTGCCTCTAAAAACGGCGCAAAAGCAACGATGTTATTTCTCCAAAAGATCTCTTTTATCTTATAGATATCAGCTTCTGGGAGTAAATTTTGTGATTTTAGTGGAGTGAAATTTTTACCCTCGATCTCGATGCTTAGGCTCTCACCACGTGGTAAAACGACGATATTTGAGCCATATCCTCTAAGCTCACTTGCCACTTGATCGCCAATTTTAAGCGTGATATTTAGCATGCAAGCTATCAAAAGAGCAGCTAGCAAGATAGTGATAAACGCCATCGTCTTTTGCACCTTTGAGCCCGTGATCGAGCTTTTTATCATTCTTAGTTGCATATTTTTCATTTTAACGTTCCATTTATTTCTACATATTTTTCTGGATTTGCTTCAAATTTCGCCTGAGTTTCATTATTTTCAAAGAAATATGTGCGTCCGTAGTATAAATATGATCTTGAATCAAGGTTGCTCACTTTTTTGCGACTAACTGGGTCAAGCACCATTTTTTCGACAACCTTACTAAAGAAATTTGCTCCATCTGTAATAGTTTTATAATCAACTATGATATTTTTGCCATCGAAGATAAATGGCATTGGTATCGGGTTGCAACCGCCCTCTTTGCCAACTGACGGCAAGAAAATTCTAACATTACAAGAGATACAAATAAGGTCATTGCCTCTTTTTATATAGCCCATATCGCCACAAATCATGCATGAGTCAAAGACGATAACAGGTGATACACGGTCACTAAAGCGGTTTAGTAAGAAAAATCTTATCTGCTTGCCCTCATCTGTGATGTAGGCAAATCTGTGAAGCTCATTATCTTTTAACATTTCTACGTCAAATATAAACTTATCACCTACTGGCTCAACTATCACTGGCTCTGAAATTTCAGGTGGACGAGATGCGTAAAGATCATAATAGAGCGAAAATCCAAGTGCTATCAAAATACTACAAAATGCAAATTTTGCATTATCAGAAATATTTTCTCTAATGGCTTTCGTAAAGCGGTATTTGATAGAACCAAATTTATTTTTATCAATACTTTTTGGCATAAAGAAAAGTGTGGTGATACATAAAAGTAAGATCACAAAGATATAAAAATAAGTACCAAATTCTGATACGTAAATACCTTTTGCACTAATAGATAGAATCTGAGAGTTTAACTCACTACTTATTTTTAGAGCCCCAGCACGCAAAAGCTCAAGTGCTGTCTGAGAGCTCCTATCGATTAGTAAGAAAACTAAAGTGATAAGGGCTAAAATTTTAGCTATTAATGGAGAAATGCTAGATTTTAAATTCGAAATAAAAAAGAATAAAAATACGAGCAAAATCATTGCAAATATCATTAGAAAGAAGCTAATGACCGAAAGCGTATCTAGTAGCTCACCACCAAATAGCGGGAATAACACACTGCTTGAACTATAGCCAAAGCCAAAGCCGATGCCTAAAATAAAAAACGTTACAATTTTTGCTATCTTAAGCTCAAGAAATATCCATAAAATGCTAATTAGTAGAAAAACTAGCGTCACTGAATCGATGAAAATTTTAAACTGATCATCTATAAGTGCGTGACGAACGACTTTAAAAATAAATACGCCAGCTACGACTCCAAAAAGTGACGGTAAAAAAAGTGTTTTTAAACTTTTATCCTTGTTATTTAAGGCAGCAAAAAGCGTAAATCCAAGGAGGGCTAAAAAGACCTGATAGAAATAAATTGACATAACTAAACCCTGTGAGAATTTTTTAAAAGGGGCGAGAACGCCCCTGGTGATTATTTAACAGGACCACCTGTCCATTGAAATTTATAAGTTGTTGTGAAAGGCTCAAACCATTTACCAACACCGCTCTCTTTGTCAGCGTGACGACCAAAACCTTGTTTTTCTGGATTATCAATGTGGAATTTAAGCTCATAGTTGCCTACGCCTGTATCCATTTTTACGTTAGCACCATAGTGTGGGCCATCGCTTGCAACCATTGGCATAAAGGTACCTTTTTTAACTTTGCCGTTATCAAGGTTTTTTAGCTCGTAGTTAATCTTTAGGTATGGGATCCACTCACCTTCGCCAAAGCCGTTTTTATTACCAGCAATAGCGTGTATGTCAGCTTCTAGGTGAAAATCAGCTAGGCTTGGAGCTAGGTCAATACCCTTTGGTTCCATGTCGATTGGTTGCAAATAAACTGCAGCTATCTCCATACCATTAGCCTCTACAGGCTCGCCGATTGGGTGCTCTCCAGCAAGTGCAAAACCAGCTGCTAGGCTAAGTGCTAGAGCTGAACTAAGAATTTTATTCATATTCTCTCCTTTAAATAAGATTAATTTTTATTTTGTTTTGATTTCATGATAACGATGCCTATAACTAGGGCAAGCACCATAATGATTTGAGGCACTAAGCTCTCGTAATATGGCTGAAGTCCTAGCCAGTCTCTCATCCAGTCAGGGAAGCTAAGTCCATTTATGATAGTTGGGATGAAAATTTTGCCCTCAACTAGTTCGCCAACACCCTTGCCAACAAAGACGATCGACATATAAAAGATAATAGCTGACGTAAATATAAAAAATGGTTTAATAGGAATTTTAACAGCAAAAATTTTAAATAAGAAATAGACTATTAAAAGAACGACAAGTCCTATCACAAAGCCAGCTGCAATCATCGAGTAACTAGCTGAATCTTTAGCTCCAAAAATAAGCGCCTGATAAAATAGTACAGTTTCAGCACCCTCTCTAAATACTGCTAAAAATACAGTCCACCAAAGTGTTGTGGTTGAGCCACTTGAGATAGACTCAGATACATGTGATTTGATGTAGTCATTCCATTTTTTGGCACCTGCATTTGAAAGAAGCCAGAAACCAACATAAAATAGAAGTCCCACTGCAACAAGCATCGTGATACCTTCCATAAGCTCTCTTTTTTGACCTGCTGCCTCGCCAAAAATGACATTCATTAGCCACGCCATGACAAAACTTAAGATAACAGCCACGCCAACTGAGCTATAAACAACTTTGCCCATCGCTTTAGCATTACCAGTTTTTACAAGATATGCAACAACAGCAGCAACAATGATAAGTGCCTCAAAGCCCTCTCTTAAGATGATAGTCAAAGCCCAAACAAATAAAGACCAAGGTGAGCTTGAACTGCTAGTTTTCTCAAGTGCAGCTGCTAGCTGAGATGACATCTTACTTGCACTTTCTTGAAGTGTTTTTTCGTCTGCGCCTGACTTCATAAGGGCTACAAGATTGCCAAATGTAGCTTCAATAGCTGTTTTTAAATTTACATCTATTGCGCCTACTTTATTCTCCATGCCGCTACCTTCAAACTCATCAAAGTAGATGTCTTGGATATCGCCCATGGCTTTTTTTACATCACCATTTTTATAAAGTGTGATAGCAGCTTGAATTTTGTCGTTTATGTTTTGAACGACTTTGGTATAATCTACACCACTATCTTCTTCAGAAGCTGCTTCTACATCACTCATATCAACTTTTGCTAGTTTTGCAGTATCAGCTGGGAGTTTTGAGACAGCGTCATAAGCTAGCTTTTTGATCTCTTCTAGCTTAGTTTTAAAATCATCTTTGCTTATACCATTTGTGATGCCGCTGATCGCTTCGCCCATCTTTCTTTGGATGTCAGCATCTATGCTTTTGCCATTTTCTATATGCTGGCGAATAGCGATTTCAAGTTGAGTATTTCTGTAATCTGTAAATTTGGCATCTTGAATAGCACTTTTGGCGTCATCTTGTTTATCGCTCTCATAGCTTGCTATTGCTTTATCTAGATCGGCTGATAAATTTGCAAATGCCACCTTCCACTCAGGGATAAATTTAGAAGTGTCATAGCCACTTGCAGCAGCTTGTGCTGGGGTGTCTGAGTACTCGCCAACAAGCTTATGTCCATTTAAAATAACTGGCAGAACTTCAGCTATTTCGCTATTTATCTGGTCTATTCTTTTTTGCACGTCATCTGGTGCTTCGCCAGCTTTTATCGCCTTTCTGATCTCGCCAAATTGCTTCTCCATAGAGTAAGCTTTTTTCTGACCTAAATTTATTCTAATGCCAGCTTCAACATCTTCAAATAAGCCAAAATAAGCATTTTGAGTATCACTGACTGCTTGTTCAACATTGCCAGCTCTATACTCTGTTATTACTTTTTGTAGCGACTCTTTTATCTGAGCTGCGACCTGCTCATAGTCGTCATTTTTTGCCACGAGCCAAATAGGCAACAACATAATTAGCATAAATTTTAAGAATTTATTCATTAAATAAACCACCTGTGAGATTTTTTTCAAGGGAATATTACCAAGGCTTTACTTTGATTAAAATAAAAACGATTATCATAAAATAGAGCAAATTGAGATAATAAAGAGAAATTTGTATTCAAATAGCCAATTTTAAATAGTTTTAGAAATTTTCTAATGTAAATTTAAAATTTATCTTTTGAATAAAAAATAGCAACTTTATAAAATAATGAAAAGGTTTTTAAGTTTAAAATTTAGAATTTAAAGGAGAGCAAAGTGCCCTCCTCTGAATATTAGACATTTAGTCCTGTATTTCTTAGCATAACGCGTTTGCGATATACGTTTGATACTTCAGCCGCATCACCAACCAAAAGTGCATTTGTAGCACAAACAGCCGCACACATAGGCACTTTTCCTTCGGCCATTCTATTTTGACCGTAAAGCTCTCTCTCCTCGTGTGAGTTTGTTGGCTCTGGACCGCCTGCACACATAGTACATTTATCCATTACGCCTTTTACACCAAACGCTCCATCTTTAGGGAACTGTGGCGCACCAAATGGACAAGCATATAAGCAGTAACCACAGCCTATACATATATTTTTATCGTGAAGCACGATGCCATCAGCTCTAATGTAGAAACAATCAACTGGGCAAACTTGCTCACAAGGTGCATCAGTACAGTGTTGGCATGCAATGGTAGTTGAAACCTCCTTACCTTCGATACCATCGTGAAGTGTAATGACCTTTCTTCTATAAATTCCCACTGGAAGCTCGTGAGCAGAAGAGCAGGCGACTTGACATCCATAGCAGCTGATACATCTATTAGTATCTACAAAAAATTTCATTCTTGCCATCTTATCTCTCCTTACTCTTTACCTAAGGCGTCTCTCTCGCCATACTCGTGATAAAACGATGTTTTAAAGGTGTTCTCTTCAGCTTTTTCTATGCGGCAAAGACCTGCGTTAAATTCTGAAATTTGAGTAACTGGGTCAAATCCGTAGTTAGTAACTGTGTTAAAGCTCTCGCCGATAACATAAGGCTTAGTGCCCTCTGGGTAACGAGCTGAGAGATCGACACCTTGCATAACGCCAGCGAAGTTATAAGGCATACAAATTCTATCTGGAGTTACCATGTAGCTGTGGTAGCACCTTACTTTGATCTTCGTGCCTTGTGGACTGTGGATCCACATCATATCGCGATCTTTTATGCCGTATTTTAAAGCGAGCTCAGGGTGAACATTAGCAAACATCTCAGGTGTGATAGCTGAGAGGTATTTACTTGTTCTTTCTATCATTCCCGCACCACTTAAATTTACGACACGTTGAGTGCTAAACACGATAGGGAATTCTTTTGACCAATCTTTTGCTTGTTGCTCTGACTTAAATCTTGTAGAAACACGGAAATTTCTAGCTTGATCATCAAATGTCGGATACTTTTGAACAAGATCCCAACGTGGTGAGTGGATAGGCTCTCTATGTTTTGGGATAGGGTCAAGAAATTCCCAAACGATAGCTCTAGCCCTTGCGTTACCATACGGCACTACGCCTTTTTCACGGCATTTTTCAAAGATAATACCACTATAATCCATGCTCCAGCTTGGTCCCATCTTAGCTTTCTCTTCTTCAGTTAGAGTTATACCTAAGACTTTTTCTATATTCTCTTTTGTGATTTGTGGGTAGCCACCTTTTATAGCTGAGCCAACAAGTGTGCTCTCTTCGCTAGCTAGCTGGCTAACGCCGTTATGCTCTAGTCCAAAGCGGTTTCTAAAGCCAGAGCCACCCTCTGCGTAAGGCTTGCTCATATCATATAGTATCGGTGTGCCAGGGTGTTTTTCATCCCATGCTGGCCATGGCTTGCCGTAGTACTCGCCTTTTACCTCGCCGCCAAGACCTATTAGCGTATCTGGGTCAAATTTATCCCAGTTTGCTTGGTGACGTCTAAACATCTCAGCTGTTCTACCACCATAACCTATAGAATTTCCAACCCTTGCTATCTCATTTGTCGCATCATCAGGCCATACAAAATCATCTTTTACTTGTTTTAACTCTCTATTTACGACAGCCATCTTCATGCCTTTTACGTACTCATCATAAAAGCCAAATTTCTTAGCAAATGCAAACATTACTTCATGATCGCCCTTGCTTTCATAAAGTGGATCAACGACTTTTGTTCTCCACTGACCTGAGCGGTTTGTAGCGTTTAAGTGACCTTCATTTTCAAAGGCAGTTGCCACCGGCAAGATATAAACGCCATCTTTTCTATCTGAAAGGATAGAAATTTCATTTACAAATGGCTCGGCTACAACGATCATATCTAGTTTTGAAGCTGCTTCTTGAATTTTAGCTAGGTGCGCCATAGATGTAAGACCAGTTCCTTGAACCCAAAGAACTCTTAATGCACCACTACTAAAGGTATTTTCCTCTTTTAAGACGCCTTGCCACCATTTTGAAAGTGACCAGCCTTTTTCATTTCTCCAGTTTCTATCCTCTGGATTTTTAGGATCGTGGTAATAATACTCTTCAAAAACAGTGTTTTTAACTGGTGTGCCGCCTTGTTTTGGCTCTTTTGTTGAGACTGCAAAGCGTTTTACAAACTCATCATAATCAACGCCCCAGCCTTGACAGTAGTATTTCCAAGATGCGTCAGTTAGTCCGTAATACATCGGCAAGCTGTCTGAGAGGTTACACATGTCGGTTGAACCTTGAACGTTGTCGTGACCACGGATGATGTTACAGCCACCGCCTGGTTTGCCCATGTTGCCTAGGATTAATTGAAGTATAGGTAAAATTCTCGTATTTGAGCTGCCAACTGAGTGCTGAGTGATACCAAGTGCCCAGATCACAGTGCCTGGCTTTGTATGAGCTAGGATATTTGCAGCTTCCATTAACTTATCAACTGGCACGCCTGTAACGTCAGATGTGACCTCTGGTGTCCAGTGCTCAGCCTCTTTTCTTATCTCATCAATACCGTAAGTTCTATTTTCTATAAATTCTTTATCTTCCCAGCCATTTTTAAGAATAATGTGGATAAGACCATAAACAAGTGCAATATCAGTTCCTGATCTTTGTCTCAAATAAAGATCAGCATGTGCGGCTGTCTTTGTAAAATTTGGATCAGCTACAATTACTTTTGCATTGTTTCTATCTTTTGCTTGTAAAGTGTGCTTCATGCCACCAACTGGGTTTGCCACAGCTGGGTTTGCTCCAATGATAAATATACATTTTGAGTTTGCAGCCATATCTCCAAAGTGGTTTGTCATCGCGCCATAACCCCAAGTATTCGCCACACCGGCGACTGTTGCGCTATGTCAAATTCTTGCTACGTGGTCGTTGCTGTTTGTGCCCCAAAACGCAGCAAATTTTCTAAAGTAATATGCTTGCTCGTTGTTAAATTTCGCAGATCCAAGGAATATAACGCTATCAGGACCGTCTTCTTTGCGGATCTGAAGCATCTTATCACCGATCTCATTTACGGCTTGATCCCATGAAATTCTTTGCCATTTACCATCAACTTTTTTCATAGGATACTTGATGCGTTGTTTGCTATGTGTAAGATCGATCTGATCGATACCCTTTGAACAGTGTGAGCCCTGAGATATTGGGTGGTACATCGCCATATCTTGGCGGATCCAAACACCATCTTTTACCTCAGCCTCGATACCACAGCCTGCTGAACAAATAGAACAAATAGTCCTAACCTTTTTTGAGCCAGGAAAAGGATCTTTTATCTCTTCCGCACTCGCCTCTCTTATCGTATCATTTTTTCCAAAAGCCATTGTGGTGCCAGCACCAAGTGCGGCTAGCTTTAAAAATGAACGTCTCCCTATACGTGCATCACTCATGGTTTTCTCCCTTAATAAGCGATTTTATAGTAGGTTTCCCAATTTTTGCTTTTTTTATAAAGCACCTCTTTTTTGTTTGACTTACCTACGACGACGCCATTGCCATCAGGAGCTAAGTCATCACTAGTTGTTTTTGCTATTGCAGAAACTGCGAGTATTCCGCCAGCAGTACCAACTTTTAGAGATTTCTTTAAAAAATCTCTTCTTGATCCTTGCATTTTTTCTCCTTGCCCCTCAAATCTTAAAAATTTGAGAAATTTGGTTCCGTAATATGTAAAATTTGCATATTTAGAGATACTAAAATATTGCAAACAGTATATTTCAGGGCTTTTAGAGCCTAGAATTAAACTATGTAAATTTAGCATATTTATAAAATAATAAAAGTAAATATATAATATTAATTATATTTGTTAAGTATTTATTAAAAATATAGTTAAATGTATTTTAAAATTTAAGAATTTTTATTAAAAGAAGAAATTCTAGGGAGAGCTCCCTAGAAAAGATTATTTTAGATCACTTTTGTTTATGATAAATGGCACTGATCTAACGCCAGCTGAGAAATATTTTTTACGTAAAGTATCGATCTTGTCGCTCTCTTCTTTGCTAACATTTTTTTCATCCACGTTATAATCTTCAGAAAAATACTTTCTTAAAATTTTAACCTTATCGCTATCACTTTTTGCATTTTTTATATCTTTATAGATCAAAGCACTTTTTTGCAAAGACGATAGTTCATGCACTGGAGTTAGGATGATTTCAACGTTATTGTCTTTTAATGTCGTTTCAATCTTTGCTAGCTCGGCTCTACAATATGGGCATTCAGGATCTGAAAACATGATAAGAGTTGGCTTTTTGCTATCATTACCAAGAGTTATAACATTTGCCTTGTCTTCATTTTTATAAATTTTAGCTAGTGATTTTACTAAATCAAGTGCTGCTTTTTCTGCGATTACCTTTTTTTCTTCAGCCAAATAAGACTTTTGCTCCTTTAAATTTACAACATCAGGAAACATAAGATCGCCCTTAACAAAAGTCACATCTTCTTGAGACATATCTCCTTTGCTAAATTTTAAGCTTACTTTTTCTATATCATCTAAAATTTTAGTGCGTTCTACGACTTTTACATTAACACCATCGATATTTTGATTTTTAAAAACTTCTGAGTAAAAATCTTCTATTTGCTTATTGCTAGCTGCCATTAGGCTAGTTGCCGCTATTATTGAGGCCAAAACCACTTTTTTCATTTTTTTCCTTTTTAAAAATTTGGCGGATTATATTTACTTTTTGTAAATGAATACTAACCACGAAAGACTCTATCATTTCCTTGCTTCATTATGTCACTCTCAAGGTCAAGTTGCTCAAGATAAGCGATTACATATTTTCTACTTAAATTTAGTGCATCCTTGGCGTTTGTAACATTTACAAAACCTTGATTTTTGATGATCTCTCTTAGCTTATCAAGTGCCATTTTTAGCGAATTTCTAGTGATAAAAAGATTATGCTCCAGCCTTACAACTCTGCCCATTGCAGTTAGTTTTTTAAGTGCATTATCGCCACTTAGCCTATCTATTTCCAGCTCATCATATATATTATAAGGTGCCGTTGGAGCTAGCTTTCCGCTTTCTAAAATTTCATAAATTTTCTCTTCAAGCCTTACCTTTAGTTTGCTTATATCAACGCCTTTTTTTGTATAGACGCCATCATTTTTAGAGATTAAGTTTATACTTTCAAGCTCATCAAGTGCTTTTTGAGCTAAATTTTGACTAGCCCAAGCAAGCTTTAGGCTTATACTTTGAGCTGAGAAAACGGCAAATTCATTTTTTTCTATCATAAATTTAACCACAGACTTTATCCGCTCAACCGCGCTTAGATCATAGATATTTAAAGCCTTTTCATCGACAAAGACATTTGAGACTTTTTTAGCCACATTTACGGCCTCTTCGTGACTTAGTCCAAACCTTTGATAAGACGAGATGATGCCAAAGCCATTTTTGTGGGCTTCTTTAAGTATAGAAAATGCCCCAATGAAATCATGCTTTAAAAGTGCAGCCAAAAAGAGAATTTTGCCAGCTTTTTTCAGTGGCTCAAGCACAGGATTTAACACCTTGCCACCGCCTATTACGCGTGCGTCTGAGATAAGCACAAAGGCCTCGTCAAATTTCAAAAACATATCGCTTTGAAATTTAAAGGTAACAAAGTAGCTATCATCTTTTTGGCTTAGTATAAGCACCTTTGCAGGGACGTTTTTAGCACCCACACAAAAGGTTACGCTTTGCGAGTGAATGAGATTTTTAGCAGTTACGACCGCATCAACCTCTCTAAATCCCCTAAAATAGCCCTTTTTACTAAGTAGCTGCCCTTTTTTTAACTCATTAAGCTCAATGCCAGTTAGATTTAGCGCCACACGGCTGCTAACCCCTGCGCTATCTACGAATTTATCGTGGCTTTGCACGCTTCTTACTAGCACCTCTTTGCCAGCGTCATAGTTAAAAAGCTTCTCATTTTTACTAACGCTTCCCTCTATAACGGTGCCAGTTACGACATTTCCGATACCTTTTAGGCTAAAGACCCTATCGATGTAGTATCTAAAAACGCCCTCTTCATCGCGCTTTTTAGCTCTTAGCGTAAAGAGGTAGTTTCTAAGCTCGTCAATGCTTGCCTTATCCTTTATACTAACGGCAAAAATTTCTAAAATTTGCAGATTTTTAAATTTAGAAATTTCATCTCTTATCTCTTTTTTCCTTAAATTTATAGTCGCTTCATCTACGAGATCACACTTAGTAAGTGCCACGATCAAAGACTTCACACCAAGAAGATTTAAAATTTCAAGGTGCTCCAAGCTTTGAGGCATAAGTCCGTCATTTGCCGCCACCACAAACAAGCACGCGTCAAAGCCATACGCGCCACTTATCATCGTTTTTATGAGATTTTCATGCCCTGGCACGTCGATAAATGCGATATTTTCATCATTTTTACTTAAATTTGAAAAGCTTAGATTGATCGTTATGCCACGCTTTTTCTCCTCTTCAAGATTGTCCCCCTCAAAGCCATTTAGCTCTTTTATGAGTGCAGTTTTTCCGTGGTCGATATGCCCTGCTGTTCCTATTATTAGACTCATTTTTCTTCCGTTTCATTTATTATTTTTATTAGTTCATTTACATCTTCATCTAAAAGTGTTCTTAAATCAAGTAAAAATTTATCATTTTCTATGCGGCCGATCACCTTTTTTTGCCTAAATTTTTGCTCATTTAAAACTGCATCTCCACTAACTGCCAAAGCCACGCTTGGGATCTTTTTATTTGGCATCGCACCGCCCCCCACAAAGGTTTGTGTGCGAACTATCTCAAGCAGAGTTTTTAGATTTTTATTTATAAAATTTGCTAAGATTTCAAGCTCTTTTACGCTTTTGTGAAGCAGTTTTTGCGTTGTGATTAGCTCAAATTCTTTATTTAAATAAGCTTTCATGCTCTCAGCCAAAAGCGAGATGATCACTTTATCTACGCGAAGCATTCTTAAAAGCTGATTTTTTCTAAGCTTTGCGATGAGCTCTCTTTTGCCAACAATGATTCCGCACTGCACCGCACCAAGCAGCTTATCGCCACTAAAGCTAACTAGCGAAACATCTTTTAAATTTTTTAGATCTGGCTCATTTTTATCTAAGTTAAACGGCAAATTTCCGTAAAATCCACTGCCAAGATCAAAATAATCTATCAAATTTTGCTCACATCCCAATTTACTTAGTTCATTTGCTGCAACCTCTTCGCTAAAACCCACAATGTCAAAATTTGAGCGATGAACCTTTACAAGCATCGCCGTATTTTCACTAATCGCCTCTTCGTAGTCTTTTAGCTTAGTTTTGTTTGTCGTGCCAACCTCTTTCAAAAAGCAGCCCGCATTTGCCATAACTTCTGGCACTCTAAAACTACCGCCGATCTCGACTAGTTCGCCTCTGCTAACGACGACTTCTCTGCCTCTTGCAAAGGTGTTTAACACCAAAAATACTGCACTTGCGTTATTATTTACGACGATAGCGTCTTCAAAACCAAATGCTCTTGCGATCATCTCACCGATATAGTCATATCTGTTGCCGCGGCTGCCTGTTTTTAGGTTGTATTCAAGGTTTGAATACCCTGTGATTACCGGAGTTGCACGGCTTAAAATTTCTTTATCGATGACACTTCTAGCGAGGTTTGTATGTATGGTCACACCAGTTAAATTTAGCACTCTTTGAAGACTTGATTCATTAAATTTATGATATTCGTTTAGGATTAAATCTATTATTTCTTGTAACGCAAAATTTGCATTTTCATTTAAAATTTTAGCTCTAACTTCATTTAAAATTTGCCTTGCAAGCAATGTGACTAAATTTATATCAAATCCTGAAAATGCTTCGTTTTTTATGATCTTATCAACTTGTGGGATATCTCTTAAATCGCTCAATTTGTGCTCCTAGTAAGTTAGTTTTACCAAGCCGTGATTTTAACATAAAAAATATTATAAATTAAAACTTAGAGCAAAAAGGAACATATAAAATTCAGAGTCCATTAATCTCATTAATATTAAAATAAGCCTGTTTTTGATAATAGGAGAAATTATGAAAGAATTTGGCTTTTATAACGATTTTGACGATACTTTAATGCTAAATGAACAGATAGAAATAAATAACGAAAAGGAAGAATATTTAGTTTCTAACTCACCAAAGCTTAAATCAAACATTACCGCACCTGAGATAAATTTTTATCTAAAAAATACAACTGCAAGCGTATTAGAAAAAGCTAAAAATACACTTTTGCTTTATGAAGCAAGAGCAACTGCATTTGATATGGCAAAGGATGTTGATTACGAAAAAGAAGTCGGCAAAAATGTCGTAATAGTAAGCAACTCAGGCCGTGAGGAACTAGCAAATTTATTAAAAGAAAATGGCTATAAAGTCATTGAATTAACGCATTTTGAAGTAAAATTTATTTATGGAGCAGCTGGCGAACTTAGTGTTTTGATACTTAGAGCAAATGACGAATTTGAGGTCGATTGTGACTTTTTCTTGGTTGAAAACGCAAGAGATTATATGCTAAAGCAAAGCGGCTGTTACGAGATAGCTGGGCTAGAAGATGAAGCTGTGCTTAAAATTTTAAATGAAAAAACTCCAAAATTTAAGTACAAAAGTCTAACTCAATATGACTCTTCGATCTGCCAATACCATGAACGAAGAAATGAAATTTGTGGACGCTGTGTTGATGTTTGTCCAACTGTGGCCATTTTAAAAGAAGATGAGACAAAGCATCTTGTTTTCTCACAAATTGATTGTGTAAATTGTGGCAACTGCATTAGCGTCTGCCCTAGCGGATCTCTTGACTCTACACTTATGCCACAAAACTCATTTGCTACTATTGCCAAACTTTACAAAGGCAAAATTCCACTAATAATCTCTAATGAAACAAATTTAGACGAGCTAAATATAAGCCTACCTGAAAATGTCCTACCTTTTTTCATATCAGCACCGCATATGTTAAATCAAGCGCATCTTCTTACATTGCTTCAAGAAAGTGGTGCGAGTGTGATTTTATTTAGCAAAACTCTTGGCAAAGGCGAAAAAGACGCCATTAGCATCTTAAATCAAATTTATGAGCTTAAATTTAAAGAGACGGCGATCTATCACGCTAAAGATAAAAATGAGCTTGAAGATACACTCAAAAAGGCAAAATTTATAGCTGACTCACAACACACAATAAACGAATATGCCTTACCAAAAAGAGAAATTTTTGCAAAAAGGCTCGAGTTTTTAGTAGGTAGTGAAGATCTTGGCGTGGTAAAAAGCGGCGAGATGATAAGATACGGCGATGTCAAGATAAACACTGATAGCTGTACGCTTTGTCTAAGTTGCGTTGGCGCTTGTAACGTAAGTGCGCTAGTGGCTGATAAAAAGACAAATTCGATTTTATTTAATCCAAGCGTCTGTACAGCTTGCGGATACTGCGAACTAAGCTGTGCTGAAAAAGATACCATAAGCCTTGAGGTTGGAAAAATTTCTCTTAAGCCTGAGTTTTTTACATATAATGAGCTGGCACGAGATGAGCTTTTTGCCTGTGTTGAGTGCGGAAAAGAGTTTGCGACTAAAAAAGCGGTCGAAAAGATCGCAACTATAATGCAACCAAGATTTGGCAACGATAGGGTCAAGATAAAAGCGCTTTACTGCTGTGCTGACTGTAAGGCCAAACTAATGGTTCAAGCCCAAATAAACGCGATGAAAGAGGATTTATTAAATGGATAAAAACATTATAAAAGCAAGATCATATTTTTACGAATTTCTAGCATATCCTATGTTTTTTTACACAAATGATGAGAAATTTGCAAGGTGGAAAGAGCAGCTAAAATACTTAAGCGCAAATCCTTTAAGCGAGGATAGTGATATTGCGTTTAAAAATTTAGATAAATTTAGCTTTGAAGAATTTTCAAAAGAACAAAATGACGTTCTTTTTGGCTTTACAAATATCCCTTTAAGTGCCTCATTTTATGAAGAAGGCAGAGACAACGGAGCAGCTAGGCTTAGGGTTATTGAATGTTTAAAACTAAGCCCATATAGACGTGATAGCGAGCTTTGCAAAGACAGCGAGGACTACGTTGGATTTATATTTTTAGCGATGGCTACATTTTTAAAAGATGAGTTTAATGATGCAAAAAATATTAGCAATAAGCTATTTTCTGAGACCTTAAATTTATTTGTAGATGAGTTTGGCTCGCTACTTTTAGCTCACAAAGAGGCAAATTTCTTTAAATCATATACTATTATTTTAAAAGATTTCATCGATCTTGAACGCTCTATACTAAACGTAGAAGCACCGGCTAAGCCAAAAGGCGATAGTGTCGCCATGGCAGCACTTAAGAAAGAGCCATTTCAAAGCAAGATGCCAACATTTAAAACCAAACTTCATTGGGAAGAATTTTCTCCAGTCATCTCACACGAGTTTAAAGACTAGCTTAAATTTGTTATCTTGATATTTTATAATTATTAGCAATTTGGCGTTAATCTTCTTTAAATTTTTTACAAAGGACTTACAATGGTAATGACACACTACATGGAGCTTTTATCGCTCAATCAACCTTACAATCTAATCCTCTTCATGGTGATACCTGTGGGGCTTACGGAGCTTTTAGTGGCGATGGAGTTTCTCACTATGTATCACATGGATAGCGGCAAAAATGCTGGCTTTAAGGCTGTTGGCAAATTTGCTGGCATAGTGCTTGGGGTCTATTTTACAGCTCTTGTGATCTATTTTATGGCAAAAATTTATCCAAGTATAAAATGGCGTGGATATGCCGATGTCATCGCTGTCTACTCATATCTCATCAGCGTAATACCACTTCTTGGCATCGCGCTTTTAGAGCTAAATTTGATCTACAAAAACGCAAGCGAAAAGGCAAAGCTAAAGCTTCACTTTTGCCTACTCATATTTGCCTTGATCGTCGCACACGTCGCAATGATATTTGGCATGGTTGATCCTAGCATAACTGGCTACAAGGCTGAAAACGGTGAGATGGGTATGCATATGAATATGCCAATGAACATGCCAGCAGATATGCCAATGCACGATCACCACAAGATGATGATGCAAAATATGAGTGATGATAACTCAACTAATATGCATATGCACCACTAAATTTTATAGCTTCTTGGCAGCTACTAAGAAGCTATAAAAAATTAATTCTTTTTTGCTACTTTTAATAATCTATTTTCTTTAAAAAATTTTCTGAGTGATTTTTGCTCTTTTGGTCCTATTTTGTAGCTTATAAATTTAAGATACCACTTGATATCTTGCTCGCTTATGCCTCTACTTTTGGCATACTGGGCTAATATATAATTTGGAATTTTTACATTTTTTTGTAGAAATTTTGCGACCAGTTTTTTGTAAAACGAGCCATTTTTTACGTAAGAAAATCTCCCAAAAACAAAGGGCAAATTTGTCTTTTCGTGCCAAATTTTACCAAGATCATAAAAGCACTCTTTACCCTCGCTTAAGTATGCCTTTAGCGCCCTGTCGCCTATGATCACCTCTCCATTTAGTTTAAGCACCTTGGCTAGGGCGTTTGAGCTGGCTGAGGCAGGATCTGGCTTTGGGGCTGAGTTCTTGCGCACAAGCACGCTTTTTACATCTTTTTTGGCGACTATTCCAAAATTTAGCTTCTTTAAATTTGCCTTTTTGCTAGCTATGCTTGAGATCACCGCAGCGTCGATTTTTCTAGCGTTTAGGGCTCTATTTAACTTGCTTGGCACGCCCTTTTTAAACTCGATCGCCTTTTTTATCTGAGAGCTTAGTGGGGCTGATTTTAAAAAAACGTGAAATGGGAGTAAATTTAGATAATCAATCTTTCCAAATATCATTTTTAATCTTTTACAAGCTCAAATTTAACCATCTCATTTTCGTTGCAAACATCGCGAAATAGCCGAGTCAAGCTCTCTTTTGCACTATCATCCAAAAATTTTTCATTTTTTAGCTTTATAAGAGTTGGCTCATTTATTTCGCAAAGAGAGTCAAAGAGCGCGTCTAAATTTTTGCCGTAGTACTCTGGCAGGTCAAATTTCTTAGCAAAATACTCATGCATCTTCTCTTTTTCAGACATCTTTTTGGCATCTAGGATTACGCTTTTCATTGCATCCTCTTCTCATAAAGCAGGTAAAAATGCTCGTAGTGATCGGGCGTGTAGTAGATAAGTCCGTCGTTTGAGTATAAAATTCTCTCAGCGCCGCGCCTGCCGCCATTGTAATTTACATCGCACTCAAACCACTTTCTGCCATCAGCTTCAGGTAGCTTCTTTTCTCTGTTTGAAAACCTATCCCCGCCGATACTTTTGCCGCCGCTTATCTGCCATAAATTTCCGCTTTTTGCGTCCCAGCCAAGTTCAAGTGCCTCTTTTTTGGTTATGAAATTCTTTGGCAGCTTGTTAAATTTATAGATATAAAGAGCGACCTCATCTTTTGAAGTGTATGAGCCATTTTCTGCAAGGCTCTGGCTTTTTTGTCCCTCTTTGTTTAGCTGCTCAAGTAAAATTTGAGCGTTTTTATTTGCTTCACTACCATTATTTGAGAAAAAGAAAGTGCCAACAATAATAGCAATGACAAAGGCGACTAAGGCTGGCAAAAGTCTTTTGTTCAAATTTTGCCCTTAAAGCGTGTTAAAAACTCTATCGCCAGCGTCACCAAGACCTGGAACGATGTAGTTTTTCTCGTTTAGTTTCTCATCAATCGATGCCGTATAGACCTCGACGTCCGGGTAAATTTCACTAAATCTCTTTAGCCCCTCAGGAGCAGCTATGATAGAGATAAATTTGATCTCTTTAACGCCCTTTTCACGCAAGAATTTGACCGCGTCTATCGCCGTACCACCAGTCGCAAACATAGGATCGATGATGATCGCCATGCGCTCTTTTGCATCTTTTGGAAGCTTTGCGTAGAAGAACTCAGCCTGTGCTGTCTCTTCGTTTCGCTGAAAGCCCAAAAAGCCCACACTCGCATCTGGAATGATGGTAAAAACGCTATCAAGCATACCAAGAGCAGCCCTTAAGATGGGGCATATCATCACTTTTGTAGTAAGTCTCTTTGCATCTGCCACCGCAACTGGAGTTTGGACTTTTACATCTTTTACCTTTAAATTTCTAGTTGCCTCAAAGATCATAAGATAACTGATCTCATCAACTAGCATGCGAAACTGAAAAGGCTGGGTGTTTTTATCACGTAGAATGGTTAATTTATGCTCGATCAGTGGGTGCGAGATGAGCTTCACGTTTTGCATTTTTTATCCTTAAATTTACTATTTTTACAGGGTTTATCTTTACAAAATGCCAAAAAGAGTTTAGCCCAAAATTTGGGCTAAATTTTAAAATCCTTTTGCAAGTTTGGCTCTATAAGCCTCAACATCAAAATCTTTTACTCTCGCTACACCATCTTCAACCGCAGCTTTTGCAACTGCTGGAGCAACCGCTGTTAGCACACGTTTATCAAATGGTTTTGGGATGATGTACTCTTTACCAAATTTTAGCTCGCTAACGCCACTTGCCTTTAAAACCTCAGCTGGCACTGGCTCTTTTGCAAGTTGTGCAAGTGCTCTAGCTGCAGCCATTTTCATATTTTCAGTGATCTTTTTAGCTCTAACGTCAAGCGCACCTCTAAAGATAAAAGGGAAACCTAAAACGTTATTTACTTGGTTAGGATAGTCGCTTCTGCCTGTGCCCATCATAACGTCACTTCTTACAGCCTCAACATCCTCTGGATAAATTTCAGGCACTGGGTTTGCCAAAGCAAAGATGATAGGCTCTTTATTCATTGAAGTAACCATCTCTTTTGTAAGCACACCAGGCTTAGAAAGACCTAAAAACATATCAGCACCCCTCATCGCATCAGCCAAAGTCCTATCCTCAGTCTCAAGCGCAAACTCTACCTTTTCAGGTGTTAGGTCTGTTCTTTTTGAGTGAATTACGCCTTTACTATCTATCATCACGATGTGTTTTGCACCAAGCGCTTTATACATCTTCGCGCATGCAATGCCAGCCGCACCTGCGCCGCTAACTACGATTTTTATCTTAGATATATCTTTGCCAGAAATTTCCATCGCATTTATCATACCAGCACTTGTTATCATCGCTGTACCGTGTTGATCATCGTGCATTACAGGGATATCGACTGCTTCTTGAAGCTTTCTTTCTATCTCAAAGCATTTTGGAGCACGGATATCTTCTAAATTTATACCACCAAATGTCGGAGCAAGAGCCTTGCAAATCTCAACGATCTTATCTGGATCATGCTCGTCTAGCTCGATGTCAAAGGCATCCACGTTTGCAAATTTTTTAAATAAGACCGACTTTCCTTCCATAACTGGCTTACCAGCAATGGCGCCGATGTCTCCAAGTCCAAGAACAGCCGTGCCGTCAGTGATAACGGCTACTAGATTTGCTTTATTTGTATATTTATAAGCTAGTTCATTGTCAGCTTCTATCTCTTTGCAAGGCTCTGCAACGCCAGGCGTATAGGCCATTGAAAGGTCTCTTGACGTCTCGCAAGGCGTCTTTACCTTTATCTCGATCTTACCGCCTATGTGGTAGTTTAGTGCTTCTTCTTTAGTTACATGTGTCATTTCTCTTCCTTTAATAAATTTTGTATTCTATTTTTCGTCTCGCTACTGCCCACTACTTCAAGCACTTCAAAGATGCTTGGGCTCACGCTTGAGCCAGTTAGCGCTATTCTTAGAGCCTGAGCTAGGTCTTTTAGCTTTAAGCTATTTTGCTCTAAAAATTTATTTGTTAGCTCCTCGTAGCCCTTTGCGTCAAGGTCACGATCTAAAATTTGAGCAAATTTAGCCAAAATTTCTTTACTATTTTCATTTATAAATTTAGCCCAAGCTTTCTCATCGTAGCTTTTTGGAGCGTTGATTATCGCGTTTGCGCTATTTACCATTTCAATTAATGTCTTTGATCTCTCACGGAGCAAATTTAGCAGTAGCTCGCCTTTTACCAAAGCCTTAAAATCAACGCCAAACTCAAGCATATCGTGCGCTAGTCTCTCATAAGACAAAGTCTTGATGTAGTGAGAATTTAGCCAGTCAAGCTTTTGAGCATTGTATGTGCTTGAGCTTTTGTTGATATCGTTTGGATTAAAGTATTTAAGCATATCATCAATGCTAAAAATTTCATCATCGCCATGACTCCAGCCAAGACGAACGAGAAAATTTAAGAGCGCTTCAGGCAGATAGCCCATCTTTTTATACTCCATGACATCGGTTGCGCCGTGCCTCTTGCTAAGCTTTTTGCCGTCCTCGCCGTTTATCATCGCTACGTGATAAAATTTTGGTGTTTTAAAGCCAAGCGCCTCGTAGAGCACAATTTGTTTTGGGGTATTTGAGAGGTGATCGTCGCCGCGGATTACGTCCGTTACACCCATTAGTGCGTCGTCTATCACGACCGTAAAGTTATAGGTCGGTGTGCCGTCGCTTCTTGCGATGATGAAGTCGTCTAATATATCTTCAACTCTAAATTTAACTTCACCTTTTATACCGTCATTTATCACGATCTCGCCGCTAAGCGGGGCTTTTATACGGATAACTGGCTCGATACCAGCTGGAGGAGTGCCCGTAAAGTCTCTATATCTATTATCATATTTTGGGCGCTCTTTTCTGGCCTCTTGGCTAGCTCTAAGCTCTTCAAGCTCGTCCTTGCTCATGTAGCATTTATATGCTTTGCCCTCTTCAAGAAGCTTTTTTACATACTCCTTGTAAAGATCAAATCTTTTTGACTGATATGTTACTTCACCGTCATGATCTAGCTTACACCAAGCAAAAGCCTCCTTTATGGCCTGTGTGGCTTCTTCTGAATTTCGTTTTAGGTCAGTATCTTCAATGCGAAGTAAAAATTTTCCGTTATTAGCTCTTGCGTATAAATAATTATAAAGAGCTGTCCTAAGTCCACCTATATGTAGGTATCCAGTAGGCGAAGGAGCAAATCTAGTAACTATCATTTTGTGCCTTATTTTTATGTTATAATTGCCCAAAATTATATTTACTAAATACTTAAATAAAGGTTTTATTATGAAAAAAATGCTCTTTTTGGCTGCTGGTATGCTAAGTGCTTTAAATTTATATTCAGCTCAGATGGTAAATGGTATCGCAGCCATTGTAGAGAACGAACCCATCACACTTTATGAAGTTTATAGCTTGAAAGAGCAGTTAAGAGCTAGCGAACAAGATGCTTTAAATTTACTCATAAGGGATAGACTCGAAGATGCTCAAATAAAAAATTTAAACATTAGCGTAACACCATTTGAGCTAAACGACAGAATCGAATCAATCGCAAAGCAAAATGGCATGACAAATTCTCAGTTTAGAAGCTCTATCCAAGCTCAAGGCATGGACTTTTTGGAGTTTAAAAACAACATAGAAAAAAAGATGCTTCAAGAAAAGCTTTATAAAAGCATCTTGGCTGAAGCTGGCAAAAATGTAAATGAGCAAAAAGCAAAGATGTATTTTGATGCTAATCCCGATAAATTTAAGGTCTTTAGCACTGCTAAAGTGGTCCTTTATAGGGCAAAAAATCCTGAAGAACTAGAAGCTCAAAAAACAAGTCCATCACTACTTAGCAGCATACAAACACAAGAGCTAAGTTTAGACTATCAAAGCATAGATCCAAGACTAGCAGCTATCATAGCTGGCACAAATAATGGCGAATTTACCCAAATACTAAAAGGCGCTGATAGTTTTGATATGTTTTATGTAAAAGAGAAAATAGGCTCATACACACCAAGCTTTGCAGATGTTAAGGATAATGTTATAAACGAGCTTTATCAAGGTGAGCAAGAAAAACTTATGGCTGATTATTTTGACAAACTCCGCGCAAAAGCAAAGATTCAAATTTTAAGATAACTTCAAATTTAGCCATCTTTGGTGGCTAAATTTCTCCAAATTTCACATGACAAAAGATTACACCGCCAAATAGAAGGCGGTGTAAATTTTAGTTAAAAAGTGTAGTGCATATTTAGCATAAACGATCTCTCGTCGCCAGGTCTTGAATCAGAACGCCAGTATTTTTTATTTAAGATATTATTTATCGCTAGTGTTATTTGAGCGTGTTCGTTAAAGTTATATCCAGCACTTGCATCAAATCTAGCAAAACCAGGAAGATGTTCGTCTATGACTCTACCATTACTTGTGCGGTAGCTATATCGCTTAGAGTATCCTGTTACGCCACTTTCGACATACCATTTGTCGTTTTTAGCATATCTTAAAAAAACATTGCCCTGCCAGTTGGTTGTATTGTTTAGACTGAGTCTTTCGTTTAATGGATTTGATTTATCACTTGCGATAATGGCCCTCATATATCCAAGAGAGCTTCTTAGATATAAATTTTCATAAATTTTACCCAAGATATTTAGCTCTATACCACGACTTCGCTCTTTACCACGTTGCGCCCAAGTATATGGATCATTTATAGGATCTGGTCTATATCTTATATTGTTATGCTCGATCTGAAATATCGCTAGGTTTGAGCTAAATCTATTATCAGCCCATGTGCTTTTTAAGCCGATTTCGTATTGCTCATTGTTCTGCGGTTTTAGATCAAGTATCGTTGTATCGCCTATACTTATACCTATATTCCCGCGACCGCCGTATGGGGCAAAACTCTTTGAGTATGAAGCATACGCGGTATGCTCTGGTAAAAAGTCCCACAGCAAGCCAACTCTTGGGCTAAAAGAGTGCCCTTTGTAGCTATTTGTCATATCTGCAATATTTCTTGTTTTAAATTTATAAAAGTCAAACCTGCCACCAAGAAGTAGCCTATATTTGTCATCTAAGCTTATTAGATCTTCTAAAAACACTCCATTATTTGTAGCTTTATGCTTATTATCAGTATTAAGTGGTATGTAGCCCACACTACCCCAACTTGATCTTGATGCATATGGATTTATAGTTACATTTTTTGCGCTATCAAACCAAAGCCTTGGATGGCGAGTTTCTACGCTGTTGTCATATCCAAAAGTAAGATTATGCTTAAATCTTGTAAATTCAAGCTCTTTTGTAAGCGTTATGGCATTTGAGAGCGTGTCATTATCGGTTTGTTGTTTAGCATAGTTTTGCTTTAATCTATTTCCAGGCATGATGGTACCACTAAAATAATGATCAAAATTTTGACTAGCTTTTCTGTATCCAAAAACCCATTTTAAATTTATATCCTTTACTAGTTGCGCATTTAGCTCAGTACGGAAGAAACGAAGCTTATCTTCAACAAAGTCTCCATCGTGAGAAAATCCCTTTGTATAGTCGATACCAAGTTTGTCATAGACACTTTTTGTTGGCATTCTATCAGGTACGCGCCAAGCATTATCATATGTGTATTGCGCCTCAAAGCTCACCGTTCCACCATCATTTGTCACAATAATACTTGGACTTATCATAAAATTTTTATATTTTACGCCCTCTCTCCATGATTTTCCACGCTCCATATCAGTCGTTAGTCTTGCGGCTAATTGATTATTTACTACATGATTTATATCAACACCACCGCCATATCTGCTCCAGCTACCAACCCTGCCTGAGAGCTTGTAAACAGGCATAAAATTTGCCTTTTTACTAACCAAATTTACAACTGCGCCGCCATCACTTCTTCCATATAAGATCGAAGCTGGCCCTTTTAAATTTCAACTCTCTCAACATTTGCTGTACTACGTCTTATCTGACCAGAGTCTCTAACACCATCTCTATATATATCACCGCCATCAACACTAAAGCCTCTTATCTTGATGCTCTCGCCTCTCATATCATAGCCTGCATCAATACCAGCATTTCCTTCTAGGATACTTGAGAGATCATTTGTACCGTAGTTTCTGTTCTTTTGTATATCTATATTTTCGATAGTTTGTGGCGTCTCTTTGTTACTGAGTCCATTCCTATTGATATCCGCGCTATCATACGCGATATAACCTTTTAGGGTATTTTGCTCCGAGATACCTTCCACCTCGATAGTTGGTAAAACAACTGAATAATCACTGTTATTTGTATCTAAAGCCCACAGCGAGCTAAAGATCAGTGATGAAGCAAGTATACTAAACTTCATAGAATTCCTTTAGATAAAATTAAAATCGATATTCTATATCAAAATAGCTTAAAATATTTACTTTATATTGATGTTTATTAATTTTATCAATTCATTGTTAAAATTTTAGTTCGATTTAGAATTATCGTTTGCCATATCTTAAAACAAAATGCATTACTATTGCCGCTAAAAAATTTTAAGATTAAGGCTAGTATTTTAATGATCACACACCAACGCGAGCTTTTTAAACCTTTTGATGAAGTGATAGATATAAAAAGTGAGTAAATTTGACTGCAAAAGCAGCCAAATTTATATTATGCTTTTTTAGTAAAAACTCCGACATAAATAGCATAGATAAAGCCGATCGCTACGGCATATGGAGCATAAGGAGTGATGCCAGCTGATGAGCTTGCAAGTATGAAGTTATGGCTTATCGCAGCGCCTGCTCCCATACCTAAAACAAATACAGCTGAGCTTAAATTTCCAGCTCCCATTTGTACTAAATGTTTGCCTGGGCAGCCATAACTTAGGCTAAAGCAAAGACCAGCCAAGCTCATACCTAAGAAATTCCAAAGAACATCATTATGAGCGATAGGTTGAGCTTCAAAGCCAAATTTATATTGTCCAAGAGCTAAATTTGTGATACTTGCAAAAACGATGATAGATACAATGCCATAAAACATTGAAAGATCACGCTCAAAAACTTTGCTAATCGCTCCAACTGAGCAAAATTTACTTCTTTGCATAAAAATACCAATAACAATAGCACAAACAAGTGAGATAAAGATATTTGCATGCATTGAACCTGGGCCTTTTTCTGAGCTAAATAATGCACCATTATCGCCAAGCTTTAAACCAAAAACAAGGGCTATTAAAAGCAAAATAGCAATGATTAATGGCAAAAACGCAACTGGTTTTGTTGTGGCATCATTTTCAGGTATGACGTAACCATTTTTCTTGAAAAATCGTCCAACAAAAACTCCAGCAAATAGACCGACAAGACCAGCAATGGCGGTCATATCTCCTCCGCCAAGACGCAAAAACGCTCTCCATGGACAACCCAAAAAGATAAGGCAACCAATCATAGCAAACACGCCTAAGAAAAATCTAGAAAATGCCGCACTGCCTGACACTGGAGTGAAATTTCTACTCCAAAGCAGGCTTGCTAAAAAGCCCCCGATGATAAGCCCTAAAATTTCTGGCCTTAGATACTGCACGACCTTAGCTTGGTGAAAGCCAAGAGCACCTACGCTATCTCTTAAAAAGCAAGCCGCGCAAACGCCCATATTTGCTGGGTTGCCAAAATAAACAAGCACTGGGCCAAGAATGCCTAAGCTTGCACCTGCAATGATGTAAAGCACTGTTTTATTCATGAATATTCCTGTGTATAGGGTAAAATCAAACTGATTTCTTAAACGACATTTTAATAATCATTAAATAAAACAAAGGTTAATTTTTTAAGAGCGAAATGGATAGAATATGCAAAAATTTCATAAAAAGGATAAAAATGAAAGATTTTATGAGTTACGCAGATAGCCTAAAAATTCTAAAAGATACAATAAATGCGTGGGAAAAGGTCGAAAAAGTAGCTATCACGGACGCACTTGATAGAAATATCGCCTACGACGTGACGGCCGCCGAAAATTACCCAGCAAAGCCAGTTTCAGCGATGGACGGCTACGCTTTTGCTTTTAAAGATGGTCTAAACGAGCTTGAGCTCATCACAGACCTGCCTGCTGGAAGCGACAAAGGACTAGTCATAGAGGGTAGTAAATGTGTAAAAACTTTCACTGGCTCACTAATGAGTGAAGGCACTGATACTCTTGTGCCGGTAGAAAATGTCGAGGTTGTCGGATCAAAAATACTTATCAAAAAGAGTGTGTCAAAGGGTTTTGCCGTGCGCGAAGTAGGAGAAAGCTACAAAAAAGGTGAAATTTTGATCAAAAAAGGCACACGTCTAACCTACGCTGAGATAGCACTTCTTGCTGAGCTTGGTGTCTTTCACGTAAGCGTTTTCATACGCCCAAGAGTGGCGATACTTGCAACTGGTAGCGAGATAAAAGACCTTGGCGAGCCATTAGAAAATCCAGCGCAAATTCACAGCTCAAATCACGTAGGCATCGCTATGCAGATACGCAAAATGGGCGCAGAGCCGGTCCTTTGTGAGATCGTAAGAGATAAGGCTGAGCTTGTCGAAAAAGCGATCATAAATGCGCTAAAATCAGCTGATATATTAGTGACGACTGGTGGCATAAGTATGGGGGACTATGACTTTGTAAAAGGCGCTTTAAATGAAAATTTCAGACTCATTATTGAGGGCGCTGCTATCAAGCCAGGCCGCCACATTAGAGTAGCAAAGTCAGGTGATAAATATATCTTTGCACTGCCAGGATTTCCGTACTCGGCAATGGTTATGTGTGTGCTTTACGTAAGAGTCCTAATAAATGCGTGGTTTGGTCAAGAAGAGCCAAAGATCACGGCGATAATGGATGAAGACTATAAAAAACGCTCACCATTTTTAGAATTTACGGCTGTAAATTTAGAAAACCGTGAGGGCAAAATTTTTGTAAATTTAGATGGCAAAAAGCTTGGTAGCTCAGCAATCGTAAACAACCTAACAAATGAGGCTGCGTTGCTTATCATCCCAAAAGAAACAGAATTTATCGCAAAAGGCGAGATAGTAGAAGTATTGATGATGCCTTGTTAAAATTTTAAGGATAAAAGTGAACGCATTAGAAATTCAAACAATTATAGTTTTTCTTATAATGGCATCACTTGCCTTTGGAATAGATCTTTTTGCTCATAAACATGATGAGAAAATTTCACTAAAACAAGCTGGTATTTGGTCTATCTTTTGGATAGGAGTTTCGGTACTTTTTGGCATATATTTATATTTTGAGCGAGGCAGTGAAATAGCAAGTCTTTATTTTGCAGGATATGCGCTAGAAAAGTCGCTCTCAGTAGATAATCTTTTTGTGATGATGGCGATTTTTTCATGGTTTAATATACCTGAAATTTACCGCCACAGAGTGCTTTATTTTGGCGTTATAGGAGCTATGATATTTAGGCTCATCTTTGTAGCCGTAGGTACAATGCTTTTTGCCATCTCGCCTTGGATGGAGCTAATATTTGCAGCAATAGTCGCATATAGTGCCGTAATGATGATAAAAAAAGATAAGTGTGATGAAGATATAAAAGATTATTCAAACCACATAGCTTATAGGGCAGTTTATCGCTTCTTTCCGGTTTTACCACGGCTTTTTGGACATAGTTTTTTTGTTAAATTTAGCGAAATTTCTAAGCAAATTTCAGATAGTCAAAAAACTGCTCTTAACGATCAAATTTTAAGGCTAAAAGCCACTTGGATAGCAACACCATTATTCTTGTGTCTTTGCGTGATTGAGCTAAGCGATGTGATATTTGCTTTTGATAGCGTTCCGGTTGTCATTGCTGTGAGTAAAGATCCTGTGATTGTTTATTCAGCGATGATATTTGCAATACTTGGGCTAAGAACGCTTTATTTTGTGCTTGAAGCACTCAAAAATTTTTTAAAGTATTTAGAAATTTCTGTGATCGTGCTTTTGTTTTTCATCGCAGCAAAGCTAGCTGTAAATGCGACTGCTCATATCTTTCATATCGGTTTTGAAATTTCTGCACAAATTAGCCTTTTTATCATTCTAGCCATCCTTGGAGTTGGTGTCCTAGCAAGTTTGGTTAAAAAATAACTACCATAAAAGTATACAAGCTAAAGTTAGGTGAGCTTAAAATTAAAAATTTATAAGCAAGTGCTTTATATTTTGGTGTCTAAATTTTTTAAAATTTTGTTTGCTTGTGCAAAAATTTATTACTGTATATTTATGCTACCGGCTGGAGTTGGCATATCGCCTTTTTCATCAGCAAATGGTGGTCCTTTTTGAAGCAAAGTAGTGATCTCAGATGCTACTTTTGGATCCATTTTCGCCATGATGGTTGATATCTTTTTGGCATCAAGGGCATAAAGTATGGTGGCTGCGTTTGATCTAGGCATTTTAGAGAGTACCTCAGCTGCCGCGCCATCTTTCATCTTAGAATACGACTCATTGACTTTATCGCTAGTCATTGTGCGAAGTTCTTTTAAAATTTTTTCATTTTTGGCGACCACTTCATCGATCTCTTTGCGTTTTTGCTCGATCACTTTCATTGTCGCATTTAGGTCAGCTTCTTTTTTGGTAAGTTTTTTATTATTTTCTTCATAGGCTGCTGCCGAGCTTGCGCGAAATACCTCTAAAGCTTGGCGCTGTTCATCTATAATCTCAAGTTCCTTTGAAATTTCTTCTTTTCTAGCTTCAAAAATTTGCGTACAGTCAACAGGCACTTCGTAGCAAAATGCAAAATTTAGGATCGCGAAAAATAATAAAAACCCTCTCATCACTGCTCACTTTTAGTAACAAATTTCATCACAGCAAACTCGTCAAGTGCAAGTGCTTCGGCCTTTTGTATGCGTTTTATCTCTTTTTTGAACTCTTCTTTTTCTAGATATTTCATCTTTTCGTACTCTAAATTTACATTTTTATATTTATGCTCGTAGTGTAAAACTTCTTTGTTGGCTATTTCAAGGCTCTCTTTGCAAGCATTTAGCTCCTGCCTTGTTATATTTATCAGCTCTAAATTTTCCTTTAGTTCGCCTATATTGCCACTTTTTGGCAAAACAAACTCGCCAAGTTTAGCTCTTAAACGCGATAAATTTTCTTCAAAATTTCTCACATTAAGCCTGGCAACGGCGAGCTTGGCCTCTACTTTGTCCATTTCTTGCTTTTTTACACGAACAATAGAGGTAAATTTGCTTTTCATCTAATGATTGTATCACTTCTTTCAGGGCTTGTTGAGATGTAGCCGATCTTTACGCCAGTTAGCTCTTCTATTCTCTCGATATAAGCTCTTGCATTTGCTGGCAGATCTTCATATTTGCTTATGCCTTTTACGCTATCCCAGCCTGCTAGTTCTTCATAGATAGGAGTTGCATTTTCAAGATCTGTCGGCATATAATCGATAGTTTCACCATTATATTGATAAGCTTTGCAAATTTTTACCACTTCAAATCCATCAAGTACATCAAGCTTCATAAGTGCATAGGTATCAACACCATCAAGTCTTGATGCGTATTTTACACTCACAGCATCAAACCAGCCACAACGTCTACGGCGGCCTGTTGTTGTGCCAAATTCCTTACCGATATCACACATCTTATCGCCACTTGTACCTTTATCTTCTGTTGGGAAAGGGCCAAAACCAACGCGAGTCGTATAGGCCTTTATGACGCCTATTACTTCACCGATTTCTTTTGGATTTAGTCCAAGACCTGTGCAAGCACCTGCACTTATAGTATTTGAGCTAGTTACGTATGGATATGTGCCATGGTCGATATCTAAAAGTGTGCCCTGAGCGCCTTCAAGTAGGACTTTTTTATCTTCATCTAGCGCTTTCCAAACTAAATTTGTAGTATTTGCGATAAATGGAGCCAAAACCTCTTTATATCTTTTTAGCTCTTCAAGCAATTCATTTTCATTAGGAATTTTTACACCAAGTGCGTCAAATACGCATTTGTTTGTCTCAAAATCATGCATTAAAGCATCGCACAAACGCTCTGGCTCAAGTAGTTCGCCTACTCTGTGGCCACTTCTACTTATTTTATCAGCATAAGTTGGTCCTATGCCTTTGCCAGTCGTACCGATTGCTTTTTCGCCTTTTAGTCTCTCTTTTGCTTGATCGATTTGACTATGATAGCTTAGATTTAAATGTGCTTTATCGCTAATATAAAGTCTTCCTTCCAAATTTTCAAACTGAGCCATTTCAGTGATTAATACTTCTGGGCAAACAACAACACCATTGCCAATGATATTTATGATATTTTTATGCAAAATTCCACTTGGAACAAGGTGAAGCGCGTATCTAACGCCATCAACCCAGATCGTATGGCCGGCATTGTGGCCGCCTTGTGAGCGACAGATCATGTCATAGTTTAGTCCTAGCATATCAACTATCTTGCCTTTACCCTCATCACCCCATTGAACTCCAACTACTAAATCAGCCTTTCTCATTCTTACTTCCTTAAATTAATTTTTTCTTCTATCAATGCATCTGTATAAACAGCAAAACCACTATTTATCTTTCCGTCTATTTCGTAGCTGCCGCCACTTGCTATTATGCTATTATTTCTTAAAAATCTAAAAAATAAACTATCGTAATATCTCATTTTCGAGTAATATAGCGGAACTATTCTTAAATT